>CAZKUN010000257.1:0-12671 GCA_964555935.1 uncultured Armatimonadia bacterium | reverse complement strand
GTGGAATGGATGAACGCCGTCCTCTTCGTCGATGATATCCCGGAGAGCGTGGCCATTCGCGGCAGGACAGCGTCGGTCTTCCACTCTGACGTGTCCTGTATGTCGAGCCCGTTCTGGAAGTAGTAGAGGCTCGACGTGCTGTGCCCGAGGAGGTGCTTCCCGCGCGAAGTCAGCCTCAAGATCGCATTGCTGTAGGGAAGACCGTCCCTGGCGGCGCCGCCGAGCAGGATGTGGTCGCCTGCGGATGTGTAGTCGCTGCGGATGGCCGCGAAATCGAACGTGTCCGGATACTCGACGGTGCTCGCGCCGAACAGCCCGGAAGCCCCGCTCGCGATCAATCTCTCGTACGTCACACGCTGGAGCGGAAGGGAGACCGCTCCCGTTAGGTCGCCCGAAGGCGCCGAGCTCGGGACCTCTTCTCCCGGGAAGTAGAGGTGCGCGCGGTTGACATAGCGCCCGTAGTGGGGCGTCGACCAGCCTCCGGCCATGTTCTCCACTAACCACTTGAGCTCGCCGTCACCGTAGTACCCCGCGCACATGGACAGATAGAGCTTGAAGTGTGAGAGCCCGGATGTGGCGCCCCATTGCGTGCCGATGTCGCGCCCGCCGGTGTTCTCTGCCCGGATCAGATGGTAAAGAGCGGCCCGCCTGGCGTTCCCGCTCTCAAAGAACGTCTCGTAACGTTCCATCTCCAGAGCGTGCCGGAACATCGCTGTCGTGGGCACATCGGTATACGGCTGTCCGAGCGAGCACCCCTGCCACCGGCTCCCGATGAGCATGTCGAAGGCGTCCACTACCAGCTTGCGGCGGTACTCTCCCCGAGACCTGAAGGCCGCAGGGATGTCCATCTTCCGCAGGATGAAATCGCACAGAACCCTGTCGGCCGACCACATGGCGCTATCGTGATCGCTTATCGAGAGACCCGCGGAAAGCGTCTCGATGCGGTCCCTGTAACTGGCCTCCTTCTGCTCGTAGTTGACCGCAAAGAGGTCCAGCAGAACTGAGTCCACCTTCTGGATTGTATCGGCATCGAGAATGCCGGTGTCATCAATCATGTCATAGGCCCGCACGAAGAACTCATCCCCGTAATGACCAAAAACAGGGATGTTCGTGGCGGTCCCGCCGGTCTCGGCCTCCCTCAACGTGCGGTCCAGATGCCTCAGACCAAGTTCGAGGTACGACTTCCTTCCTGACCAGTAGTAGCTCATGGTGTTCTCGTAGAATCGCCTCGCCGGCCCCCCGGCGTGACCCGACTCCACGAATGGTCTGCCCATCTGATGCGATTCGTCCGCGTCAAACACTTCTCTGCATGTTCCGTCCAGCTCGACTTCGAGCAGCCAGGGAACACCGAGTCCCCCCTGTTCGAGCGGCTGCGTTTCGACCAGTGCAATGAACTTCTCCACCGCGCGCGCCGTACCCGCGTCCGACGAGCCGCCGACGATGATGCTGTTCGCCCCGTTGGAGTAGACGTTTGACGCCGTCCGTAACACATACCCGTCGCCCCCGGGGTAGTAGCCGTCGACGGCGCAGAGGAAGCGGTTGTAAACACCCCAGATCGCCCGGTTGATGCCGACGCGCCCCAGCAGTACCAGGTTGCGGTCTCGATACTCGTCGAGCAGCACCGGATGCCGTTCCTCCGTCACCGCCGTATCCGGCTTCGCGTCGAGTGCCACGCCCGTTGCGTCCTTGACGGCGGCGCTGACCCTCTCCGCCATTTCCGCATAGTCGGCTCGCGCGTTGGGGTAGACGATGACGGCCGCCGCCTCGCCGCCAGATGCAAGAGTGGTCTTTGGGTGCACATCGCGCCGGGCGGCTTCGTTCTTCGTGGGTAGGGGCATTGTCGGCTCTCCATTGGTCCGAACCTGGTCAATGAACCCCGGGAAGCCGATGTTCGAGTTTCCGACGCGCGCAAATGAGCTGAGGTGAAGGCCGCGGAGCGTGCCCTTGAGGGCACCGACGCAGTACCACTCGCCGAGCGTCGGCTCCGCCGCTGAGGTGGCGGACACTGCCACAACCAGACCAGTCAGCACGACCAGAGCGGTTCTGCTCATCCGTTCGCCTGTCCCGTAGTCCGTCGCGTGGTACGCGTTAAGAAGTTGAGCCCCCGAGGCATCCTGCCTCCACCCTTCAGCGCCACATCCCCACAGCGCGGCGCGATGGCGTCGCGCTATCTTCGTCCATCGGCTCGCCCACTGTCCCTTCGACGTATCCCATCCGAGTCGCCAGAGGCCGATCTGGGCGCCGGATGGCCGGGCGGCGGCACCGGACGGTTCGTCGGCGCGCATGGATAGGCCTCGCCGGGGTGGTGCTGGCGTTGGGCTTCGTCTCGGCTGATGAAGCGACAATCCGATGGTATCTGTGGTGGAGTCCTCTGAGGACGGGAGCGGCAACGAGCTTCGTGGGGCCAGCGGTGTCAGGTGGGCTCTCCGTGGGGATTGGCGTTTGGCGGTGGAGGATCGCGAGCCAGCGGAAAGCCCTGAATTCCAGGCTTTCCGGGCTTCGGGGACGGCAACAAGGCAGAGCGGGAAGTACTTTCCCGAAGTCATGAGCCTTGCGATAGTCGCAGACTCGAAGACCGCTTCCCAGGGCCGTAGAGGGGCTCCTGGGCGTTGACATGGTACGGATTTCCGTCAACCCTTGCGAACCTAATGAGCGGCTCCCACTGGGGTCGCAAGGGTTGTCAGAGCACCAGTTCCCGGCTGGTGGTCAGAGAACCTCTTCGGTGAGATACCAGCCGGTGATCGCCATCACCGTCGCCCTGCACACAGCCCCAGATTCCAGCGTGGACTGAGTTTTTCGGTGGGACACGATTCCCATCCGAACTTGTACATTCAAACAGGGAGCACGTTCTTCAGTACACTCATGTCTGGGAGGACCACCACCACGAGGCGAGCAAGTCAACGCTAACCGACCGGACGGAGTCTATGTGAGCGACGTGGGGAACACTCGGATCGCCGTCGCCCAGGATCCGGGATTCACTTGGCATGCTGCGACCGCCACAAGCAGGCTTGTGCTACTGCCTGAGACAAACTACTCCGGCGCCCGCCAGGTCCGCCACACGCCGGTAGTCCATGTCGCCGTCCAATGAGATCCAAGCCCGCAGGAGGCAGCCCAATGCGTCTAAGCGCGATCGCGTTGTGTACAGCGGCAATCATCATCTCAAGCGTGGCCGCCCTTGCCGACGAGACTTCCCCGACTGCGCGGCGGCTAGCCCTGCTGCAGGCCACCGGCCAGGGGGCGGACGCTGTGCCTGTACTCGTCAAGGCACTGGGCGATGCGCATCCTGTCGTCCAGCACACTGCGGCGAGACTCCTGAAAGACCAGGGCGACGCCGGCCGCACCGCGTTGCTGGACGCGCTAGGCCATGAGCGGCCCGTCGTCCGTCGCGTCGCCGTGCTGGCGGCGGGCCAATTGCCCCTCGAGGACGCGCTGCCGCGACTGAGGGCCGCGATCAGCGATGAGCACCCATTCGTGCGTCGCACCGCCATCGACGTGCTGCTCAGCGTCCGACCACGGACCGCGCAGGTGGTGGAACTGCTGAACGCCGCGCGTCAGAGTTCCGACGGCGCCACGCGTCAAGCGATCAACAAGGCGCTCTGGCCGTTCAATCGCGACATCGTCCTCATCCGCGACCGGCAGGACTGGGACCACGACGTGCGCATCGTGCAGACGATCACGCTGCCCAAGGATGGTTGGAAGTTCCGCCTGGACCCTGAGCGCTCGGGACACCTGAATGGATGGCACACTGCCGACTTCGACGACGCCGCCTGGGAGGACATCGCCATCGAGCAGGTCTGGCAGGATGCAGGACACGACTACATTGGGGTCGCATGGTACCGCCGCACGATCACGCTGCCTCCGAAGCCCGAGACGCTCAACGCGATTGAGTTGCGCTGTCTGGCCGTCGACGAGTCCGCGTGGATCTGGGTCAACGGCGTGTATGTTGGTGACCACGACGTAGGCCCGGAGGGGTACGACAGGGAGTTCCAGGTTGACGTGACCGAGCAGCTCAAGTGGGGCGGCCCGAACCAGATCACGATCCGCGCCATGAACACCGTGGGCGCAGGTGGCGTGTACAAGCCGGTGCAGATCGAAGTCCTCGAGTAGGAGCTGAGTTATGCTGACGCTTCGACGGATGTGTCATTGCGGTGCGTGGACGGGAGTTCTCGGCCTCGCTTTGGGCTGCGTCCTCACGGCGCAGGCGGCATTCGCGCAGGATGCTGTGATTGCCCGCTGGACCTTCGATGCAGGCAGCGAAGCCACCGACGCCTCCGGTAACGGCTACGACCTGGAACTCCGGGGCGAGTCGCGCTTCGTGGCCGGCGGCCGCGAAGGGTCGTGTCTCGAGTCCCACGAGGCCCACTCCGGCGAGGATGTCGCCGTTGGCGCAACGGTGACGAAGCGTGAGGGCCTTACCCCCGAGGGCGCGTTCACCATTGAGCTGTGGCTGAAGCCAAAGCCGGAGTTCAGCGTCCACAACCGCATGACGCTGCTCGACAAGATGCACATCCCCTCGGCGACGCCGCGCGAGGACGCCAACCGCGACTACCAGCTCTGTGTGGACTTGATCGACGAGTACAAGGTGCGGTTCCACGCGCTACTCGGGTTCGGCACCGACTACGCCGATTGGGCGTCGGCGGACTGCCAGCTCTCGCCGGACCGCTGGGACTACGTGGCGTTCACCTACGACGGCGCGGGCACCGGGCGCTTCTACTTCAACCGCGAGCCGGCCGGGCGCCAGTCCCATCCCGGACGCGCATCCATCGTGCCTGGCCCGTACCACCTCACCATCGGTGACCGCTATGGAAGCACCCACAGCGGCACGCCCGCGTACTTCGACGATGTGCGCATCAGCCGGGGCATTGCCTTGCCCTTCGCTGAGAGGTTGTCCGGCGACATCAGCAGCGGTCGCCGCGCGTTCGTCCGCATGGAGCCGGATGCCATGGTGACGCTCGCTGTCACCAACGAGTCCGGTGAGCCACTGGCCGGCGCGACCGTACAGGTCGCGCTCGGGGGCGTCACCCGAGACCTTGCCTTGCCGTCACTCGCCCCTGCCCAATCTCACACGGTGTCCCTGCCCGTAGACACGTCGCTTCGGCCCGGCGACTACGAGCTTATGGCGACGATTGAGGCGGTGGCAGGCGGCCAGGCGATCCGCGCCGAGAAGACACTGCCGATCGTAGTCGTGCCTCGCAAGATCCCCGGCGCGATGCCCGTCATCCTGTGGGGCGGCGGTGACCTCGAACGCGTGAAGGACATCGGGTTCACACACGAGTGGATATGGCTCAGTAGTTGGGGTGACGTGTGGAACGCTGGTGGACCCACCGACAAGCTGAGCGGCTCCGACCGCTTCACGTACTTCAAGGACTTCGATGATCATCTCGTCGCAGGCGTCGGCGTGTTCGCGAACTGCCATCCGTTCCTCAGCCAGCTCCTCTACAACACGCGGCTCGCCGATTGGTACCAGCGCCGTGACCGCCAGGGGCGGGGCCTTGGGAACGTCAACGGCAACTACCCCGAGATGCAGGCCTACGCCTTCGACGTCGGGGCGTCCGTGGTGCGCACCTATGGACACATGCCGGCTCTCGAGGCGGTGATGTGTGAGTCCGAAATGCGGGACAGTACTCAGGTCTCATTCTGCGAGGTCGATGTAGAGGCCTACAAGCGCCATGCGGGTGTCGAGATCCCACCGCTGGTCAACCAGAAGGCCGGTGTGTCCTACCATGAAATCCCGGGCTTTCCCGCTGACCGCATCATCGAGGACGACGACCCCAATCTGGAGTACTACCGTTGGTTCTGGGGTGGCGGCGACGGCTGGCCGGCCCTTCTAAGCCGGATCAGCGAGGGCACCAAGTCGACCGGGCGCAACGACATCTGGTCGTGGTTCGACCCGGCCGTTCGCTGCCCGAGCAAGTGGGGGGCCGGTGGCACCGTCGACTATCTGTCACAGTGGACCTGCAGCTACCCCGACCCGATCAAGATCGGCCAAGCCGCCGACGAGCTCTTCGCCATGGCGGGTGGTCGTCCCGGCCAAGACGTCATGAAGATGACGCAGGTCATCTGGTACCGGTCGGGCGCCGCCCCGGAGGCGCCGGAGGATCCCACGAAACGTGCCTCGTGGGAGAACGAACAGCCCGATGCCCAGTACATCACGATCTCGCCCGACCACATGCGCGAGGCATTCTGGTCGAAGCTCTCGCGTCCAGTGCAGGGGGTCATGTACCACGGTTGGGGCTCCCTCGTCTCGCCCCTTGGCGAGCCCGGGGACTATCGATTCACCAATGACGGCAGCTGGCGGGTGCTGCGCGAGCTGGTGCGAGACGTGATCCAGCCACTCGGCCCGTCACTGAAGCTGATCCCTGATCGGGAGACCGATGTGGCCCTGCTCGAGAGCTTCGCGTCGCAGATGTTCGCGCGTCGCGGCAGCTGGGGATGGGGCAACAGTTGGGAGGCCGACCTGCACCTGATCCTCCAGTGGGCCCAGCTGCAGCCACGGGTCGTGTACGAGGAGACGATCCTCCGCGATGGGCTCGATGACTACGAGGTGCTGGCCATGCCCAACTGCGACGTCCTGCCCCGATCTGTGGCCGAACGGATCAGGGCCTTCCAGCAGCGGGGCGGCATCATCATCGCCGACGAGAACCTCGCGCCTGGGATCCTCACCGACATCCACATTCAGAGCATCTCGCGTCAGCGCAAGAAGGCCGATGAGGCCAAAGCGCAGCTCCAGAACGCGGCCGCCGAGTTGCGGAGGCAGCTCGACGACTTCTACCAGCGCTATGGTGAGACGTCGGACCCCGACGTCATCCCACGCTTCCGCCAATATGGCTCCACCGACTACCTGTTCCTGGTCAATGACAAGCGTGGCTTCGGGGACTACGTCGGCCACCACGGCATGGTCATGGAGAAGGGGCTGCCCAATGAGGCGACCGTCACGGTTCGGCGCAAGGCGGGGCATGTGTATGACCTCGTCGCCCAGGCGCCTGTCGATACACGGCAGACTCAGGAAGACATGCGCCTTGACGTATCGATCGGACCGGGCGGCGGCAAGCTGTTCATGATCACGGATCGCCCAATCGCCGAGGTCGCCATCTCCGCTCCCGACTCGGCGCGGCGCGGCCGGCAGGTTGAGGTGCACGTCACCGTCGCGGATGCGACAGGCAAAGCAATTGACGCGATGATCCCCGTACACGTCCAACTGCTGGACTCGGAGCAGCGCGAGGCGGAGTTGAGCGGCTATTACGCCGCACGAGATGGCGCGCTGTCGGTCACCTTCGACCTGGCCGGCAATGACACGCCCGGTAAGTGGACGATCCGGGTCACCGAACTCGCCTCGGGTGTGACCAGCGATCACCGTCTTCAGGTGCGGCCGTGAGGTGATCGCAGACCAACATGCGATCCGATCGCCAACATGAACGATCCACTCCCCTCAGGCTTCTGTGTTTGGACCCCACCTACGCCTTTGACATTCAGTGGACCGTTCTATCCTATCCCACGGGAGAACCAAACAGGCCACAATTCACTTCAGTGCCTCCGCACCTGTACGTCTACGGGGCGCGGGAGGAAGTCAACGGTGTGGTCCACGCACACCCGCCCACCGCCACGGCCTACGCCACCGCGGGCCGCACGCTTCCTGACGATCTGCTGACCGAGATGACGATGGGCCTGGGGGATGCGCCCTTAGTGGAGCACGGAGTGCCGGGGAGCATGACGGCGCCCGACGCCTTGGGCCCCGTCATCCACACCGCGGATGTGTTCCTCACCGCCTACCACGGCACGCTGACCATCGGGGCCGACGTGCACGAGGCCTGCTCCCGCATGGAATCCGTGGAGTTCTGCGCCCACACGATCTTCATGGCCGAGCAGCTTGGCGCTAAGCCGCTGAGCCATGAGAAGGTAGCCGAGCTACGGCGAGTGCGCCAAGAGAGGCTGGCGGCGGACGACAACTGAGGGCGGGTCCATCTCCTGATGTGGCCGCGTCAGAGGACGCTGCGCTCAGCCTATCCTCCGGCCAACTCCTGAAGCTCGGACTCACTCAGTGCCCGGTTGTAGATGCGCAGGTCGCTCATGCTCCCCTTGAAGTAGTCATGGGCGCCGGAGCCGATCAGCAGCGGCCTGTCGTTGGAGATATCGTAGTCGGCCGGATCGAACACGCCGGATGTACCCACCTTCGCGCCGTCCACATACAGCCGCATCTCGCCCCCGTCCTTGACGGCCGCGATGTGTCGCCAGCCGGGCTCCAGCGACGCGTCATGCGTCACGTTCTTGCCCGCCTCCAGCGCGAACACATGGCCTGAGGGCAGCGTCCCCGCGAACAGCTTCCCGCGATAGACCGCCATGGTCCAGGTCCGCCGGTAGACCACATCCGGTGTGGTGTCCAGTTGTCCGGTGAGCGCCCACTCGTCGTCGGCATCGTAGCGGTACACCTGGGCCAGAGGGAGGGTCCCGCCGTAGAGCTTGCCGTTGTAGACGGCCAGCCCCATGACCTCCATCTCCTCGCCCAGCCGGCCCACGTTGATCCACTCCTCTCCCCCACCATAGCGGAAGACGGAGCCGTGCGGCCACGTGCTCACGTATAGGTCGCCCCCGTAGATCGCGAAGCCGTATGTCTGGCTCTCTTGGGCCTGCTTCCCACAGAACGTCCAGTCCTCGCCCCCCTCGTAGCGCCAGACACCCGCACTGAAGTTGCCCGCCTGGTAGAGGCTGCCGTTGTAGACCGCCAGTGCCATGGACGGCTGATCGCCCGGGATGCCGCAGAACTCCCAGCTCTGCTCGCCGTCGTAGCGGAACACGCCCGCGGAGTACATGGGGATGGCGTAGAGCTCATCCCGGTACACCACCATGGCATAGACCTCGTTCGCCTCGGGGAGACGCCCGCAGTCCACCCATGTCTGGCCACCCTCGTACCGGTAGACCCGACCACCGGGGTTCTGGTTAGTAGACTCCGGAAGCGCGGAGCCTTGCGCGCGGTAGCGGGCGGTCCCGGCATACAGCTTGCCCCGGTACTCGGCCATGCAGAACACGGAGTTGCTGTTGTCGGGTGAGCCACAGTCCTCCCACTGATCGCCTCCCTGGTAGCGGAATACGTGCCCCGTCTCGTCCGCATGGGTCTCGAAGGTGCCCACGTACAGGTTGTCCGCGTAGACGGCCATCGCCGTGATGAAGATGGCGTTGCCCGGGCGGCCGCAGTCGATCCAGTAAGGGTCGATCTGAGCGTTGTCAATGCCGAAGTGCAGGTTGCGGCAGTTCGACGTGCTGGAGCTCATGCCGGCGTGGTGCTTCACGCTGAAGTTGAGGCCCCGGCGTAGCTCGGGATCATACTTGCTGAGAATGTCGCCGATCACGTCGTCGAGGACCTCATCTGTTCTCACCCAGACTGAGATGGACAGATCGCCTGCGCCGAGGCCCAACGAGTCGCTGTGGGGCACGTCCATGAAGTCATCGATGCCGTCGAACGCAGCCGCTGCGCCGGCCGCACCGTCGCGCCCGGAGGCCCGCAGGTCTGCACCGTGGGCCGTCGCATGGTTGCCATGGCCCGAGTAGTCCTTGCAGTCCCCCTGCAGTCTCCAGTGGCCGACCAGGCCGTCCATCGGGTCCGCGCCGCTTGCGGACAGCGCGACGATGCCCAGCCACACGATCCCGAGCAGGCAGCCGGCGAGGCAAGGCAGGTCCGCTCCGAAAGTCATGTCCATGGTATCTCATCCTCCGGCACTGCGTTATAGGCGGCGTGCCCGTGGACTAAGCGCTATCTCGCGCGCTCGTAAGCGTGAAAGGCCCGGGCTAGAACTTGTAGAGCTCCATCGGGTCCTCAATGATCCGCTCCACCGTGAAGTCGTCGATGCGTTCGGACAGCCCGGCTTCGAGTAGCCTGTCTATGGCGTCCTTGTCATTGAGCTGAAGGCGGGCTGTGATGGGCAGGTCCAGCCTGAACGGCTCGCACAGAGGGATCACCGACATGGCCCTCCTCGCCCCCTCTCGCACGAGCTCTCGTCCCTTCTTGGGCGCGAGCATCCTGGAGCTCGTGCGGCTGAAGCCCTCCTTGACCTCCACCGTTATGATCTGCTCGCCCAGGAACCGTCTGGCCTCCTCGCAGCATCGCGTGTCTCCGGTGCACATGATGACGGGGATGCCCAAGCAGCCCGCGATGATCGCGCTCTGAACGATCTCGCCGGATTCCACCCCGTTGTACCAGTACTTGTTCTCGCCCAGGGAGCTCTGAGTATGGTGGAGGACCGCGTCCTGCACGCCGTTCATCGCGTGGTAGCCCAGCAGGATCATGGCATCGATGGACTCGTCCCTCCCGCGGCCCGGCCCGGGCCTGCCCGGACCTGTGATGTAGGTGGCCTCGGGGTGTAGGTCTTCGGGGACGAGGTTGAAGTCGCCGCCGTGGCCATCGCTGACAATCACCTCGGTGGCTCCGCCGTCAAGACATCCCTGAACGCAGGCGCCGATCTCGGCCGTCAATAGATGTCGGGCCTCCTGGTAGAGGAGGTGAGTCCTGTCCCGGGTCTGATCGAACATCGTGACTCCGCTGATCCCCTCGAGGTCTGTTTCGATGAACACCTTCATGGCATGCCTCCTGATTCGCCCAGCGCGTGTCTCTCGGTGCCCCGTGGGGTCCCAGGACTGATCTCTGTCGCCTTTGGCGCCGCCCGCGTGCTCGATTGAGCCAACTGGTTCAGCAATGCAAGCCCTGTATCAACAAGCACCCGCTCGGATCCGGGTCCGGACGGCGTGAAGCTAGGCTCATACGCTCCCTCGGTGTATCCGTCATCGGTCGGCATGTAGGCCGAGAGCCCGTTGGCGCAACTCACGACCATGGTCTGCGCGAAGGGAGAGCGTTGCTTGATCTGCAGGCCGATCTCCGCGAAGGGCTCGCCCGGAATTGCCACCAGCCCTAGGTCGCCGATGCGCATCGCCCAGATCTCCGCCGGGTAGCCGTCCGGATGGTTGGCGATCTCCTTGGCGAGCTGCAGCATGAACTGGTCCATGTTCGCCGCCGCGTCATCCGGATCCGCGTGGGCGGCCAGCTTCGCCTCCGCTTCGGGCACCGAGGGGATGTTGGGATTCATCGGCAGCATCGCAACCTGCCGAGCGCACGCCAGCGGCACATCGTCTCGCGAGTCCTCAATCGCCAACCATGTCCGCGCCGCTTCCGCCGCTAGCGATTTCCCGACGCGCTCGCGCGAGCCATCACCCCGCCACCGGGGCACCTGGTCGCCAGAGCACCCGGCCGCGAATAGGAGCGGCGCTCCTATGAGCGCCTCGAACCCCAGCCTCGCCCAACCCGGATAGTCCGCCGAGAAGTGATGGTGATCGCCTCCGCCGCACACCGCATGCCCGGCGAAGTTCACCATCCCCACCATCGGCCGGCCATCGCTCCCATCGACGCGCAACACGACGACTTCTCCGTCAGCAACGCCGACGCGATCTCCGGCCAGATCCGCCAGCGGCGCCGACAGCCTCGGCCCCTTGTGCTCGCCGCGAGCCCACGCCCGCGCCAGACGGTTGCCTTCCCTACTGGCCACCGCAGCCTGCTCTGGTGGCAGCGTATACTGCATTGCTGCCTCGCCCGTTGGGCCGATCAGGCGTCGGTTGAACGTGATGCCGGCGGCAAAGCTGGTCGCGGCCCCGAGAGAGCCCGGCCTGCGATCCCCAAAGGCCGTCGCCACCAGCCCCGCAAGCGTATCCACCAACTCGCCCCGGTATTCGGCGGAAACCGCATCCGACACCGCCGGCGACGTGTACCAGGTGGCCGAGACCGTCGGGCCCCAGTGCGTGTGGCTCCCGCACTCCATGACGTTTTCCGCCGGGATCCCCGAAAGCTCGGCGGCCCGCTGCCGCACCTCGGTCGCCACGGGTTCATCCAGCCCAATGAGGTCTGTGGCGATCAACGCGCACGCAACGCCGCCGCTTCCGAACACCAAGGCCTGCGCCATCAGCGGGTCGTGGACTCCCGTCGCGCCCGTCGTGCGATCCGAATAGCCCGCCATCGCAACGCCGAGCGGCGGCGTGATCTCGGCAGATGCATAACCAACGGTCAGATCTGACATACGATCGGCTCCTGGCGCGTGATGAGCCCGTCAAGCGCGAACTTCTTCCTCTCCGGCCGTCATGGACCTGCGTCCCAGGCTCCTGTGGCTCGCACAAACTCCGTCCGACCTGTTAGCGTTGACTTCTGGGGCTCGTGGTGATAGTCCTCGTCGACATGAAGATGCTGAAGCACTTGCTCTCGTTTCTGTTCTGCCGCCGTTTGGACCTGACCGATCTCGTGCTCGAGAACCTCGCGCTTCGTCAGCAGCTTGCCGTCCTGCCTCGACAGACGCGAGTACCTCGTCGTCCGCATCGGAATTGCCAGCGAGAAGAAGAGATGGGATCGAATCACTCACACGGCAGAGCTGGGTGGTGGGGCGGTCACTGGGTGCTGCGCCCGCGGGCAGGAGCTGACACGGGTCGGTGGTGGTGGGTGTGGCTCTCGTAGGTTGCCGGGGGAGGAGGACCAGCCTGACGCCGGGCAACCGGAACGCCCCCAGTTCCGGGGCGGATGGAGCTTGTGCGAGTGACAGCGGGAACGTGGCACTGAAAGTCAGCACATGTCAGGAGCTCTGATCGTGCCCGTCCGTCTTTGTCTCGGTTCTGACCCTCTCATGCCCTTCCCGTCGTAGTGACTC
>CAZKUN010000256.1:0-12717 GCA_964555935.1 uncultured Armatimonadia bacterium | reverse complement strand
CGGGTCCGGGCTCCGTCCCCTGCAGTTCCTCGAACAGCGGATCCTGCACCTCGTAGTACACGGCCCTCCGGAACGACCTGCGGGCACGCTCGTCCGCGCGACCAGGCGGCTGGACGCCGGCAGTGGCGTTGTCGCCCGCAAAGGGCGTGTACGGAGAGGCCTCGGCACCCTCTTCCAGTTGCAGAGCGTCCAGCCACAGCTCTCCGGTGACGCCCTTCACGTGGACCATCGCCAGGTACTGAACGTTGTCTCGCCCCTGATAGGGGAAGGCGTCGGCGGCGGGGCAAACGAAGGTCTTGCTGGCGCGGCGCCAGTCGCCGGTGCTCTCGGTGATGGCCAGTCGCGACTGGTAGCCGAATGACCAACCCAGGTTGATGATCTGTATCCCCAGGTCGGCCGCCGGCTCGAGGTTCTCTGTCCGGATGGAGGCGGAGAACGTGTAGGTCTTGCCGGGCTCGAGCTTGAAGTACGCGCGCTGCGAAAGCTGGGCCTCGCCCCCATCGAGGTGCAAGTAGAGCCCCCGCTTGCCGTCCTGGGCGGCCGCGGAATCGAGGAAGACCGCATCAGGGCCGGTGCCCGCCTTCCAGTCCGCGGGCAGCGCGTCCTCGTCCAGAATCTCGAAGCTGGAGTTGGCGAGCAGGTTCCCTTGGCCCTCGACCCACGCGCCACCGCCCAACCCACTGAGAGCCACGATAATGGCGAGCGTCACAGGCAGTCGGCGCATCACATCCTCCTCGAGGGGCTGTCGGTGCAGGCTCCGCCTCTTTCGTCGGCGCGCATCGTAAGGCCTCGCTCGCCAAGGCCTCCTGGGGTAGGTGACTTCGCGCCGGTCGCCGAAGATGCGTCAGAGCACGCCCATCTTGCCCGATCCGGCGTAGAGGAGAATGAGATGCCGACTGAGTCACCGATCCGCACGCGGCTCTTCTGGACGTGGGACCATTGCACTGCCTGGGCGCTCAATCGCCCTGGCGGGCACGACTACGGCGCGTCGAACGCCTATAGCCGCACGCCGGAGGCCTTCATCGCTGACTACTCCTGTCTGCTGCGGTGGTGCGGCCGGCACGGGATCGACGGCGTCGTCGTTTGGGGACTGCTGCGCGATGCGCATGGCGGAGCCGAGTCGGTGCACCGGCTGTGCGACGTGGCTTGCGAGTCCGGCGTCATGCTGCTTCCTGGTGTCGGACTCAACGCGTATGGCGGCGTGTATAACGAGGGCGATTCGGAGCGCTCGTTGGAGCAACACCTCCAGACACATCCCGAACTCTATGCCGTCGACACCGAAGGCGCGCGCATGGTTTTCGACTTCGGGATCTCCGGGCCGCGACCCTCGCATCACGCCTGCCCCTCCAGGCCGGAGAACCAGGAATTCGTCCAGGAGTCGCTGCGCTGGCTGCTGGAGACCTTCGACATCGCCGGCGTGCAGATGGAGACCGGCGACACGGGCGTATGCCGCTGCGGGCAATGTGAAGCGCGCCGGAGTCACCCGGTGTCGGCGCTCTCTTGGGACGACATGGCTTTGATGTATCCCCTGGCCGCTCAGGCGATTCGGTCGGTGCGCGAGGACGCGTTCATCGTCGCTGAGACATACTCGCATCCGCAGCCTCACGAGGGTGAGGCGGCGCCCGGCTTCGGCGAGGGCGTCCCGCCATGGGCCGCGGCATGCCTTGCTGAGTTCCCGGAGGACGTGCTGGTGCAGTGGGTCTGTGATCGATGGGTGGCCCCGCACGGTCCGGGCAAGTGGACGGAGGCCGGCGTTGCGCCGCCGGGGCCGCACCGACACATCATGCGGGCCCACTTCGGCACGTTCTGGCACCGATTTCGCTATGAGCTGGCGGTGGACTGGATCGCGGAAATGGTCGGCAAGAGCATCCAACACGGATTCGAAGGCGTCTCGCTGTTCGGCGAAACTTCTCCGTTCCACGCCGGCGCGGAACTCAACTATCTGGCCCTGGCCGACTGCGGTTCAGACGACAACCCGGAGGCTGACCTCGATTCGTTTCTCGAGCGCGTGGCAGGGCCGCTGCTAGGCGGCGCTGAGCTTGCCAGGGAATACCTCCGGCACGCGCGCCTCATTGACGACCGCGGCGGGATCGAGGGCGCGCTGCCCGAGATCCGCCGCATCGCGGCGGGCCTTGACGGGCGCCCGGCTCAGCGGTGGGTCTGGCTCGCGAACTACCTCGCATCGTTTGTCTACCCCGAGCCGGCACAGTGAGGACATGATGACAGCGCTACTGACGATGTTGATTGGGGTGATGACGATGGCATCCGCCGAGGATGTGATGTTGCGCGTGTCCGTGAGCGAGGGCGAGATCGGGATGGGGCGAGCGGTCACGGTAACGGCCGAGGCGACCCTCGCGGCCGGCGAGCCGGCGGTTGGGCGCCTGCTGCTGCCGTACGTGGATGGCGCCCGGTGGGGTTCTCACGAGATCGCGGACGAGAATGGCCGGGCGACCTTTCACATGCCTCTGCCTAACGCCGGTCTTCGGGAGATCCAGGTTGGCGTCGGCGCCGCGGGAATGGCGGCGGAGGAGTGGATCTGGGCGGAGGAGCTGGCGGATCACCAGACGATCTACGCGCAGGGCGTCTTCGAGCTTGAGGCCCCGCTTGACGACGCGGGGCTCTGGCTTGCCGTGGATGATTCAGCAGAGGCCTGGATCAACGGGCACTCGCTTGGCGCCTTCGGGGGGTGGATGGTCGATGTCCCCGTTCCGGTCTCCAAAGAGCTGCTGCGCGAAGGCAGAAACACGCTGTCCGTAGCGGCCCGAAACGGCGAGGGCCCGGCGGGACTGCTCGCGCGGCTGGAGCGAGGCGCCGGGCAGTTGCTGAGCTATACGGGCGATGGGTGGAGGCTCTTCGCGAATCCCCCGGCAGGTTGGCCGGGAGAAACGGGCGATGAGGGAACGCCACCGCACGTGATCGGCTCGGCGCACCGGGCGCTCTGGGCGGGCTCGATGAGCCAGTGGCCATCGCTGCAGTGGCGGAAGCATCTGATTACCGGGACTCGGATGCCGGAGGAGATGTCGGCGACCGCGTCCGCGCCGGTGACGGTGCGAGTGTTCCGGCGCGAGCTTCAGGCGCCGCCCAGGGATCCGGACCACCTCGTCGGCATGCAGTGGGAGCCGTGGTTCTCGCCATCGAACGCGAATTGGAGCACCGCGCAGGCGGTGCCGGTGATGGGGTTCTTCCACTCCTGGGACCGCGACGTAACGCGCCAGCACATGATCTGGATGGTCGAGTCGGGCGTGGACTTCCTGGTGGTGGACTGGACGAATCACCTTTGGGGGAAAGAGCACTGGAACGAGAGGGGACCGCACGCGAACGAGATCCTCCACGCGACGCAGATGGCGCTGGATGTGCTGGCGGAGATGCGCGATGAGGGCATCCCCGTTCCACGGGTGGTGCTCTACCCGGGGCTCAATAACGGACCGGCCACAACGACGACGGCGGTGAACGAGGAACTCGATTGGATTTACCACACGTACGTGCGCAACCCGCGCTTCGCGGGGCTGTTCCTCGAGTACCTGGAGAAGCCGCTCGTGATCATCCACAACGGCGGCGGACCTAAGGCGCTGGACGGGCAAGAGCCGATCGATGAGGAGCAGTTCACTGTCCGTTGGCACAGCTCTCAGCACGACACCAATCACCTCAATGAAGAGGGTTACTGGTCGTGGATGGACGGCAGCCTCGAGCCGATGCTGACCACCTACGAGGGCGAGCCAGAGGCGCTGACCGTCTCCGTGGCGTTTTTCGACGGCCGCGGATGGACTGGGCCGGGGGCCTTCGGACGGCGCAACGGGTGGACATATGTGGAGAGCTTCCGGTCTGCGCTCAGGCACCGGCCGAAGTTCATTGAGATCCACCAATTCAACGAGTTCGCAGGCCAGATGGAAGGACAGGGGTACGGCCCGGACGGCGATCTCTACGGCGATTCCTACAGCGTCGAGCTGAGCGACGACATCGAGCCCGTGTCGCTCTCGGCGCCAGGCTACCGGGGCGACGGCGGATGGGGCTATCTCTACCTGAACCTGACCCGCGCGCTGGTCGATCTGTATCGCCAGGAGACGCCGGAGACGACCGTGGTCGCGATCGGGGCTCCGCTTGGACGCGCGGTCGTGGACTCCGACGCGCTTGCCGTGCACTGGACCTATGTCGGCGCGACTCCAGAGAGCTTCAGCGTGTTGGTGAACGGCCGGATCGTGGCTGATGGGCTGGGCGGCACGGAGACGACAGTCGACCTGACCGACGTGCCGAGCGGGCCCGTGCGGCTGAAAGTGATCGCCGAGGGCACGAAATGCAGGTATGAGCCTCTATACACGGAGGATGCGCTGCCGTTGGCCGAGCCCGTAGAGGCGTATGCGGAGATCGAGTTTACCATCGACCGGTAAGCGTAGCGGTGATGGCTCAGTCTGCTGCTACCTCTCCACACCCACGATCGCCACGGCATAGCCCTCCGGGATGCGCGCCTCGGCGTACGCCTTGCCATCCTTCACGACGCGCGGGACTTCGATCTCGTCAGTCTCCCTGCCGAGACGGTCGAAGACGTGGACCTCGAACGGGCGGTCGTCACCCCAGCCGAACAGCCCGCTTTCCTTGGTGAGGATTCGTTCCTCGCCGACCAGGTATCCGCGATGCAGCTCGACCGGCGTGAAGGGGAACATGTAGGTGGTAAATGCGGGGCGCGTGGGGATCTGCCCGTACCAGTAATACAGCCCGCCCCAATCCATCGCCCGCAGCATCCATCGGAAGCTGTCGACCTCGTTGCGCTCGGTGACGTGGTCGCCCAAGGCGATCGGCGTGAACAGGTGGGTCCTGCTCAGAGAGCTGATGTCGGCGGTCTCGACGAAGCGAGGGAACTGGTACTTGTACTCGGAGGTGAGGGCCGGGTTCCCGTTGGCGACGAGTGGCCGGCCTTCGCTCAACAACCGGGCCGTCAGCCGCTCGCGCCATGGCCAGGAGATCAGCGTCAGGCGAGACTTCTTGCGGATGATCTCGTGACTCTTCGGATCGATGTCGGCCGTCCAGCCATCCCATAGCTCGCCGTAGTGCGTCACGTTCCAGTAGTCATAGCAGTCCCAGTACAAACCGTCCGCCCCGACCGTCTCGAGCATCCAGTCCGCCAACTCGTCCATTTCCCGGCCCCATTCGTTGGTCAGCGTGGGGAAGTAAAACGACAGCGTCGCGCCGCTGGTTACTTGCTCGCCGCCCGGCATGCGGGCCTGACAGTCCTCCCAGCCATCCGGGTCCTCCTTCTGCTTGGCGAGACTGCGGTTGAAGCAGTTGAAGTACTGCAGGCGCTTCGTCTGGGGGCTGACCGCCTCGATAGCTCGTTGCATCGCGATGACCTTGGTCTGATCGAGGGTCTTCATGAACGGCCCGTGGGGGAACATGCCCCTGTAGTAGTTCTGCGGGGACATCGATAGGTACCGCGCGCCCGCCCGCTCGGTGTCCTTGAGGATCCGCCAGGGGGGCGCATCGTTGTCATAGAAGCAAAATGACCCGTCAATGGTGAAGTTGGTCCCAAAGTGTCGCCGGGCCGCGTTGACGAACTGCCAGTAGTCCGGTTCGGGCAATGGAAAGATGAGCCACTCGTGCTCATACCTCACTCCGGGACGCAGAACCAGGCTGCTGTCCGCAAGTTCGGCCCGATCTTCATCACACGAGGCGCGGTGGTGGATCCGAAACACATCATCACGGGCCGCCATCGCGAAGCCCGATTCCTCGGCCAATGCCACGATGCTCGGGTTGGCCGGCACGCCGCTGGCGCCGGCTCTGCGGGGGAGCGGCCGCCCACTGAGCCACAGCTCCTCGTATGGCTCAGGCGCGGCAAAGTGGGCGAGCATCACGGGCAGGTCGTCGGTTTTCGACAGATTCGTGAGTTGGTCCCGGACCAGGATGCACTCGTCATGCGCAACGAAGGACCGGACGAGTCGCAGGTCCCCCGCGTTCCCAGCGAAGACGACCGACTTCTTGTGCCCGTGGCCGGTGGATCCGTCCCAGCCGATGGCGGACGTCTCGTTCAGCTCAGCCCATCCGCCGGCGGGAGTGCTGAATCGCGACTCGAACACGAGGTCCCGTCCCGCCCAGGCAACGCTCAGGGCGCCGCCTGGCAGCGGGCGCACCTCGTAGTCCACCTCGTGTACGGCGCGCGGCTCGAAGGTCGGGATGGCGCCGGTCGGCGCGGGCCTTAGCTCCTTTGCCGGCCTGAACCGGCTCGGCGGCGACCAACTGAACGCGACATCATCCATCACCACCACGATCTCGGGGCGAGGGTCCACGTTCTCAAACTCAACGGTGTTGCGCCCCTCCCTGAACATGTCGTCCAGCCGCAGGATGTAATCGTAAGACACGACGTCCAGCGGCTTGTAGTCACTCTCTTCGATTGCCTCGTAACTCGGCCCAAACCATAGCCGCACGCCGGCAGCGTACCACGCGGACAGCTCGATGCCGCTCAGGGCCGTCATCTGCGCCGGCCGGTTCGCGATGTTCGCGGGTCCGATCCCCTCGCCATTGATCGTTGTCTTGAGCGGTCCGCTGCATCCGCCCGCGAGGCGGTTCTCTATCCTCGCCTTGAAGCTCAGCGTCGGGATCATCCCGGCGGGAAGCTCGGCCACTTCCACAACGTATTCTTGCTTCTCGTTCTGGCGAAGAGTGAGTGCCTGGGCCAACTCCGTCGCCTCTCGGAACCCGCCGGCTGGGAAGTTGCCCGCGCGGTCAGCCAGTCCCGCCGGCGTCAGCCGCGCGGGGTCGCGCGCTTGCCACGGTTCCGTGCTGATCGAGATCGCCTTCTGCTGGACCGTCGGCGAGGTGTCGCAGTCGCTGAACCCGAGCTGCAGCCCGAAGGTGTGGTACTTGACCGGCGTGATGCCCAATACGGCCCACGGGATCGCGGCCTCGATGTCGTAGCCCTCCGGCGTCAGCCTCGCCGCGACTTGAGCCCCCTCCGTGCTCATCCCCTCCGGCCTCCAGATGATCAGCTCCGGCTCCGTGTCGGCTTCGCCATCGGTCGTCCTGAGGCTCCCCGGGCTCAGCCCGAGTTGCATCACGTCCGCAATATCGCCGCCGCGGATGAAGTCGACCGTCAGCATGACGTGGTCGCCGCGCCACGCCTCCGTGCCGCTCTGGTCCTGGATGAAGTAGCTGTCCGCGACGTGGCATGCCACGAACAGGGCTCGGTCGTCATGCCCGAAGCGGACCCACCCGCTCAGATCCTCCGGCCCGTTCCAGCCATCCGGGTTGTAGGTGGCCTGCTCCGGCTGATCCAGTTCGCGCAGCGCCCCTCGATTCGTCCACTCCTGCAGGCTGCCGTCGATCAGCGGGCTTGGATCCTGCAGGACGGGGATAATCAGCGGCTCCGCGGCTCGCGCGCCGGCGAGCGACGCGGCACACAGGATCACGCAGACGGTCAGCGACCTTCTCATGAATGCCTCTCCTCGAAGCCTGGAACCGGTTGGGGGCCGCTTCCCCCGCGAGCCCGCGCCCCCCTGCACGCGGGAGGGTGAGGCGCGTGGGCGGGGGAAAGGGGAAGCCGCGAGAACAGACACCGGCCCGTCCTCCGGAGACAGCCACAATGCCAATGAAGACAGCCATCCAATGGCTTGCCGCAATCTTCGCGGCGACCATCGCCAGCCAAGGCGCCTCTCAGCAGACAGAGCCATTCCACTATTCGCAGGACTTCGAGGACGGGGCCGATCCTGTCCAGTTCTGGCTGAGTTATGAGAAGGGGTACACGGTTAACGCCAAGGAGGTCACGAGCGAGAGAGCCTTCACTGGCAAGCGATCGTTCAAGCTGGACGTTACCTTCGACGAAACGTCGCGGTTCCTGTGGCACATCCCAATGGCGAAGCGGGTGCCTGTTGGCGACCGGCTGGACTTCTCAGGGCGACTCTTCGTGGGTGACGAGACGACCGGCACGGTCACGCTTGGGGTGAGCTTCGCTTTCCCCCCGACCACATACACGGGATGCACGGCTCCCAACACGTTCTACCAGTCCACCGATGGCGAGTGGGTGACCATCGAAGACGACATCGTCCCGCGCGGCCAGGCGATCGCGCGGTCGATTGTCGGACGTTACGCGGCAGGTGTCCGTGGCGAGCATGTCAGCCCCTTCGTGGAGCGCATCATGATCGATCTGCGAGGCGAGGCCGGACAGCGAGTGGTGCTGTATGTCGACGATCTTGAGATCGCTGGCGAGGTGCCCACGGACGAAGCGTCCCGCGAGGAGATGGCCAGGCGCTGGGCTCCCGTGAAGCAGGCTCTCGACGAACGCCTCGGCGCCTGGGAGACGGCGCTTGACGAGGCCGATCGCGACCTCCCGGAGCAAGCGAGCCTGCGACCCAGAGCGGGCGCGATCCGCCGGGCCGTCGCCGACAGAACCGGCAAGCTCCGAACACGGATCGCGGCTATTAGAGACCGCGGGTATCTCAGCCTGGACGAGCCCGCTGAGTTTGACGGGTTCGTCGGCAGTCTGAGCCATGTCATCCCCAACATCCACGCTCTATCCGAGGTCGAGGCCGAAGGTAGACAGGCGCTGATCTACGTCGTGCCGCCCATATCAGCGGTCAAGGTCTTGCCGGACGATCTGCTTCTACGCGGCGCGGTTGGCGACGAACTCTCGCTGACGGCGGCTCGTGGCGAGTATGAGCCGGCGAGTTTCGTCGTGTCCGTTCAGGATCCGCTCGAATCACTGCGCATCACCGCGAGTGATCTTCGCGGGGAAGACGGCGTGATTCCAGCGGGCAATGTGGACATCAAGGTCATCAAGTGCTGGTACCAGGCCGGAACGGCGTGGGTCGGGATCCGCCAGGACAAGTCGAAGAGACTGCTGACTCCTGAGCTGCTGCTGAACGATGACCGGCTGGTCCGCGTGGACCACGAGAACCAGGAGAACTATCTCCGGCTGCGCTTCCCGGATGGCGAGAAAGAAGTCTGGATCAGCGACCCCAGCGAGGTCAGGACATCCAAGTCCATGAGCGTCGAGAGCTTCCCTGTCAGGGACAGCTTGGAACTGCAGCCCGTTGATATCCCGGCGGGGACCAACAAGCAGTTCTGGGTCACCGTCCACGTGCCCGAAGACGCGCAAGCGGGCGAGTACACCGGCACGATCTCGCTGAGGACGCCGGAGGCCACGGTAGGAGAGTTGACGCTGCGAGTCCGCGTACTGCCGTTCGAGCTGCTGCCGCCGTATTACACCTCCAGCATGGACTACCACGGCCGGCTCGACCCGGACGGCGCGGGCACGATCTCGTCGTGGACCAAGAGCCGGACTCAATTCCGGAGCGAGTTGGCCAACATGGTCGCCCACGGCCTGCGCAACTGCCAGCACTACAGCATCCGCAAGGAGATCCTCGGCGAGGTGCTTGAGATCCGAGCCGAGGTTGGGATGGACAACCGCACGCTGTATCTCAAGAACACCATCCCCATCGGCAACCCCACGGACCCCAAGGCCCTGGAGACCATCAAGCGCGACGTCCGTGACATCATCGATTTCGCGAGTGATTACGGCACCGAGACTGTCTACTACTACGGCATGGACGAGCGCCGAGGCGATGAGTTGGTCTCGCAGCGGCCGGCTTGGACCGCCGTGCGAGAGGCCGGCGGGAAGATCTTCGTCGCCGGATACGAGGAGAACGTGGACCTGATGGGCGACGTCCAGGACATGCACGTGCGCGCGGGGATGCCGAGCCGGGAGGAGGTGGGGAAGTGGCATGCCCTTGGGCACAGGATCTTCAGCTACGCCAACCCACAGACGGGAGTGGAGAACCCCGTGGTCTATCGCCGCAACTTCGGGCTGCTTCTCTGGCAGCACGACTACGACGGCGCTGCCACCAACGCGTACCAGCACACCTGGGGCGCCACCTGGAACGACTTCGACCACCACATCTTCCGGACGCACACGATTGCCTATCCCACCGTCGATGGCGTGATCGATACCATCGCGTGGGAGGGCTATCGCGAAGGCGTCGACGACGTGCGCTACGTGACGACGCTGGAGGCGGCTGTCGCCAAGGCCTCCAAGTCAGACCGTCGCGCCACGCGCCGGAAGGCCCGGGCGGCGCGTGAGTTCCTCGAACGCCTGAAGACGAGCACGGAGATTGAGGTCGGAGACCTCGACGCGATTCGGCGGGCGATCGTCAAGCATATCATTGCGTTGGGGTAGGGAACCGATCCCGCGGCGAGGCCTGCCGCCGGCGAGAGATGAGAGGGATGATCATGAGCGGACCGCAGCCCGTGCCGCCGCCGCCGATGTTTGACGCGCTGCCGAGGGACTTCCGTCTGGTGGCGCTTCCCTGGATCACCGCAGTGTACGTCATGTTTCCCCCGCTGGTGGTGAACGCCCTGGGGTGCATCATTCTGACCGTCTCGCACTCGGGGCTGCCCTTGTGGGTGTGGATGGAGAGCGGGATCGTGCTCACCGTGGGGTGCGCGCTGTTCGGCCTGGGGATGGCGGCATCCGACCGCGTGCTACCGCGCTGGCCTCGCGCATTGCGCTGGGCGCTCGGAATGGCGGCTACCGGCGTGGTGCCGATACACCAGATCTACCTCGCTCTGACCGGGCAGGCGGTGATACTCATGAATCTCATGAGGGGGGCCATTGGCACCGCGATCGGCGGCGTCATCATGGGCCTGCTTCTCGGGCTGGCGGCCCGCCGTCGAGAGAGGCTGCATCTGCGGATGGGAGTCGCCGGTGGGGCGCTCGGTCTGGTGCTTCTCGTGCCAATGGTCGTGGCCGTGATCAGCGGAGCCAACGCCGGCCAAGGATCGCCGGTCTCCCTGGCCTCTCTTGCGAACGTCGCCGTCTTCGCCCTGCTGCCTGTACTGCTGGCGCTGATCCTCGCCCGGACACTGACCCGCGCGGATCAGCGGGAGCCGGCGGATTGAGGCCGGGGCGTGAACTTGCGCAAGCTACTTCGCGACCTCACCCTTGCCGCGCAGTCGGAGGTTGCTGCGGGCCGAAGCTGAGCGTTCTCCCGTCCAGCATCGTCACGACGACCTGCCCCTCGCGGCCGACAAGCAGACCCTCCGGCAGCGGCTCGCCGGGGAGGTTGTGGCGCCAGAACCAGATCGGTGTGCCCTCGCGCGAGTCGAAGGCCGCAACGAACCACCGGGGGTGAGCCAGGTTTCGTTGCTGGTGGGACAACGTCGCCACCACCATGTCAGGGCAGACGGCCAGCGCCGTGACCTCGAACTTGTTCGGCTGGTCGAGATTCGACCCCCAACGCACGGCGCCGTCTTGCGCGAACTGGTGCGCCAGGCCGAGCCACGGGTTCCGCCTCCGGCCCTCGACCGCAGGCATGCCTTCCTCGATCCGCGCGGATACCTTCTCAACATCACAGCACGTGAGCTTGCCGTCGCGGAAGTTGACCAGCGCGATGGTGTCGTCGTTCCACGCCGGCGGGATGCCCCCGAAGACGAGCGGCGGCGCGCCCCGTCCGTTGAGCACCACGAAGCTGTCCTTGTTCGCCCCGTTCTCGGACGAGGCGAACATCGTCCGGCCACCGACGATGGGGTACTTCCCAAAGAGAACTCCCGCGAACTTGCCGTGATTCGCCTTCGCGTTGCCCTGGTCGAAGGGTGGGTTGAGGCACTTCCCGGTCGCCAGGTCGAAGCGCGCCGGGCTGACCTGGTTCCCCGCGGCCATCAGCAGTTGATTGCCCTGAAGCGTCAGGTTGCCCTGGGCGGAGACCCCCTTGCGCGCCTGAGGGCTGAGGTGGCCGGAGGTGTTGTTCTGCCATTTGATCCGGCCCGTTCTGGCGTCGAGCGCGTAGACATACGTGCCGTCATAGTCGATGATTCCCGCGGCGAAGTAGGCGACCTCGTCATGCACCAACACGCCGGTGTTGACCGGCCAGGTTGAGCTGAGATTGCCGTAGACCATGATGTGGCGCTCGACCGGCGCTGCGCGGAACCTCCAGAGAAGCCGTCCCGTGCCGGCCTCGAGCGCGTAGACATGTCCGTCCGCGCTCCCAACGTACACGCGACCCTCCCAGACGGTGGGGGCTGTTCAGATCGGGCCGCCCGTGGCAAACACCCAGCTCGGTTGCCCGTTTCTCGCGTCCAGCGCGCGGACCTTGCCGTCCCGTCCGGCCACGAACACCACCCCGCCGGCGCACGTCGGAGGAGTTGGTATGGTAGGCTGCTCGGGGCTGTGCGTCCAGAATGGCGCGCGAGGCGTGCCTTCCGGCGCGTTCGGACGCGCCGGTCGGACGGGCGTCGAGCCGGTCCGCTCGTTGTTGCCTCGGTATGTGGGCCAGTCGGTATCTGCGATCTCAAATGCAGCGATGTCGAGGATGTCCCCCTCGCCTAGCTCCAGCCGCTCGTCGTCGGTGGCGACATGATCGAAGCGGAAATCCCCGGCTGAGCACTTGGCCATCGCGCCGATGAGCGAGAGGTTGCAGTCACAGGCCCACGGGCCGATGTAGAGCATCCCATTGGCGGGGAGCGCGCCGTCATTGCACCCCGGCCGGACGCCGCCGTCGATGATGATCCGGCGGCTCGACCGATCCATCCGCAGCGTCCCTTCGCCACGGACAAAGAGCGAATCCGGGCACGCCGTCAGGCGCGTGCAGGCCACCTTGCGGAAGCCCAGTTCCTCCACCACGGCACCGGTGAGCGGGTCCACAATCACGTGGTTGCTCTGCTTGCCCACGCCGAGCACGACGCCCTCGTCCAGCGACATGACGTTGGGGTTGTTGCTGATCTTCTGCTTCTGCCAGAGCA
>CAZKUN010000255.1:0-12842 GCA_964555935.1 uncultured Armatimonadia bacterium | reverse complement strand
GACTCGGGCGACGGCAAGCGCAATGAAGAGGGCGAGGCCACGGTGGCCTCGCCCTCTTGCGTTTCGCGAGAGAGCAGCAGCTACTCCGCGCCGGAGTAGGCCTTGAACTGATCCAGCAGATCATCCGGCGGGTCGAAGGGCATGTCGACGGGGCGAGACTCGAGCGTGCTGAGGTACCCGCCGAGCAGCACGAGCCATTCGTCGAGCGAGGTCGATAGGTTCGTCGGCGCTGGCTTCGCGTCGTCCTCAATCCAGTCGAACATCGCGTTGGTCAGGCCCGCCTGGCCGACGATGTCCTGATCCGCGTAGACCTGCTCGGCCTTCTCCACCGTCCCATCGGGCAGCGACTTCTCGTAGCCGCTCATCCACCAGTGACGGAAACCGTGCGTGCCGTAGACCGCGATGCGTTTGTGCATCCAGCTCGGGCCCTCAATAAACTCGGGCGCGCCCTCGCCTGCCTGCAGCATCGCGCGCGTGCCGTTGGCGAAGGTGATCATCGTCTCCGCAGTGCGCGGGCTCGGGTGCGTCCCGTTGATGTCATCGTAACCGGATGACTGGCCAAAGACCGTCTGCACGGGCGCGTAGTTGTTGAAGGCGAACATCAGATCCATCACGTGGACGCCTTGTCCGCTCATCGGCAGCACTGCGCTGGCGTCGATGCAGCGCACCTCGCCGATCGCGCCGCTGGCGATGTCGCCCAGGAACTCGAGAATTCGTGGATGGTGGCGGAGTTGGTGATTGACGGCGAACTTGGTGCTCGACGAGGCCTCAAGCGCGCGGAGAGCCTTGTAGTCGTCCGCGCCGATGCAGATCGGCTTCTCGACGATGCATCCCGACACGCCCGCATCGGCGACTTGAGTCATCAACCCCACGCGGAGCGTCGGCGGGGTCACGACATGCACGAGATCGGGTTTCTCGGTCGCGAGCATCTCGGCGAAGTCGGTGTAGAGCGTCTCGACCCCGTACTTCTCGCCGAACGGGTGCAGGCGCTCCTCGTTCATATCACACAGCGCGGCGAGCGTCCCGCGGGTGATGTGCTCGTACGCATTGGCATGACCGGCGGCACGGCCCCCACAGCCCAGCATGACGCATTTGTGAGACATATGATGACCCTCCCGGATCAACGGCAGTCGGGGCTGAAGCCCCTCTTACGTGGGTTCCCTCTATATCAAGTGGAACTCGGTCTGTCGGCCGTCGAGGACGCGACAGCCATCTTTGGCGAAGATGACATCTTCCTCGAGTGAAAGCCGGAAGTCCGCGCCGTTCCATTCATCGACGGCGTCCATCACTGACAATTCCATCGTGAAGCAGTAGTTATGCTCCATCTTCACATCGCCGCGGCCTTCGCAACATTCCTGCTCCCACGGCAGGCCGATCAACGGGCCCGGCTCGTGGAGGAAGTACCCCAGCGAGTGCGAGTAGATCTTGGGCTCTGGGATGCCCTCCTTGCGGGCGCGAGTTAGGATGTTGTGGAGGTGCTCATTCCCCGTTAGCCCGACGGTGAACTCGGACATGAATACGTCTTGCAGTCGGTTGCCCTCCGCCATGAGCGCCTTCAACTCGTCGGGCGCGTCCGCTTCGCCCGGTCGCAGCACGTACGCCTTCTGTTGGTGGTCGCTATTGTAGCGCATGTACTTGATGCCGACATCCGAGTGCATGTAATCGCCGGGACGGATCGTGAGGTCGCGCGCCCCGTATTGCTCGCGTGTCTCGGCGCTACGGATCAGGCCGAAGTACGGTTTGAAGGAGACATCCAGCCCCAGGTCGGCCGCCCGCTGCCAGTAGGCCCACTCGACATCGGTGATGGTGGTCAGACCGGGCACGATGGTCGCCGGGCTCAGGCACTCGGCGAGGATCGCGTGGGCGACGCGGACGACGTGCTCGTAGACCGGGATTTCCTCATCTGTCAGCGTCGCCAGCCAGCGCGTGCACGCGTGCTCGGCGGAGACGAGGCGATCCTCGAACCCGGTGGGCACGTGCTCGAGGAGCTGGGTGTAGAGGTTGTGCGTCAGGCCGCCGGCAGCCCATTGGGTGGAACCGATATTGAGGCCGATCTTCTCTGGATTGCGCTCCTTGATGATGTCCTGGAGCGCCGCCCATTGGATCGACTCGACCTCGGTGTTGAGCGGCCGGTCGTAGAGATCTTGCGTGTTGGTGCGCCCGAGGTTGATGCGCTCGATGCCGTCGCCCGTGTCGTAGAACACGAGGATCTGCATGATCGGGCACCAGCAGTTCATGGGGACCATTGTCGTGAAGACAGGGTCGAGGTCGTCTTCCTGGCAGATGATGATCCACATGTCCAACCCGGCCTCACGCATCGCGATCGGCAGCACCGCATCGAGGCGGGTAGCCAGGACCTCGTCGATGAGATCCGAACGCTCGCGCATCGGCAGGACGCGGGGAAATGGCATCGGGGACGCTCCCAATCGAATGGTGTCACGGACGGCTGGTGATTCACGCATGGGCGGGCGGGCACCTTCCGGAGGGAGGGGCTGAATCCGGTATGAGGAAGTGGATCGCCAGGCGAACTCATGCTCGTGGAGGCTCGAATGTCACCGTCCATGCTGCTGCCAATTGCGTTGGTCGCCGGGATGTCCCAGCAAGCCGCGGAACTGCCCGGCGTTGTCACCGTGCGCTCGTGTGGGGCGGTTGGTGACGGTGTCTCGGATGACACGGCTGCGTTCCAGGCAGCGATCGACAAGGCGGCGGAGGTGGGGGGCACGGTCCACGTCGACCCCGTCGAGCCGGGCAAGGGTTACGTGCTGACTCGGACGGTCGTGCTCGAGCGTGGGACGAGCCTGGTGGGGAGTTTGGCGGGGATGCCGTTCATCGCCTGGGAAGGCGTGCCACGCGAGATCCAGACGGGCCCGGTCATCCTCGCGCGGCCGCATCTGGACGAGTACTCGGGCGAGGCGAAGCGCCCGCTCTTCCACTTGCGCGGCGGGAACACGATCCGAGGGCTCTACATCCTCTACGACGAGCAACCGTGGCCATCGGATGAGGAGTTTGAGGAATACGGCTACGACTCGGACGCGGAGCTGATGGACCGGTTCATCGATGAGCACGTCGCGCCGTGTGGACCGACGATCTACGTTCAGCCCGGCGTCGCGTCGACCACCATTGAGGACATCACCTGCGGACGGTATTACGACTTTTTCTACACGCCGGCGGGCGGGAAGATCGTCATCAACCGGTGCTATCTCTTCGGCTACAAGCGCGCGTTCGCGATGAAGGAAGCCCGGGACGTGGTGAGGATCTCCGAGATTCACATCGTGCCGAATGTCGAGAAGCCGATCTCGTGGCAGCACGCGAAACTCCAGGGCGCGATTACCTCTCATCCGGACAATATCGCCTTCGACTTCGGCAGCGTTGATGGCTACTCGGTGAGTGACGTCGCGGTCTTCCTGACCCACACGGGATTCAAGCTCGGGGCGAGTGAAGATCGGCCCTTCATCGACCCGATGACGGGCGAGGGAGCTTCGTTCCCCTGGGGCGCGGGGCCGTGGGGATCGATGCACAACGTGAAGCTCGACAACTGCGTGGTAGGGTTCGATTGCGTGGTCGGGACGATTCTGGTGAACCAGCTCAGCAACATCATGATCCACGCGAGCATGGCCGGCGACCGGGCGATGCAGACGACCGATGGCGAGGTCTCGCGTCAGGCGGCGTTCATCGTCGGTCCTCAGTTCGCGGGGGCGACGCTGCAGATCAACAACCTCGCGCTGAGTTCATTCGCGCCCCTGCGAGTCGCGGCCAACGCGAAGATGGTGCACCAAGGCAACGGGCGCGCGTTCCTGGTCGATTGCCCTGGCATTCCCGAAATGAAGGACTATGCCGACCGGATGACGGCGACGCTTGAGATCTTCGGGTTCGTGGTCTCCAACATCCCCGAGACTCATCTCGTGGGCTTGACGGAGGGAAGCCAATCACCCCTCCGCATCCACGGCTTCACGCACAACGGCGCGAGGCGGGATGATGGGGTGCTGGAGTAGGTCGCCTCACTCCGCCTCGATCTTGCAGTGGCCCACCACTTCCTCGCTCTCTATCCGCCACGCCGTCATCGGCCCGTCCATCCTCTCCGGACCCCGGACAATCGGCTCGGGTGCTGTTCGCACCAAAACTCTCACGCTTCCCTCCGCTGTCGGCACGGTTACTAGCTGCCCACCCTCAATCTCGCGAACGGTCGGCGCGCTCGGTGCGCCGTCGGGCGCGCGATACGGCTGGATCACGGTGACGTAGTGCGCCTCCGCTGCCGGCGACGCGGTCTCTGCCGTAAGGTGCCACTGGACCAGCTTCCGGTTGTCCGGCGGCGGGTCGAATTGGTCGGTCTGGCTGATCGAGAGATCATCCGGTGTAAGCCAGGTCACCTGCGCCGCGCTGTCGCCGTTGGCTGCCTGGGCAACTTGGCCGGCAACGGCGAATTCGTTGGCTGCGTGCAGGAGCCACTGGAACGACGCGGCCTCGGGCGCGCGTAGCTCGTCGTGGATGATCACGATGCCCTCCGGCTTGACGAACAGAATCCTCCGAAGCGAGGCGTCGAGCTTGCCCTGATGGGCCCTCGTCGCGTCGCCGGAGACGTAGTCGAATCCCTCGGACGTAAAGAACCTCGTGATCTCGCCGCCATTGGCGAATGAGTGCGAGGCCTGCCCCTCGCCGTTGACGAGGATCGAGTTGACCGAGCGGGTCTGCCACTGCCAGTTGCGGTGGTGCGGACTGCCGTAGCTATCGCGCCGCCCCGTGCGGATCAGCACCGGTTTTCCGTAGACCTGAAGCAGGAACGCGTTCTGGGATTCATACCCGTGGCTGTAAGTGCCGAATCGCGACGATTTGAAGATGAGTTGCACGTCGCGCGAGCGGTCGATGAGATCCGTATGGAGCACGGCTTGGCCGACGCCGCGGAAGTGTTTCGACTCCACGAGGTCGGTTGGGGGGAGCGCCTCGGGCGGCTCAGACAGCGCCCGCAGGAATCCGATGTAGCCGCCGTCCTCCTGGCTGCCACCGGCTTCGTCGGCATACCACTGCCAGTAGGGGTCGCCCGTCTGGCGCGCGAAGATGCTCATGAGCTTGCTGTAGCTGGAGGCGTTTCGCCCCCCGCACAGGTCGCCGAAGCCCCCGTCCTCCACTCCGGGAGGCACGGTGTAGAGCGCGAAATCGCCGGCGCGGTGGAAGAACGGTCGGTCGGACCCGTCGATTCCGTAAGCAGACTTCATCACATCGAGCCACCACGTCTGGCGATAGAGATAGCTGCTCCAGTACGCCGCGCCCTCGTGCCAGCCGCCGTCTGAATCGCTCCACACGAAGTAGACGCAGTAGAACACGTCCATCGCGAAGGTCGCCCAGTCTTCGGCTTCGGGCAACTCGTCCTTGAACGCGATTCCCATCTCGCCGAGGAAGTGCCACGAGCGGTTCGAGTGGCTTGAGTATGGTCGCCAGATGTGCCTCGGGCGGAGCAGTCTGTATGTCTCGCCGCCGCGAACGCTCATGACCGCGCGCACTTTCTCGCGGTCTTCCCCAGAGAGGTATTCATGCATCCACGTGTAGGTTCGCGCGGCGTAGTACATGAACGGCATGCCCGCCTCGTCGTTGTAGCGGAATCCGGTCGAGCCCACGGGGTCCCACTCGCAGGCCGCCAGTAGCAGGCGGCGCGCCTCTGCGGCGTAGCGCTCCTCATCGGTGAGGAGGTAAGTGAATGCCAGCGTGGCGGCGGCGTTGGTGACGGCGGAGACGCGCGTTCGATTGCCCCACCACATCTTCCGCCAGTCCGGGCTGCCGCGCTTCATGCCCTCGGGGTACTTCGGCGGCTCGGTGATGTCGGGCGGGTTGGTGATGAGCTTCTCACACGCCTCGATCAGCCCGTCGCGCTTAGGGCTGAGATCTCCCGTCGCCAGCTCCTGCATCCGCGGGAGGTCCTCGGGTCGGAAGAACAGCCTTGGGTGATCCGGGATGCGGCTCAGCAGATCCCCATCGGTGGGCTTGGGGAACGGCTTCGCATGCGCGGCGATGGTGAATGAGCGCGCGCCGCTCCACGGGCTCTGGTCGCCCTCCTCGTCGACATATGCGAACCGCCAGGAATACTCGCCCGCCTCGTAGGTGGCGTCTGGGCAGACGCAGTTCAGCGACAGGTCAGCTCGCTCATACAGAACCTCGCCGAAGTCTACGTCCGTGGAGAGCTGGAAGAGGTAGCTGGTCGCTCCCTCCTGCGGACGCCAGACGAACGGCGGAGGGTTGCGATCGACGATTTCGTCGCTCGGCCGGAAACCCCACTCACCCTCGACGGCCGGCTTCTCATCGGGGGGGCTCGACAGCGAAGCAGGCGAGAGGGATGGCGAGCATGAGGACGCAGATCGCGAGCTTGGACATGTGGAGTCTCCTGGGGGAGTCTACTGTTGCTGCTCGAGCTGGGAAATCGCGTTGACGAAGGCGGCGTTCTCGGTCAGCCACTCGTTGCGGTCCTCAAGCATGCCCGCGGCGACGTCCATGCTGCCCGATAGGATTGACGGATCCCCGGTCAGCAGCGCCTGATCGCGAAGCAGCGCTATCTGTTGCTCGAGTCGCTCGATTTCGGAGTGGACGACCTGAGCCCGGTGGCTGATCTCCTCGCGGTGTTGCGCTCGCCGGCGGAGGATGTCGAGCGTGGCCTGCCTCGAAGCGTGCATCGCCTCGGTCATGTCGTTAGCTTCCATTTCCTTCTCGAGAGCCGCGATCTCGGGCAGCGGGTCGGTCTCGGACCAGTCCTTGGAGTACTTGGCCAGCAGTTCAGCCTGCGCGAGCATGTGGACGTAGACGTCGCGGAGTTCGGCCAGGTGCATGGCGTAGGTCTCAAGCGAGCCCGCGTCGGCGTCGCTCGTCTGGCCGGCGATGTCAACGATGTCCTGGCACTTCTTCTGGATGGCCTCGTAGCGCGTCCGGCTGTTCTGCGATAGCTTCGCCATGATGGCATCTGTCTGGGCGTCCGCCTCGACACCCGACTTCGCCCGCCGGCTGGCGCGCACGACGCGCTGGAAGCGCTTGCTGCCGGCCATCCACGTGAGGAACCCGATTTCGCCCGCCGCGCCGATCAGCAGCATCGGCCACGCGGCCACGCCCAGTCCGCCCATGGCGGCGAGGTAGAGCCAGTTGACGGGCACGCCGCCCAGGCCCTTGACGGGGACGCGGAAGTTGAACGCGGCCTTGAGGTAATCGAAGTACCCCAGTGATTTGGGTGCTGACGGCATTGGCTGCATGTCCATTGCCCCACCTACAGTCTCAGTCCGGTACCGTTACCGTCCGCGTGGACGGGCGCCAGTTCGTCACGGGGCGTTTCGAGAACGCGAAGAAACTCGCGACTGACCTCCGCGACGAGTTCGTTGAATGAGTACTCCCCTTGCGCGACCATCGCCGGCACGCCCGGATCGGGGTGCGGGATGTGCGTGTACTCAGCGACGATCGTGCCCGGATTTGAACTCATCATCCATAGCCTGTCGCCGAGGTAGAGCGCCTCGGCCACGCTGTGGCTGATGAGGATGATGGTCGCGTCGATCTCAGACCACAGCTCGACGATCAGGTCCTGCATCTCAAAGCGCGTAGGCTCGTCGAGCGCGCTGAATGGTTCGTCCATCAACAGGCAGCGGGGCTTGAGCGCGAGAGATCTGGCCAGCGCGACTCGTTGCCTCATGCCGCCGGAGAGTTCGTGCGGGTACTTCCGCGCGTCGCCCTCGGCAAGCCTGACCCGCGCGCGCAGATCGTTGGCGGTGTCGGCGATGTCGTCTTTCGATAGCCCCAAACGCTTGGCGTGGAGCTTCAGCCCGAAGGCGATATTGTCGACGACAGTGAGGTGCGGGTAGCATCCGTAGTCCTGAAACATCATGCCGCGCTCGTGGCTCGGGCCCGTGACCGGCTCGCCGAGGAAGCGCACCTCGCCCCCGGTCGGCGGAACGTGCGTGTCGAAACCCGCGATGAGTTGCAGGAGCGTCGACTTGCCGCATCCGCTCGGGCCGATAAGGGTGATGAACTCGCCCTCCTCCTCGATGTTGGGAACGGTGGCGTTGAGGTCGGTCACCGCGATGAATGGGGCTTGGCCCCGGCGCGGGAACGCCTTCGTGACATCATCGAGTTCGAGTACGGGCGGACCGTTGTGACGCAACTTCGGACTCCTTCGTAGCGGACGACTCGCGCCTATTCGCGCGCGGCGGATGCCCGGTATGGGAAGAGCTGCTTCCCAAGCCATGCGGCCGCGCGGTCGAGTATTGCGCCGACGATCAGAATGGCGACGATGGTGAGATAGACGCCCTCCACCGCCCCCAAGCGCTTGAAGATCATGATCAGACTGCCGACGCCACCGAGGTCGTCGTCTGCCCGGATAACCTCGGCGAGCACGATGTACGTCCACCCGATGCCCAGGCACAGGCGCATCGCATCGTAGATGCCCGGCAGCGCGATCGGGACCAGGACCTTGGTGACGACTTGCCACGGTCCGGCGCCTTGCGAGTATGCGCTGAGCAGGTACTTGTGCTCGACCGCGTTGATACGGCGCACGACCAGCGGGAGCAGGTAAGCGAACGTGCCCAAGGCCAGGAAGCCGATCTTCTGCTTCTCATCCGTGCCCCACCAGAACATCGTCAGCGGCACGATGGCAGGCAGAGGCAGGTATGAGAGTAGGGTCGTGATCAGGCCAAACATCGCGCCGATGCGGCCGAAGCTGGCCATCAGGACCCCCAGGGGGAGAGCGATGACCGCGGCGACCCCAAGCCCGGCGAGCGCGCGCCGGAGACTCACGAGAATGTTGCGCATGAGCGCGCTGTCGAACCAGAGCTCTGGGATGCGCCCAACGACCTCCTGCGGGCTTGGGAGGATGCTGGGAGTGACTCTGCGTAGCTCCGGCTCGGCGCCTTGCGTCGCCCAGAACCACCAGGCGACGAAGATGACGAAGGGTAGCAGCGACAGCACGCCAACCCAGAAAGGATGCAGCCGCTCGCGAACGCGGAAGAAGATGGGGCGCCGAGGGCGCGGGCGCATGCCCCCAACGACCTCGTCGTCGATGGGATCAATCTCTTCGAGGCCGTTGGGCACCCCGATGGGGGTCGAATCGGGCTCCGCGGACCGGCGGCGGAAGAAAAGGAAGCTCCGGCGCGCGCGTTTCGGGTCGACCGTCTGGTCGTCTATCGGATCGTAACCATCCGGAGCAGATTCGCCGTGCTCTGGCTCCTCGGGTCGCTCTTTCTTGGGCGACCGCGTGAGCAGGCCGAAGAAATGGCGGCGTGGCGCCGGCTCCTCCGGCTCAATATCTTCGATGACTTCGTCGTCGGATTCCTCGGAAATCAGCGTCTCTCTTGTATCGACGCGCACGAAGAAGCGGAGCCAACCGCGGGGCTCACGGGGTGGTTTGGCATCGTTGCTCATGTTGGTCTAGCTCCATCGCGTGACAGGTCGAGGTGTCGGGAGGCAAGACAGCCCTCCCGACACGAGTGGTTGCCTCCGCGCGCTAACCCTCGAGGGGGTAGATCGCGATTTCGACGCGGCGGTTCAGGGCGTGGTTGTGCGGGTCGCTCGCGTTTGCCGGCGCGTCCCACGCCTTGCCCTCCGCCTTGAATTTCGCCTCATCGAATTCGTACTTCTTGATGAGGCGCGCCTTGACGGCCGCTGCGCGATCGTCAGAGAGCTGCTTCACGAGTTCGTGTGGCACCTGATCACGGAACGAGTCGTCGGTGTGCCCGCTGACCACAATCACAGCGCGGTCGAACTGCCCCGCCATGGTCCCGACACGGTCAAGTGTCTTCGCGATCGACGGATCGTAAAGCTCGCCCTCGACCGGGTTGCCAAACTCGTCGCGCGCTAGTTCATCCAGGTTCGCCGAGTTCGGGGCGAAGTGGATTCGAATGATGTGCTTGAGCAAGGGTTGCTCGGCGGTCTTTGACCAGTCGGCCGCCGCGAATGTCGCCGAGTAGGTGTCTGTCTGGTCGGCGAACTTGCCCTCCGTCTCAAGCGCCTTGACCACCGAGAAGTCCATGACCTGGTCGAACGGCACGGGCTCGTCGATCTTGCCTAGCTCGCTGTAGACGAAGTTGATCCGATCCCACGTCCGCTCGAAGTTCGTCGGGTTGCTGGCGTTGGTGAAGAACTGCTTGTTCTCAGCCATGTTGGTCGAGTGGGCGTCGAGCAGCATGCTCTTCACTTCGTCGACCGGGAACTCGTAACCATCGGCGAGCCACTGGCAGGCCTTGTCCTTGAAGGCCGCGTCGGACTCGAGCTTCTGCATGCCCTTGAAGATGCCCTCAACTAGCCCCTTGATCACCTCGGGGTGGTCCTTTGCGAAGTCGGCGCGGGCCGCCCAAACATCAGCGATGACCTTGCCGGCGTCGGCGGTCGTGGAGAGCAGCTTCGTGCCGGCCACTTTGTCCGGGATGTTGTAGATGTCGGGCGCCCAACTCACGCACGCGTCGATATTGGGGTCACTGACGAACGCGGCGGATGCCTCAAACGCGGAGGCCGTGTACTTGTGCGAGACCTCGATGGGCTGGATCCCGGCGAAGAGCAGCAGCGTGTTGAAGTAGTACTGCGACGGGCTGTTCTCCGCGTAGACGACCGTCTTGCCTTTGAGGTCGGCGACCGATTTGATGTGGTCGCGGACGATGATACCATCGCCGCCGCTGGACCAGTCGATCTGTTGATAGATGCGCGGGGCGGTGCGGCTATCGCGCATCAACCCGGGGGCGAAGAGGGCCATCATGTCCAGCGTGCCCCAGAGGATATGGCTTTGGCCGGACGCAAACGCGTCACGCGCCGCGACAGGGTCGTCGATCAGCTCCAGCTTCACCTTGAAGCCATGTTCCTTGTAGAAGATGCTGCTTTCGTTGGGAGCGAAACCGTTGTTCGCCGCCACGATCGGCAGCCACCCGATCCAGACGTTGATCGGGAAGATGACCGTCGGATCGGCCTCGTTCCACTCGTAGGAACTCGTGCCCTTAACGGGCGGGAGTTTCTCGCCCGGAACATAGGCATACTCGCTGACGGTTGTGATGCCCGTCGGGTCCGCGGCCTCGGGAGTGGTGCCCCCGTTCATTTCGTCCTGGAAGCCGCTTATGTCGACTTCGCCCTTGTTCTTCTTGCCCTCAGGCAGGATGGACTTGCGCATCAGGAAGAAGCCGCCGCCGGCCAACGCGAGTATGACCACCACCACAACGACCTTGCCCAGCCCGCTAAGTCCAGTGCTCTGCTGCGTTGCCATGGTCCTAACCTCCCACCTTCGTTTTCGCCGAGATGCGGGGGAATATCCGGGCATCTCCCGAGCATATCTGCAAAGAACTGGCCAGCAATTCAGCGGGCACAACGCATCGCCGTGCCCGGGTTGAAGCCAGCAGGACTATCTCTTCGCCAGGAAGGGGTTCAAGCCCTCGTCTGCTCTTCCCTGGAGCAGGAGGAGCGGGGCGAGCGGCCGAATGACGAAGAAACATGCACTCGCGGAGGGGACCCATGAATGCAGCGCTTGGCCTGGCGATGGTTGCCGCTGTCGGAGCGGCGTGGTGTCAGGACGCTCCGTATCCGACGGACGTGACTGCGAAGACGCGCGCGGATGAGGGCGAGTTGGCGAGGCTGATGGCGCCGGGCGAATTGCTCTTCGAAGATGGATTCGAAGATGGGCTAACCGATGCGTGGTTTGGGCGCACCGGGGAAGACAAGGGTCTGGTGAAGATCGTCACCGGCGCGCAGTTCGCCCGCTCCGGCGAATCGAGCCTGCGGATGGACGCGGAGGACCGAGGCGGCGACGCATGCGGGGCGGGCGCTCACTACTGGTTCCACCCCGGACATGATGTCGTCTATTTCCGCCGCTACATCAAGTTCGCCGAGGACTATCACCAGGGCAACCTGCATCATGTTGGCGGCTCGCTTTACGCCGTGGCGGGATCGGATCGATGGGGCGGGATGGGGAAGGCCGGCATCAAGCCGGAGGGCGACGATCGGTTTGGGGCATCGTTTGAGCCATGGATTCACTGGGGGCGGGTCGCGCCTCCGGGCGCGATGATGCTCTACACGTACTGGATGGATATGAAACGCGACCGCGACGGCAACTACTGGGGCAACAACCTCATGCCTGGCGAGGAAGATCAGGTGGTGCTGGAGCGCGAGCGCTGGCATTGTCTCGAGCACATGGTCCGCGCGAACACGCCTGGCGAGGCTGACGGTGAGATGGCGGCATGGAGCGATGGCGAGCTGTACATCCACCTGACGGGCTTCCGCTGGCGGTCGACCGACGAACTGAAGCTGAAGCGAGTCTCGCTCGGACTGTACGTCCACCAGAGCACGCGCCCGAACACCGTCTGGTACGATGATATTGTGCTGTCGACCGGATACGTCGGCCTCGTCGACTAGCGACTCAGCAGCACCGCCGCGCACTCCTCTGGGTCGAGGGTCACCGAGAACAGGGCGCCATCCTGACGGCCGCTCACCTGCAACTGCGCCCCCGTGACCAACTCCAGCGCGCTGCCTCCCCCGAGCGACGGATCGACGGTAATCGGCGCCGAGCGCTGCTCATCCCCATCGTTGAAGATTGTGAAGAACACCTCGCCGGCCTTGTTCGGGCCGAAACGCTCGATCAGGATGTCGGGCGCGTCCGTGGTTGCCAGCGTTAGCGGCTGCCATCCTGCCTCGGCAACTCGGCGGATCAGGGGCTGGTACTGCTTGTGCAACTCGCGGTCTCGGTTGTACCAAGCCGGAGTCTGCCAGTAGGCGCTCTCTGAACTTGCCGTCGGGCTGAACATGCTCGGGTAGATCCCGTAGAATAGCGACCGCTGGAGATAGCGCTCGACATACGGGCCGAGTGGCTCGAAGTCCGTGTTCATCAGGAACAGGTACGGTTTCTGGGCGGA
>CAZKUN010000254.1:0-12858 GCA_964555935.1 uncultured Armatimonadia bacterium | reverse complement strand
GCCCGATGGCCGAGGCGTTCAGACCGTCTTACCGGTGGGGACGCATGCTGCAGCATCACCTCCTCCCGGGGTGTCACGGCGCGGCGGGCGACGCGAAAGACTAGCAGCACTGCCCTGCATACAACCACGCTCGTAGGCGAGGGAGATCCCTCACGATGAGATACGCACGCCTCGCCCACATCCTGGCCGCCTGCGCCCTTCTCTCAATGGCCACCGCCTGTTTGGTAGACGCCGCCGAGGGGTGGCCGCGGTCTGACCTGCGGGCGAAGATCGACCTGGATGGCAAGTGGAGCTTCCGCACGGACCCCGATGAGGTGGGCGAACAAGAAGAGTGGTTTGACCCGTCGGTTCCCTTCGATCAGAAGATCGTTGTTCCGGGCGCCTGGGATGCTCAGGGCGTGGGCGAAGAGACGAACGAAGTCTACGCCAACTACATTGGCAAGGCGTGGTACCGGAAGAGAGTCAGGATCCCCCGGCGGTGGTCGGGCAAGCGCGTGTTTCTGCATATCGGCGGCGTTCATCGATATGCGGATATCTGGGTGAACGGAGAGCACGTCCGCCGCCATGTGGGGTATGTGGTCGACTTCGAGATCGACCTGACCGAACACGTCTCACCGGGCGAGACCGCCACCATTGCGATTCGCATCGACAGTGAGCAAGAGTGGGAGATCGACGCACTTACCGGGTGCTTTGATGTGATCGACCACATGTTTGTGGTGTGGGGCGGGATACACCACCATGTGTGGCTTGAGACCAGGGACGATGTGTGGATCGAGGATGCGTTCGCCAAGCCGGACATCAGCCAGGACGCGGTCGATGTGGAGGTGACGCTGGCCGCGGAGACCTCAGGCGAGCGCAGGCTGATGATTGAGGCCGTCGGTCCGGGTGGCAAGATTGCGGGCAGGGCGAAGAAGCAGGTGAGACTCCCTGAGGGGAACTCGCGAGCCGACGTTCGTGTGGTGATCGCCGATCCGCTGCTCTGGTCGCCCAACCATCCGTGGTTGTATCGGCTGAGACTATCGCTACATGACGGCCGTAAGCAGACGGATGAGTGGGAGACCCGGTTTGGGATGCGAGAGATCGAGATCCGCGGCGCGGATATCTACCTGAACGGGAAGAGGACGTACCTGCACGGCTACGGAGACGACACGATCTACCCCAAGACTCTCTGCCCGCCGGCGGACCACAAGGAGTACCGCGAGCGGATGGCGCTGGTGCGGGAGTTTGGGTTCACCTACGTCCGCCACCACAGCACCGTGCCGCTGCCGGAGTACTTCGATGCGGCGGACGAGCATGGGATCCTGGTCCAGCCGGAGCTGCCGATAGCCTATGGGCAGTACCTGGAGCGAGGGCTTGCGAGCGAAGCAGCCACAGAGCTCTATCGAGAGAGCTGGCGGGGGATGATCCGGCGCTACCGCAACCATCCGTCGGTCTTCGGCTGGTGTATGGGTAACGAGGTGTGGGCGGGGTTTTCGCTGGCTGAGGAGCTATACGAGACAGCCAAGGCGCTGGACCCGACTCGGCCCGTGTACGACACCGACGGCGTGCCGCCGGGCACGGACCGGCCGACGCTGGACGTGCTTCCCGCCCATTTCAACGTACTCGCCATTCCGGTGCTCGACTACGCCGAGAAGCATCGATATGATTCGCCTCCCGCGAAGCCGGTCATTTCGCACGAGATGGGCAACTACGCGACCTATCCCGATGTTCGCGATGCGAAGCGGTTCAAGCATACAGTCAGGCCATTCTGGCTGGAGCGCGCCCGGGAGGCGCTGGAGGCCAGGGGTATGCTGGGTGAGGTGGCTCGGCTCGCCGAGTGTAGCGAGAGGCTTCAGGCGCTGTGTCACAAGATCAATGTGGAAGACCAGCGGATGTCGCCCCACACAGACGGCCACTCGCTGTGGCTGTTCCAGGACTACTGGACGAATAACACGGGGCTTGTGAACCACTACTACAAGATCAAGGGCCCGGGGTCGGAGTGGTACACCAAGTTCATCGCCGATGTGGTGTTGCTGGCCGATCTGCCCGGCCGCACGTTCACCGCGGGTGACAGCATTGAGATCCCGCTTCATGTGTCTGACTTCGGCGAAGAGGAGATCGTGGGCGGGAGGCTGGCGTGGACGCTGTCTCAGGGGGCTGAGTTGCTGGCGAGCGGCGAGCTGCCGCGAGTGACAATTGCGGAGAAGGGTCTCAACTCGGTTGGTACGGCGTCGGTCAAGCTGCCAAGACTGAAGGAGGCGGCGAAGCTGACGCTGAGCGTGGGCCTCGAATCAGGCGCAGGCCGCGTGGAGAACGATTGGGACCTTTGGGTCTTCCCTCGATCGCGCACTCTCTCCGTTCCCGCTGGCGTGAACGTCGCACAACTCCGCATGGGGCACGTCTCGGCGGAGTATCCCGAGGTGGTCTCCGTCGCCCAAAACGAGCGCATGCTGAACAAGGCTGACCTGCTGCTGGCTCGGCGGATGTCAAAGCCGGTTCTGGACTATCTTAGGAGCGGCGGGAGGGTCATTCTGACCTCGGCCAGCGCGCTGTTCCAGACGGAGCGGTCGACCTTCGAACCCGCCTGGTGGCTCGGTGGCCCCGGTGGCGATGCGAGTGTCGGCACGGTGATCTACGATAGCCCCGCTCTCGACGGATTCCCCCATGATGGCTGGTGTGATCTGCAGTTTCTCGAACTGATCGACGGCCAGAGCGTCATGTTGCTTGACGGTGTTCCAGGCGCCAACAGGCCGATCATCCGCGCCATCGATGCCTATGCAGGCAGCCGCCATAGGGCGTACGTGGCCGAATGGCGGGTGGGGCGTGGCAGGCTGCTGGTCGCAACGCTGAACCTAGGACGCGACACACTCGGTCGACTGCCCGAGGCTCGGTGGATGCTGCGGTCGCTGGTAGGATACGCGGTGAGCGATGAGTTCTCACCTGAGGCGGAGCTGTCGGTCGAGAGCATCGCCCAACGCGTGGGTGAAGATCCCATTCCGCAGGACGCGATTCAGGTGGAGGGCTTTGCTGAGGTCATCGCCGCAGAAACTGAGCAGCTTTCCCATGTGAGCTTCCGCGGCGAGAGCGCGAACTGCCATGTGGTCCGCGCTCTTGCGGGGACGCACTTCGTCGAGTGGGCCTCCGCGCCCGTTCCCGAGACGCTCGATAGAGACAAGGTCACCTTCGCCTGGGCGGGAGGGTTGGGCTGGATCGCCGAGCCGGAGGCGTTGTTCACGCTGCTGCTTAACGGCGAGGAGCTTCTGACGTTCGGCGTGGTGCAGCAGTCGACGTCGTGGACATCGACCGACGGGCGGGCGACGCTCCACTATGACCTGTGCGAATTGCTCCCAGCTGACAGCCTGGGCGTGTTCTACCTGACCGTGCCCTCCGACAGCCTCGCCCTCGGCAAGAGCGTGGGGCTTCGCGTCGCGACCGAGACCGAGGGCTCGCACCGGTGGTTCATGCTGCACGACTACACGGACGTGTGGGCCGACTGAGCGGTCGCTCGCCACGTACTCGCGTGCCGGGTATGTCTGGAAGCGACGGCAAGATCCCACGGGTCGGGTTCCCAACCCGGCTGGCCCAAGCACGTGGGTATTGCAGCCACTTCCAGTCGGCAAATGCCCGATGGAGGAGTTCCTCGTGGCCAGCTGCGAAAGAGGCCAGGGCGGCTCAATCGGTCTGGCTCTCTGCCGACCGCTTGCCCTGGCCGACGCCGCCCACAGAGCCAGTGGTCGACCGGGCCCAAGGGTTAGCAGGCGTAATGGAATTCAAGGGCATCCTCCACTTTCAAGCCGCCAAGGCTGGTTAGCTTTGGCCACCGCGTTGAGTACGGCCAGTAGCTTCCGCATGCAGGCTCTGAGTTCGACTCTGGGGGCCTTGCCCCGCGGCACGGCCCTGCAGGGGCAGCGACAGCCGCGGGTAAGGGAACAAGCTCTGCGCATGGAATGACTCGAAGGGACACCTCGATCTTCCGTGAGAGGACACTCAGTATGACCACCACCAATCATAGGTCTATGGTCCTCCTCCTTGCCTCTGCATTGGCGGCGGCGGCCGGTGCGCAGACGAGATGGAACCCGACCATCGCACCGATTGGCGCAAAGAACCTGCTGCCGAATAGCAGCTTCGAGTGTGGCCCGGCCGGATGGTCATCGGTGGGCAAGGGCACCGCTTGGGGAGGCGACCTGTGCGGCCTGTTCGGTGAGGTCGTGTCCGGCGGCGCCTTCGACGGAGATAACTGTCTCCGCATAGAGTTGGGGCCTGGCCTGACTCCCCAGACGTCGTTCGACTGGCCGCCTCCGCAGTACACGGTGACCCAAAGCGCGCCGTTGGCTGCCAACCTGGGATGGATTGATGCGGCCGTGGGCCGGTGCTACGTAGCGTCGGCGTGCATGCGTGCTGACAGACCCGGCGTCAAGGCCAAGATAGCCGTCAGGATCGGGGGCTTCACACATGCTCAGTGGCCGCGAATCGAGGAGCAGTCCACGACGGTCACGCTCTCTGAAGAGTGGGAACGGTACTCACTCGTAGCTCGGGTCAACGAGCCGGACGTGTACGTCGCCGTCGGGCCAGACCTGACCGCCACGCCTGATGCGGCCGCCACGGTATGGATCGATGCGGTCCAGTTTGAGCAACTCGACGTGGACGACGAGCCACAGGCCCTCACTGAGGGTTTCGAAGACGGCACCTTGGTCGGGATGTGGGAGCTTACGGCGCCCGAGGGCTGGGGGTGCGGCATTGACAACGCCACCATCTCCGGCGGCGTGGTGAGGTTGCATAACTCGGCCGATAGTGGGAAGGCATCCGCCGTCGTCGCCAGTGCGGACAACGACGGGCTGGTCGGCGATTTCACGCTCGAGTTTGCCGTGCCGGATATGGCCGACTTCGCTGACGACGACGGCGTGTGGGTGGGCGCTCGCTACGTCGTGACTGATCCCAACTGGACAGAAGTTTCGTACCCGGTCATCGGACGCTTGAGCGGCGAGTACGTGGTCCGCGAGCACTTCGGAGGCAGCGTGTACGCAACGTACGACATCGCCACGACAAAGTCCATTTCGCTGCACGCAGCCGTAACCGCAGGACTCGCCACTTACTCTGCGTCGGTCAACAGGGGGCCTTTCAGCGAGATAGGCTCGCTTGAGTGGGACGAGGTGGCCGACACTACGCCGGTCCAGGTGTATCTTTGCGCGCAAGACTGGATCTCGGCTGTTCAGGGGCCGTTTGACGTGGCCGTCGATGACTTGATCGTGACGGCGCACAACATCCCTCCGCAAGGGCTTGTGGCAACGGAATTCGCCCGCCGCGAACCGATTGAAATCGGACTGGATACCGAGTGTTTTGGTAACGTCTTCGAGGACGGCGCCCCCGTCACCATCAATGTCCGCGGCTCGAACACGACCGACGCACCGGCCCGGGTTCAGGTTAGTGCAGAGATCGAAGACTACTTCGGGAACCCGCTGCCGGAGTCGTCCATCGCTCTGGACGTACCGGCCCGGAGCACCGTCTCCGAGCATCTCGCCCTCAACACCTCCGGGGTAGGCCACTACCGCGCCACGCTGTCTTGGGAAGCCGAGGACGTGCAACACTCACAGGCGATTGTGCTGGCCGTGATCAGGCCCTACCAGTGGGACGACTCGCCCTTCGGCGTGAACCACGCTCCGCCAACCACGTCGCTGTGTGAGCAACTGCAGAAAGCCGGCGTCACATGGGCGCGAGACTGGTCCATGCGATGGGACGCGCTCGAGCCTGTCAAGGGCGATCTGTCGTTCGCGCTTTCAGACGGCCAGATCAACTGGGTCGCCAGGACGGGGATGAAGCAGATGGCGCTCATGCCGCCATTCCCGTCATCGGAGTGGGCGTCTGAGGCGCCCGAGAACCTCCGCGAGCTGGTCCCTGACAAACCTCCACGCATCAGACAGGCATATGCGCCCAGAGACCCCCAAGACCTGTGCGCATTCATCGACCAGGCCGTCCGTCATTGTCAGGGCCGTATCGGAGTGTACGAGTTTCTCAACGAACCGGTATTCACTTACTACGGGCTCCCCACGTCAATCTACGGACTGCCTGGCGCCGAATACACGCCGATGGACTATCTCGAGCTACTCCGACCGGCCTATGCGACGATGAAGGCGGCCGATCCCGACTGCCTGGTGAGCGGCGGCTTCGGCGCCCCCACCATGCTGTATGCCAGGGAGTTTGTCGAGGCCGGAGGGCTCGATCACCTAGACATCTACAATCTCCACACGTATGCTGAATTGAGCGCGCCGGAGCGGTTTGTTGAAGGACTGGCGACGCTCCAGAATCTCATGGACGCCAGTGACGCCGGCCGCAAACCGCTCTGGATCACCGAGTGCGGCTGTTACGCAAGCGACGACAAACCATGGACGCCATGGGCGGTGCCGGAAGGCCACTGGGCCGGCCCGCTGCAGGTGTCCGACGAGAAGCAGGCCGCAGCGTATTCGGTGCGCCATGCGGCCATTCTGATGGCGTGCGGCGCCGAGAAGTTCTTCTACCACATGGGATGTGATGGCGAAGTCAACAACGGTTCGCAGGAGCTCGCAAATCCTCTACTCGGGCCGCTCGGCGAACCCAAGAAGTTCTACGTCGCGCTGTCGGTCATGGCCAACTCGCTCGGCCCAAATCCTGTATACGCCGCGCACCTTGATAAGCCCAGTAGCATCGACGGCCTGAGCACATTCGACGTTCATGGCTACGCGTTCCAGTGCGACGAGAGGGCCGTGCTAATCGCGTGGAAGGCGGCATCGCGGTTCGAGTGGGCCATCGACGTCCCCGAGGACGCCGTGGCATGCAACATCATCGGAGCGCCGTTGACGACCGGCAAAGCGCAACTTGGCGAGTCGCCGATCTATGTGACGACCGAATCGATGACGGCGCAAGAGTTGGCCGGTGCCTGCGCTCTGTCAAGCACATACGCAGGTAACGGCGAGGGCAACAGCGCGGCGCAGGAGCATGTCGAGCGTTTCGATGACGGCTCGCCGGATGGCATCTGGGGAATCGGGTGGACGGGATGGTGTACGGGCGGCGAAGGCGACATCGCCATCAAGGACGGCGTGTGCAGGTTCATAAACGATAGCGCGACTGACGGCTACATGACAGCCCACATCAATAATCTCCAGCACCCGTTGGCCCCGTACTTCACCCTCGAGTTCTCCATTCCGCGACTGTCGGAGCTGCCCGACCACGGGGCGGCAATTACCACACGCTATCTGGTGGCGGAGGCGACGGAAGCGACGGAGCAACCTGGGCTGCGGGTAGGCAAAGTGGGGGACTTTTGCATTATCGAACGCAGTACCGGGGGTGCGTTGATTAGCTACCCGGCCTCCAGTGCGACGTCGGTTTCGGTCAGGCAGACGGTTAGGCCCGATGGCGTAACTGTCGCGTGCTCAATCGACGGCGGCGGGTTCACGGAGCTAGGCGCGACAATACCGTGGGAAGGGGTAGACGCAACTGATGAGATCAGCATCATCGTTCAGGCAAATGACCTGACCGGTATGGACAGGGGACCTGTTCTGTCGATCCCGTCTCGCGGCCCGTTCGACATTGCCATCGACAATCTGGTCCTGACCCATTCCCGATGACGGTGGCATCAGCCGGGACGCTCGTTCGGGTGCCGCCAAACCGGCCCCGGCTTCGTTGGACACTGATCTGAGGGAGTCGTGCGATGGTCCGCCGCTGCCCACCTGGAGACCCGGAAGAGTCTCCGCCGCATCATCAACGCCAATGCCCACAGAGAGTCCAGCAGAGCTGGGTGGTCCCACCAAACCCGTTGCCGTTCCCATCCTCGAAAGACTACACCACAAGTACGTTGGAGTTGCTGTCTGAAGCTCCACGCAACTGCCGGTAGACCGAACTACGCAGCGCATGATGCCAGCGGCGCGCTCCGACGAGGCTCCATCGCGTGTGCCGACGAACCGTCGGGTGTCGTCGCCTGGCCACCCACGCCCAGATTGCGCTCGTGGCGGCTGGGATGGAGTAAGTCGAAGGGACACCTGGGCCGCGCCGAAGGCAGGAGGACGGCTCCACAGGTGCGCTCACATCTCGGCTGGCGGTCGAGAAGCAGTAAGGGGATCCCCATGAAGAGTGCACGCATCTGGCCGGCCGCCTTTGCAGTGATGTGCGGAGCCTGTTTGGGCGCTGACGAGCCGTTCAGCGACAACTTCGACGGCCAGGCAACGTGGCAGGCCCAAGCCGGCGTGTGGCGGCAGGCTGACGGCAGTCTCAGCCAGACCGCGGAGCAGGAAGGGGTCCTGACGTTCGACACGGGCGCCGTGGACGGTGTCGCGATCATCGTGCGCATACGGTTCCCCAATCGCTCAGCCGAACGCTACGCCGGCGTGACGTTCGGCCTCGACGAGAACGGTTCCGGCCTGTGCGTCTACCTGGCCAACCACCCCGAGGCCCAACACGACAACCTCGTGAAGCTGCGCACGACGGAACGCGGCCGCGTCACGGAGCAGAGCTTCCAAGAGGCGCGGCACCCCATTGAAACGGACACGTGGCATGAGCTGCGCGTCGACGCCGCAGGAGCGCGCGTGCGTGTAACGGTCGACGGCGAGCTGCTGTTCTCACAGACCGTGCCCCGCGACACGGCGGGCCATGTTGGGCTCTGGACGTCGCGCGCCGCCGCGGACTTCGATGACCTGCGGATCCAGCCGACCAGACTCGCCCGGCGGACGGAGGGCCGGCGGAAGCACTTCGCCAGAGTTAAGCCCGTCTTCCCCTCGGAGGCGAGGGAACGGGTCGAGTTGGACGGCACGTGGCAGTTCAGAATGGACCCGCAAGGCGTGGGAGATTGGGAGAACTGGTCAAGCGGCAGCACGCCATTCAGCGATACGATCCGCGTGCCCGGGTCCTGGGAGGCACAAGGCTTCGGCGACCCGGCCGACCGGCCAGGCTATGGAGGCACGCCCGTCAGCATGCAAACCGCCTATACCGGTGCAGCGTGGTACCGAAGGAGCGTGACCGTACCGACGGCGTGGAAGGCCAAGAGAATCTGGCTCAAACTCGGCGGCGTGAGCCCCAACGCGGACGTCTGGTGCAACGGCGCCTACCTTGGCGCGCACGCGCGCTATTTCGAGCCATTCAAGTTCGACGTTACCGATCTCGTACAGCCCGGCGCACCGAGCACCGTCATTGTGCGCATTGACAATCGGCAGCGCTCGCTACCCGGATGCTTCACCGAGATATGGTCATGGGGCGGAATCCACAGGAGCGTCGTTCTCGAGGCAACGGCCCCGACCTCCGTCCGCAGAGCAGTCGTCCTCCCCGACCTGGACCGGAGCCGTGTCGACCTCGAGGTCGAATTGGAGGAAGGAACGCCACTGCCGCAAGGTCTGCGCCTCGAGGCCGAAGTTCGGTTTCTGGGGGAAGACACGGCCGACCCGCCGGCCCGACACGCGATGCCCGTGGCGTCAGGGACGTTCTCGCTCGGCATCGATGTCCCGGACGTCCGCCCGTGGTCGGCTGAATCCCCTCAACTCTACCGGCTCGATCTTCGGCTCATGCAGGACGACCGCCTGCTGGACGTATGGAGCGAGCGATTCGGCTTCTGCAAGCGGGAGATCCGGGGAAACGATGTCTTCATCAACAATCAGCAGGTGTTCATCCGCGCCTATGGCGACGACTGCGTCTACCCACTTGACATCGCGCCGCCGGCTTCAAAGGAAGACTATCTGTGGCGCTTCAAGCAGGCGAAGGATTGCGGCTTTACCTACGTACGGCATCACACGTGGATTCCTCTCCCTGAGTATTTCCAGGCGGCCGACGAAGTGGGTATGATGTTGCAGCCTGAGCTGCCGTATGGTGGCCCCATCGAGCGGCTGGACTCGGTCATCCGCAACTACCGCAACCATCCCTCCCTGACGACGTACTCGATGACGAACGAAGCCTACGGCGGCAGCGATGCACTGTCCGCGCTCTACCACCATGCGAAGGAGCGTGACAGCGCGCGGTTCGCCGTCGACAGTGACGGCAGCAGCGGCCCCGTGCGCGAGACGTCCGACCTGTGGATCACGTTCCCCATTTCTGAGGCTGAAGGCCCGTGCTCGGCCGTGAAACCCGTGCTCCACCATGAGTTCCTGAACCTGCCCACAATCCCGGGTCCGCAGAGCCTCCCGAAGTTCACTCAGGGCATCCGGCCGGTTGCCACGCAGAAGCTGGCAGCTTGGGCCAAGGAGAACGACTTCGAGGAGGAGACGCAGGCGGCAGTCGAGGCATCACGCCGCTTGCAGAAGCTACTCCAGAAGGAAGGCATAGAACTGGCGCGGCGGCAGCCGGAGCTCGATGGCTACTGCTACTGGACGATCGCCGACTTCTGGGAGTTCGGCCAAGGACTGTTCGACATGATGTGGCAGCCGAAAGGCTGGACCGGCGCTGAGTTCAGCCGCTTCAACGGTGCGAATGCACTGCTCACCGAGTTGCCGACCAGAACCGTGTGGCAGGGCGATCGCGTTGAGGCGAAGTGGCTTGTCTCGAGCTACGGTGGAGAAGACATTCGCTCGGCCCGCCTGGAATGGCGCCTGACCGCCGGGAATGAGGAGGTCGCACAGGGGACGTTGACTGACCTTTCGGCTCCGCCCGCCGGCGTGACCGGCCTCGGCGCTGCCATGATCACCGTGCCTGAACTCGGGCGCCACGCGAAGCTTACACTGCACGGCGTGCTGAGTTGGCCTGGGGGCTCTGTCGAAAACGACTGGGAGATGTGGTCATTCTCGAAGCAGACATTGGCGAAGAGCTTCCCCTGTCGAATCCGTTTCCGGGGCGGCGCCGCACCACTGGCAGAGCTCTACCCAAGCGCGGCCTCGGACACTGACTATGACCTGTTGGTCGCTGACACGGTCGAGACGGAGGACACTGACTTTCTTCAGAACGGCGGCCGCATGCTTCTCACGTCAACTGACGTGTTCACGAGCAGGCGCGCGGTGCTGCATCCCGGGTGGTGGGCGCCGAGCCCGGGCCACCAAGTTGGGCTCGCTATGGCCGAGCATCCTTCGCTGGCATCGTTCCCGCACGAAGGGGCGGCTGGGCTGCAGGTGCGGTCTCTGCTCAGGAGCGTGGCCGCCGTCGACTCCCTCCCCTTCCCGGTCACGCCTGTGGTCTTCGGTGTTTCGCATCCGCTGCATGAGGTGTGCGAGCTGCGCTCATGCCTGTTTGAGTTCACGCTCGCCTCCGGCGCCGTACTCGTCAGCGGCCTCGACATCTCAGCCCCGTCGCCGGAGTCGCGGGCGCTGCTTGACAGCGTCCTGCGATATGCCACAGACCCGAGCTTCGGCGCAGGCAACCGCAGGGGCGCGGCGACCGCCGACATGTTCACCCCCTCGATCGACAAGCTATCGATCTCGCAGAGCGTCGGAGCGGCCGCCGTAGGGCCGGGCGACCCGGTGCCCATTGAAATCCGTGTGGCCAACCGCAGCTTCCTGCCATGCGATGTGCAGGTTAGCTACTCCCTGCCGCCCGGCCTGGAAACGTTGGACAGCCTGCGCCAGGCCCTGACGCTGCGTGGCCGTGAGGAGCGGACCATCTCGTACATGGTTCGCCCCGTGCGCCCCGGCGAGTATGCCCTCGGCCCAGCCACTCTCACGCTCGCAGACGCCAGCACGCGCGGCGAGCCGGGAACGCTTCTATGTGAAGCTGGGGCCTCGCTTGGCCAACTGACGAGCATTCCGGCTGTAGATCCAAGCACGCTCGTAGCGAGCTGGAGCCTTGATGAGGCCGAAGGCCAGTCAGCTCTGGCCGCCTCCGGTGCGCACGAGATGACGCTGCAGGACGTGATGTGGAGCTATGGAGTGACGGGGGCCGCCTTGAGGTTTGACGGACGCACCAGCCAGGCGTTCGTGCCGGACTCTGACTCCCTCGACCTCCCCGGCCCGCTCACCATGATGCTCTGGGTATGGCCGGCGGAAACGGGCAGCGGAGACCGGTGCCTGATCGACAAGGGCGGCTCTGGCCGGCGCAATTACGCCATGTACCTCAACGGGAACGACCTGCTCGCCATCTTCTACGCGCGCGGGGCGGAGTTCTTGTTCCGCGCCAGCGGACTGGAGCTGACGCCCAGGCAATGGCACCACATAGCGTGCTCCTACGACGGCGAGTTCGTCCGTGTCTTCCTCAATGGCCAGCTGAAGGGCGAGTACGAGGCCGCGCTCGGCGACCTCGAGCCCACGGACACCCCGCTGTTCCTGGGCTGCCGCGGCTCCCACGACGACCTGCGATTCAACGGCCTGATCGATGATGTGAAGATCCTCTCCTCCGCCACGTGGCCGGCGCCAAGCCGCGCACAGAGCGAATGAGAGCCGCGGTCTCCACCTTGCCTGAAACGAGTCCAGGTTCAGTGTCGGTGTCTGGTGGATCTGGACCGGTATGACGTCCGTCCCTCGGAGAGACTCCATCCACGCCAGGATCTGGGGTCTCGTGGGATGCGGCCAGCCGCCGCGGTCAACTGGTCACACGCCGAGGAGGTTCTTTGCCGGGCTGTCCCCTGGAAAGAGTCCGTCCACGTCTGGCGTCTGGGGCCCTCGCCCGGCCAACGTCGGTGACACCGGTGCCCGATACCCACGTCACCCACGCCGTCCCTCCGAAAGAACCCATCCACGTCGGGATCTGGGGCTTTGCGGGATGCGAACGACGACGGCCGCCAACTGATGTCTCGCCGAGGAGGTTCTCTCTGGTGCACCGGCGAACCGCCTGATCGGCACGAAGACCCGTGACACCCCAGATTAGCCTCGCAAGTCTCGGGCCTTTTGTGCGAACCAGCACCGCTCAAAATGGCCGCTACGGGCCTGGTAGGCGTATCTTGCTTCTGAGAGTAGCGCAAGGCTCATAACCTTGAGGTCGTGGGTTCGAATCCCGCCCGCGCTACCA
>CAZKUN010000253.1:0-12885 GCA_964555935.1 uncultured Armatimonadia bacterium | reverse complement strand
TCTTTCTTGCCGGGCACCATCGCCCAGTACGGTTTCACGCCGAGGAAGCGGCCCTTGGTCAGTCGTTCCTTGAGTTGCTCGCCCGTGGATTGGGGCGCGATCACGCACAGCGGCCAGATACGCTCGTGGTCGGCAGTGGCCGAGATGTAGTCGTTGCAGGCCTCGTAATCGGCCTCGCGATACACCGTGCCGAACTGAAGGCGGCTCATTTCGGTGTCGGGGAAGAGCTTGCGGTAGTCGGCGTCGGCCATCTCGGCGGAGTACTCGGGGTAGCTCACCGAGGTCGCCCAGTTCTTGACGATGAGTTCCTGCGTGAGGTCAGGCATGTGTTTGTCGAGATGCACGTGCATGTGGACATCGAGCATCCGCCGCGGCAGCCAGCCGTCGAGATGCTTGAGGTAGTACTCGCGGTCTGTGTCGCGATACTCGAGTTCGCTGACAGCTAGTCCGCTCATGCGATCCTCCAGTGAATGGCTCAATACACCCCGAACTCGTGGGCCGCCTCGTACATCGCGACGACGTTCTCCGTCGGCGAGTTGTCCTGGAGTTGGTGCGTCGGCGCGAAGCAGTAGCCGCCGCCGGGCATCATGATCTCCAGCGTCCGCCGACAGTCGTCAATCGTGTCCTGGACGCTCCCCTCAGCCACCGCGCCGGCGGTGCTGATGCAGCCATGGAAGGCCAGGCGGTCGCCGAAGGTGGCCTTGAGGTACTCGGGCGACATATTCGCGGCCTCGGGCTGGAGCGTGTCCGCCACGGTCAGGCCCATCTCGATGTAGTCGTCGTAGGCCCAACTGCTCGAACCGCACGTGTGCATCACCACCGGCAGATCGTGCGCCCTCGCCAGGTCGAAGAACGGCTTGTGCCTGGGCTTGATATGCTCCTGAAACGTCTTCATGCTGATCAGCGGCGCAATCTGCGTGCCGAGGTCCTCGCCCATCCAGACGAAGTCAATCCCCCCGTCCGCCGCCTCGATCTCGCGCCGGAGGACCTCAAGCTGCACCTCCAGCATCCGGTCGATCAGCAGCATCCCCGCCGGTTCGCCCAACGCGAGGTCGATGAAGACCTGTCCCATGCTGCGGAGGAATCCGGCGGTGTTGATGATGCAGCCGGTCCCCGCGCCGCCGAGATGCACCGCGTATTCCTTGTTGGCTTCGCACGCGGGCTTGATGTGGCTGTAGTCGTAGTCGTCGGGCGAAGGCATCGGCCAATTGGCGGCGGTCTCTTCATCCGCGTCGACCAACGGAAAATCGCAATAGTCCCAATATCCGCCGGACTGATGCTCGACGTAACGCAGCACCCAGCCCCAGTGGGGGTTGACCATCCGCTCGGGGACCTCAGCGTGCAGCCGCTCGCCCGTGTAGGCCGCCCCGGCGCCGCGGAAGTCGACACCCAGGATCTCAGACAGGCCGAGGGCATCGCCGGCATCCAGCCCGTAGTGAGCTTTGAGCCGCCCATCAATCCCCGGGTTCGCGCTGTAGTTGATCGGCACCCGGTCGGCTTCTTGGCGGGCAAAAGTCGTCAGCACTCGTTCCTTCGATGTCATCGTCATGTCCCTACACCCACTCCTCGTATATGGCCGGAAGTCCGGCCTCGTCGGGCGTGCCGCCGTAGGCGACGACGAGGTACCTCATCCGGCGCGTCTCGCCCGCGGCGATCTTCATCCCCTCGGCCGGCACCCACTGCATCGGCGTCGGCGATATGAAGCCATAGTCGCGGGTGAACCACTGGCAAGGTGACCACGGGTTCTCGGGATGGTCCATCAGCGCGATGCCCTCGGTCACGCCATGCCTCTCGCCATAGAACGCGCACCACGCCGCTTTCTGACCGAAGGTGTCTTTCTCCGTCTCCTGCCCCTCGGAGTTCACCAACGTCCCGCCACCCTTGGGCGTGATAGCCTCGGTCGCCCGCAGGAAGAAGAGCGAGTGGTTGTTCGGGAGGATGGTCACGTCGCGGCTGGCGGTCCACGTGATGTCCGCCTCAATCAGACGCAAGTTCGGCGAGGGGGCGCTGACCGTGATCCGCCGGGAATCGGTGAAGTCGGTTTCGCCGCTTGGCATTCGCCAGTCGGCGATGTCGGTGATGACGACGCGCTGGCCCTTGGCTTCCTCGACTGCGGGTCCGCGCGAGAAGATCTGCCCACGGTTGTACCCTTGCTGCCAGTAGTTGCCCTCGTTCACGCGGTCACAGGCGAAGCCCATCGAGCGATGGTGCGGGTACGGATCGCTCGATTCGGTCGTCAGCGGCGCGCCGGTGAGCGGACCGGCGACGGGGTAGATATACGGGTACTTCTGGCTCGGATGGGCGCGGTAGCAGGCAAACGGCTTGCCAGCCGCGCGGATCCAGACCTGCGGTCCGAGCGGGTAGGTGTGGAGTTCTTGCGGCCCCGCGTCCTGCCCAACCGCGTCGAGGCCGAGGGCGACCAACGCTCCGGTGGCCCCGAGCGCCGTCCGTAGGAAGCCGCGTCTTTGCATCGGCTGTGGCATGCTGGATTCTCCTCTTCGGCCAGACCTGACGCCAACGATTTCGCCGCCTCGATCGACCCGCCCTGCCCCTTTCCGAGCCCGATGCCGAAGGCATTCGCCCTCGCCCTGCCGAACCTGTATCCGAGGCCAACCATGAGACTCCTCACCGTCGCCGTCCTCGCGCTCATCCCATCTGTTGCTCTCGCCGACTTGCGGGCCGAGATCGAGGCCGACTGGCTTCGCGAGTTGACCCACGAAACGCTCGAACCGAACGAGTCCGGCGAGGCGCGTGGCGCCCACACCTGGCAGGACGCGGCCGGAGCCGTGGATGGCGTCAAGAACGGCGCGTGGGGCTTCCACACCATCTTCTCCGCCAACCCCTGGTGGCAGGTGGATCTGCTCGAGCCGACAGCGCTCGACCGCATCCTCGTCTACAACCGCCAGGAGGGCGGCAGCATCGGCAACCGCACCATCGGCATGAAGGTCCTCGTCTCGCTCGACGGCGACGCTTGGACTGAGGTGTACCAGCACTCCGGCGAGGCATTCGGAGGCGCGCTTGCGGGCACGCCGCTGGTCGTGGATCTCTCGGAGCGGGACGTGACGCCCCGCTATGTCCGTTGCCAGATGGAGAAGGAAGTCTCGTTCCACCTCGATGAGGTCGAGGTCTACGCTTCGGCCGACCCGAACGTGAACATCGCGCTCGACAGGCCTGCCGACCAAAGCAGCTCCGGCCGCTGGTCGACCGCGAAGCCGAATGCGGTGAACCCGGATGGCGAGGGTGAGGTCACCGACACGGCGGCCATCATCGCCGCGCGTTGGGAGGCCCGCGCCGAGACACTAAGCGACCCGCTTCTCAACTTCGATGACATCCTCTTCGTCAAACGCCACCCCGGCACGTTCGCCCACATGTGCGACCAGTACTACGGGTGCTACGCGCGACCGGGCGGCGGCCTGTTCGTGTTGGAGGACATTGCGGGCGAGCCGACGGTCCGCGACATCGTCGGCGACCAGCTTCCGACGGGCAGCTTTCTCAGCCCCGGTCTCTCATACGACGCGAAGCGCGTTGCGTTTGCGTACGTGCCCGTTCCGGACGGGCCGCAGAAGTCGTTCAGCGACAAGCCAGAGCACTGCTACAACATCTACACCATCAACCTCGACGGCACGGGCCTGCGCAAGCTGACGGATGGGCCGTGGGACGACTTCGATCCCGTCTGGCTGCCCGACGGCGACATCGCCTTCATCTCCGCACGACGCGGTGGCTTCTGCCGATGCGGAGGCCGTCCGGTGCCGACGTACACGCTCCACCGGATGAAGCCCGACGGCTCCTCCGTCCGGCGCATGTCGTCTCACGAGACCAACGAGTGGCATCCGGCGGTCGGGAACGACGGATCCCTGCTCTACACGCGGTGGGACTACGTCGACCGCCACACCAACCTCGCCCACAGCCTCTGGAGTTGCCGGCCGGATGGCTCCGCGCCCTTGGCGGTCTTCGGCAACTATAACTACGACAAGAAGCCCTGGGGCGAGTGGCACCCAGAGCCCATCCCCAACTCCCACAAGCTGATGGCCATCGCCGGCGCGCACCACGGCTACGCCTACGGTTCGCTGGTGATGATCGACCCGCGCCGAGCGGCCGACGGGCTCGATGCCGTCGAGCGCCTCACCCCCTCCGTCGCGTTCCCCGAGGCCGAGGGCTTTCCCAACGAGGCCTACACGACGCCCCGCGGGCTCAGCGAGGACCTCTGGCTCGTCTCATACAGCCCCAACTGGTCCACCGGCAGCGCCGCCCACACGGTCACCCAGGGCATCTACGTCCAGGGCCGCGACACGCCCCGCGAATTGCTCTACCGCGATCCCGAGATCTCATCCATGGGCGCCATTCCCGTTCGGCCGAGTGCGCTGCCTCCGATCCACCCCGATGTCGCCGATGCCTCGCTCGAGGAGGGCCGGTTCGTCGTCTTCGACGCCTACGATTCGACCGACGCGCTCCCCGACGAGAAAATCACTCACCTGCGCGTGATCCAGATCCTGCCCAAGACCACCTTCCGCAACGATTCGCCAAAGATCAGCGTCGCGACGCAGATCTCGGCGCGAGCGCTGCTTGGCACCGTGCCGGTCGAGGACGATGGCTCCGCTTACTTCACTGCACCGGCGAACGTGCCAGTTTACTTCCAGTCGGTAGGCGCGGACGGGCGGGCCATACAGAGCATGCGGTCGCTGACATACCTCCAGCCGGGCGAGACGCAGAGCTGCGTGGGTTGTCACGAGCCGCGCAACTCCGTCCCCGCCGACAGCCATCCGGCCGCTCTCCGCCGACCGCCGTCGGTCATCGAGCCCGGGCCCGATGGCTCGCGCCCCTTCAGCTACCCGCGCCTGGTCCAGCCCGTTCTCGACCGCCACTGCGTGAGCTGTCATGGGGCGGACGATCCCGACGGCGGCGTCCGCCTCACCGGCGAGTTCGCCGACGGCTCGCCACACTCGCGCAGCTATGTCGCGCTCGCCCAGAAGAAGCTCGTGCACTGGTTCGACAGCGTGAACGGCGGCGAGTGGATCCCGCGAACGACGCCGGGCCAGTTCGGTGCGCGGGCGAGCAAGCTGATGGACTTGCTCCGGGACGGGCACCATGACGTGGATATGCCGGCTGATGACTTCAGGCGGCTGGCGCTCTGGATCGACCTCAACGTCCCGTTCTACGGCGTCTACGAGCCCCAGCACGTCGCCGCCCAACGCGCCGGCGACATCCCGCCCCTCGCTGAGATCCTGCCGTGACGAACCGCATCACTCGACGAGAAGCCATTCGCCAAGCCGCCGCGATCGGCGGCGGTCTGGCGCTGGGTCCAAGGGGGAACGCCGCGATGCCCGCTGCCAGCGAATCACAGCGTCGGCCGAACGTGATCTTCATCCTGAGCGACGATCAGGGCCCGTGGGCGGCCGGGTGCTGCGGCAACTCCGAGATCCGCACGCCTAACATCGACCGCCTAGCCGAGACCGGCACGCGCTTCAGCAAGTTCTTCGTGTCGACACCCGTATGCTCGCCGAGCCGGGCGAACTACCTGACGGGGCGGATCTCATCACAGACCGGCATCCATGAATGGATCAGCAAGGGCAACGTGGGGCCCGACGCGGAGGCGTTCACAGCGGGGGAGGTCGCGTACACCGATGTCATGGCCGAGAATGGCTACAACTGCGGGTTGAGCGGCAAGTGGCATCTGGGCGACAGCGCAACGCCCCAACACGGGATGGGCTTTTGGTATGCCCACCAGCAGGGCGGCGGCCGATACAACGACGCGCCGATGGTGCGCGATGGGCAGCTCATCAACGAGCCGGGCTACATCACCGATGTCATCACCGACGAAGCGCTCCGGTTTCTTGACATGCAAGACGACGCGCCCTTCTGCCTCAACGTGCATTACACCGCGCCGCACAGCCCGTGGACGGGGCACCCGCAAGACATCGTGGACTCATACGACGATTGTCCCTTCGAGAGCTGCCCTCAGGAGCCGAAGCATCCGTGGGCGATTCCCTGGGCGGACGGGCTGCTCGGCAACCGCGAGGCGCTGAAGGGGTACTTCGCGGCAGTCACGGCGATGGACCTCAACATTGGCCGCATCATCGATCGGGTCGAGAAGCTGGGACTGCGCGAGGACACGCTGATTGTGTTCGTCAGCGACAACGGGTTCAGTTGCGGGCACCACGGATTCTGGGGCAAGGGCAACGGCACGAATCCGCGCAACATGTACGAGAATTCCGTCCTCGTGCCCGCCGTCTTCAGCCAGCCCGGCGCGATTCCTCAAGGCAACGTCACGGACGCCATGGTGACGTCCTACGACTTCCTGCCCTCGCTCATGGAGCACTGCGGCTTGCCGCTCCCCGAGGGGCGCAACCTGCCGGGCACGAGCTTCCTACCCGCGCTACGCGGCGAGGAGATGCCCGGCAACGAGTCGGTCATCATCTACGACGAGTACGGGCCAGTGCGGATGATCCGGACGCATGAGTGGAAGTACGTGCATCGCCATCCCGACGGGCCGAACGAACTGTACGACCTCGCCCGCGACCCCGGCGAGCGAACGAATCTCGTCGATGAGGCGAAGCACCACGCGCTGATCGGCGACCTCAGGCGGCAGATGGATGAGTGGTTCGCCAGGTACGTGGTCCCGGAGAGAGACGGGCTGAAGGAGACGTATTGACGACGCGCGGGACCTACTTGAGCGCCTTGCGGAGGGTCTCCAACCGCTCGGGGATCGGTACGGGATGCGGGCCGATGGAAGTCGGCTCAGGCGTGACTTTGGCGTGGATGAAGACGGGACCAGGCTCAGTGAGGATGGCGGGGATGACTGCGGTCCACTCGTCGAGGGATGCAATCACGTGGACCGCGCGCCAGTTGGCGGCTTGGGCGATTCCGGCGAAGTCGACCTGTCCCGCGCCAGGGAGCGACTGCCCTCCCGTTACCGCGTAGATCCCATTGTCGAACACCACGAGGGCGTAGTTCTCCGGCGCCTGCTCGCCGATGGTGACCATGCTGCCGAGGCTCATGAGCTGGCACCCGTCGCCGTTGAGCGTGATGACGCGGATGCCCGGCTTCGCGATGGCAAGCCCCATCGCCAACGCCGACGCGCCCCCCATGGTGCTCGGGACATAGATGAGGTCGCGCGGGTGGTCCGAGAGATCGGGCCAGATCGTCGCCGATGTCATCGCAGACAGCACGATCTCATCGGTGCGGTGTTCGGCCAGTTGCTTCAGGCAGTCGGCGGTTCTCATGGCGCTCACTCGGCTATGATGACGGCGGCGGCTTCGTCGGTCTCGCGGGTGTGACGGTACGCTTCTTCGATCACAGCAGGATCCCCGTCCAACTCCAGCAGGTAGTGCGGCAACTCCCAGGCATCCAGGATCGGCTCGAGATAGCGCGCGGCGGTGTCTTTGCTGCGGCCCGCGACGAAGGCGGTCCGGTTGCGGTGGCCGATGAGGACGAAGAGAGGGAGCTTGAGATCGCGGGCGACGTTCCGGAACGCGTCGCCGGCTTCGAAGAACCCCGTGCATTGACAGATCACCACGGGCCTCTCGCCGCCGATCATGAGCCCAGCCGCGATGGCCATTGCCTCGCCCTCGCGGCAGGCGGGGATGAGGCGGATGGACGGGTCGAAGAGAGGCTCCAGCCCGCCGAGTTCGCTGTCGGGCACCCAGACGACATGCGTGATGCCGCAGCGAAGAAGCTGCTCGGCCATAGCCTCAAGTTGGAGACTCGGCATTATCCCTCCGGGATGCATCCCTGGCCGTCCGTGCTTGCGGGTCTCCTGACCCGCACCTCAACCTCCAAGCGTGGGCGTGCGGGTCAGGAGACCCGCAGGCACGGACGGCGCAAAGGCTAGTCGATCGGCACCAAGACGATGTTGCGGAACTCTTTCGCCGAGCCCTCGGCCTGGAGACAGATGCTGCCCGCGACTTCCTCGACATCGGTGGCGGTGTTCTGCGCCAGGTTGTTGACGCGGATCTCAAGGTCGCCGCCGTCGAGCCAGACCTCGTAGTCGTTCCAGTAGCCAATCGAGGCCTCGTTGGGATCGTACATCCGGCGCGTGTGACGGCCGTTCGTGCGATCTTGGGCGACGTTCATCTTGACCTTGTCGATGTTCCAGATGTCGCCCATCGATCCGGACTGTCCCTGGGCTTCGATCGACTTCGGCCACACCTTGTCGTCGCCGGTCCGGCGGACAAGGACGCCGCTGTTGCCGGCCTCGACGTGCTTCATCTGAACGTGAAGCGCGAAGTTCGTGTAGTCGGCGACGGTGCGGATGTAACCAGCGGGCTTTCCGGTGTTGGTCATCACGCCGTTCGCGACGCCGAAAGTGTCGGCGCTGTTCTCATTCATCGGAACCCAGCCGTCGAGGCTCTCACCGTTGAAGATGCGGACGGCCTTGCCGTAATTGGAGTCGAGGTTGCGGACGTAGATGTCCTTGAACTCAACCAACATCGGCGGGCCCTGGTGGATCTGCAACGCGATGACGCCGTCACGCGGCGCGCCCTTGCGGTCCTCCGGGTTCGCGGAATCGAGCACCCGGTCGTTGTCGATCAGGGCCATCGTCGGGTAACCGTTGAGGTAGTGGCGGATGTAGTTGCCCTGGCAGATGATGATGTACTCGTTCCAGTCCTGATCGTTGTAGTAGTTCCAATACTTGAGCTGCTCGACATCACTGACTTTGCCGACGACGCTCTGCTGGTTGTCTTCTTCGATGACCATGAAGTCGCCGACGTTAACCAGCCAGCCGCGCCCCGCCTCGTGGTACAGGAAGCCGACCTTGCCGGGGTTATTCTCCACCTCGGCCTGGTACCCCGTGATCCGCCACTGACTCATCTCCTTGCTACGGTATTGGACCCCGGAGTTGCCGTTGCGCAGGCGGAACTTGATGCGCAGGATGAAGTCCTTCGGGTCCCCGCCGCGCCATACGAGGAACGTGTTGCCCTCGGTGGGATTGTCTTCGGTAGTCTCGCCGCGGATGATGCCGTCCTTCACGGACCAGAAGCGCGTGTCGCCGTCCCAGCCATCGAGGTCGGTTCCGTTGAAGATGGTGGCGAAGCCCTCGGTGGCAAGCTGAGCGCTTACGACGGGCGCGAGAAACGTCATGATCAGAATCGCGGCGCAAATGGTCGAGATGGGGCGCATGATAGGCACCCTCCTAGCGTGTGGATGGCTCAATTCGGTGCGTCTGACAGGGAGTTCGAGCAGATGGCGCGATTGTCCTCGCGACGAGGGAGGTTTGGCCGCGCGCCGAGACGCACTCCACGGTGTTCGCCCAACACAGTCCTGGGCCGAAGGGGAGAGCGAGATGAGAGTAGCAGTCGATGGCGTGTATTTCAGTTGGGGCCGGAGCGCCGACGAACTGGTCGAGCTGGTTGCCGCGACGGGGGCCGACGGCGCGAACTGGCAACTCGCCGAGGGCTTCGCGGAGCCGACCAATCCAGGCACGTGGGACATGTGCGGCGAGATGCTCGGACGAAACGCCATTTCAGTCGTGACGCTTGCCGCGGGCAGCCAGAATAGCTGCCTTGTCGGCGAGGAAGACGCGTTTCGCCTGGAAGTCGAGCAGGGAATCGAGGCAGCGAAGGTGCTGGGCTGCGGCATCATCGACTGCTGGCCGCGCATGAGCGAGGGCGCCACGAAACCGGAGAGCCAGGCCGTGCTGGCCTCCAACCTGAGAGCGATTGCGCCGAGACTCGAACTGGCCGGGATGCTGATCTCCTTTGAGTTCGAGCCGGATGTGACGATCGAGAGGTATGGCGAGTCCCTCGAATTCCTGGAGGACCTCCCGACCTGCGCGCGGCTGACGGCCGACACGTACCACATCCAGCGCGCGGGCGATGGGTTGGCCGCGTCGGCGACAGCCATGGCGGACCGGCTCGGCGTGCTGCACATCTCGGGAAGCCATCGTGGCGAGCCGGGATCCGATGGCGATGAGTGCGACCACGAGGCGTTCGTCCGCGCGGCGCGTGAAGCCGGATTCGATGGCGATCTCGTCATCCAATATCAGCCGCCGGATGATCCGCTGGAGAGCTTGAAGCGATCAGTCGAACTGTGCACAGACATCATAGCCAAGACCGACTAACGATGGAGGACATCGATGGCCAAGCTGGCGATTGAGAACGGACAGAAGGTCGTGATGATCGGCGATAGCATTACCGACTGCGGTCGGCGCGCGGATGCGGCGCCTTTAGGCGCGGGGTACGTGGGGCTGGTGGTCGAGATGGTGACCGCGAAGGCGCCCGAACTCGACATCGAGTGGATCAACACGGGCATCGGCGGCAACACCGTCACTGACCTGCAGGGCCGATGGCAGGAAGACGTGATGGCCCACGCGCCGGACTGGCTGACGGTGAAGATCGGCATCAACGATCTGCACCGGTACCTGAACGACGTGCCCGAATCGGTGCCGGTGGATCTCTTCCGCACCACGTACGACGACATTCTCACCCAGGCGGTCGAGGGTTTCGGCCCGCAACTCATGCTGATCGATCCGTTCTACGTCGCGCTCGAGGATACCGAGGATGAGCACCAGCAGAGAGTGCTGGCGCTGATGCCCGAGTACATCGGCGTGGTCCACGAGATGGCCGCAAAGCACGGCGCGCGCCTCGTGGAGACTCACGATGTCTTCAAGGCGCAGTTGAGGCACCGCAAGCCCGACTTCTTCTGCCCCGAGCCGGTGCATCCGTTCCGCGTCGGACACTCCATCATCGCGAACGCGGTGGTGGATGGTCTGATGGACGCGTAACGCCGGGAGGAACATGACCATGAGCGACGAGCTGAAGATTGGGATCGTTGGCGCCGCCGGTAGAGGTAAGAGCTTCTTCACCGCGCTCAACGCGCATCCGCGGGCGCGCGTGCATGCCGCGTGTGACATCAACGAAGAGGGCGTCCGGGCGGTGGCCGAGGAGAACGAGGTGGAGCGCGTCTACCTCGACATCGGGGAGATGCTCGACGCGGGCGAGATCGACATGGCCGTGGTGGGCACCCCCATGCCGCTCCACGCCGAGCAAGCCGTCGCCGCGCTCGAGCATGGTGTCCACGTGATGAGCGAGGTGCCGGCGGCGGTCGCCATCGACGAATGCAAGGCAATCGTCGCGGCGGAGAAGGCCAGCTCGGCTCAGTACATGATGGCGGAGAACTACTGCTACATCCGCACGAATGTCCTGGTGAGAGAACTCGCGCGGGCGGGGTTGTTCGGGGAGATGTACTTCGGCGAGGGGGCGTACATCCACGAGCTGAAGGAACTGAACGAGATCACCAAGTGGCGGCGCCGATGGCAGACGGGCGTCAACGGCGCCACCTATCCCACCCACAGCCTTGGGCCCGTGCTTCAATGGATGGAGGGCGACCGCGTCACGAGCGCATGTTCTTTCGGCTCGGGCCATCATTACCGCGACCCGCGAGGCGATGAATACGAGATGGAAGACAGCGTCACGATGGCGTGTCGGATGGCGAGCGGCGGGCTGGTCGAGATCCGCGTCGATATGCTCAGCAACCGGCCGCACAACATGACGTGGTACGCGCTGCAAGGCACCGAGGGGTGCTATGAATCGCCGCGCGGCGCGGGAGACACGCACAAGGTGTGGTTGAAGTCGCGACACGAGGACGCTCACGCGTGGCACGACCTAAGCGAGTTCGAGGAGGAGTTCCTGCCCGAGAAGTGGCTCAATCCCTCGGACGCGGCGAAGGAGAGCGGCCACTGGGGCGGCGACTACTACGTCGTCTCCGAGTTCATCGATGCCATCATGGCCGGCACGAAACCGCCGGTCGACATCCATGAATCGATGGATATGACGCTGCCAGGTCTCGTGAGCCAGCAGTCGATCGCCGGGGGCAGCGCGTGGATAGACGTGCCGGACAGCCGGGAGTGGTAGGCCCAACTCACTCCGCGATCAGACGATCCACCACCAACTGCCTGAAGTCGGGCGACAGACTCGCGAAGTAGGCGCTGAAGCCCGTCACGCGGACGACGAGGTCGGGGTACTTGCTCGGATCCTCGTGGGCTTCGCGGAGCTTGTCCGCGTCGAGCACGTTCATGTTGATCTGCGTCCCGCCGAGATCCATGTGGGTCTTGATGAGATTGACGATGTTGTCGACGGCCTCCCTCCCGCGAGTCAGGCCGGGGTCGAGTTCGATCTGCATCGGCGCTGAGTTGCCCATGCCCGGCTGAACGGCGGCAATTGCCGACGCCATGGCGCTCGGCGCGCCGTCTTTGCGGAAGCCCGGATCGGGGTTGGCGCCGTGGCTGATAGGCTCGCCCGCGCGGCGACCGTTTGGCGTGGCGCCGAGAGCCTCGCCCATGGGGATCGTGTTGGCCCACGAGAAGAAACCGGGGATCATGTTGAAGCCGCCGGGCGTGGGCTTCTCGGAAATGACCTCGGTGAAAAGCCGCGTGATGCGGAGCGCGTAACCATCGCCGAGCGAGTCCCCGCTGCCGAACCGCGGCGTGTTCTTCATGAGGAGTCGGACGCGCTCGCCATCCGCCTCCTGCCAGTTCGCCTCGATGTGACCATTGATGTCATCCCACGTCAGCTTGCCCTCGACCTCGATGCGCTGCTGAAGAGCGCCAAACGAATCAGCAACCGTCGCCAGTGCCGCGCCGTCGACGCACAGATTCACGTACTCGACGCCACCGTTTGACGCGTCCAGCCCCTTCTCGATCGTCCCGTGGCAGAGCAAGTCCATCACCAGTTCGGGGAAGACCTCGTGCATGTGGGCCATGTGGAAGTCGAGGCCCTCGGCAAGGACCTCAACGGCGCGGCGGAGGTGGTGGTCAAAGAGGCGCCACAGCTGATCAACGTCAGGCTCGGTGTCGTCGGCGAACAGGTCGCCCCACGCAACCTGGAAGATCGCGCCGAGGTTGATCTTCACGCAGTCGTTGAGCGTGTACTCGCGGCCCGGAATGGCGCA
>CAZKUN010000252.1:0-12892 GCA_964555935.1 uncultured Armatimonadia bacterium | reverse complement strand
TCGAGGCGCAGAGCTTCGCGTACCTCGACGACACGATGCGGGCGGGCGATGAGGCCGGTTTCCCGATGAGCCACTCGATCCGACACGTGAAGCGGATCTGGCGGGAATTTGAGGACGCGGAGAAGCGCGAGGCGTGGGATCGAGTGGTGGACTATGAGGTGAGGCGGGTGCGGAACCATCCGAGCATCCTGATGTACGCGATGAACCACAACTTCGCGGGGTGGCGAGACGACCAGAATCCAGGGCAACTCGACGGAGCGTTCCAGCCGGGCGAGGGCGATGGCGGAGACCTGCACCTCCGACGGAAGGCGGCGACGCTCGCGGAGGATTACGTGGCGGGGCTGGACGACACGCGCCCGTGCTACCACCATCAGAGCGGGTCGCTGAACCAGATGATCACGCTGAACTGCTATCTGTGCTGGACGCCGTTGCAGGAGCGGATGGAATGGGTCAGCCGGTGGCGGACGGATGGGGTGAAGCCACTGTTTTTCGTGGAGTTTGGCCTGCCGCACCAAGCGTCGTGGGGCGGGCACCGCGAGGGTCCGTTCATCTGGACAAACAACGTGGATTCTGAGCCGCTGACGGCGGAGTACGGCGCTATCCACAACGGGGACGCGGCGTATGAGTTGACGCCTGATGATGTGCGCCATTACGACACGGTGGAGCGGGTGTATGCGCGCGGCGAGCCGTTTCATATCTCAAGCGTGCTAGCCAGCTACTGGAGCAACAGGTGGGAGCACAACTTCCTCGAGATCAAGTCGGCGTTCACGCGGGAGACGTGGCCGGCTTTCCGAACGTACGGAGTGTCGGCGATGTTGCCTTGGGACCAGGCGGATCTGTTCCGGACGGTGCCGGGGTCGAGCGGCGAGGACGTGAGGCTTGAGACGAACTGGGACGACCTCCAGCGGCCGGGAATCGCGCCGGATGTGGTTGCGTGGAACACGGATTGGCTGACGTGCCCGGAGCCTGAGGGGCACGTCGAGCGGACGTCGCTAGGGGAGACGTTCGCGGACGTCAATAGCGAGATGCTGGCGTTCATCTCGGGTAAGCCGCAGCGTTTCACGGCTCAGGACCATGTCTTCATGAGTGGCGAGGAAATCACGATGCAGGTGGTGGTCCTGAACGACTCGCGCCGGGAGGTCCATGTTGGGACCGACGCCATCGTGCGCGTCGGGGGCGGCGATATCTACGCGGTGAACAGCAGCGGCGGGATCCCACCGGGCGGGAAGCTGGTGAAGCCCATTCGGTTCAGCGTGCCCGAGGTTGTCGATGACACGGAGGGCTCGGTCCGACTGACGGTGACGGACAGCAAGAACGTGGACGCGGTGATGCAGGACGAGTTCCGGTTCACTCTCGTGCCGAAGCCGGGGAGGCCCAAGGTCGACCTCGGCGCGAGGGTGGCGTGCTACGATCCGAAAGGGCTGACGAGGAAGCTACTCAAGCAGCACCGCGTGGCATTCAAGCCGCTGACGCAGTTCGATCCGCCCGAGGGGTGCAAGCTGCTCATCATCGGGCGGGAGGCCATTGGGGTGGATGGCCCGGAGATCGACATCGAGGCGCTCGCGGCGCAGGGGACGACCGTGCTGATCTTCGAGCAGACCGAGGAAACGCTGCAGAGGAACTGGGGCTTCCGGACGGCGAGTCCGGGCACTCGACGCGTGTATATCCGCCAGCCGAACCACCCCATGGCGCGGGGGCTGACGGATGAACTGATGAGAGATTGGCGAGGCAGCGGGACGCTGGTCGAGGCGTACCCCAAGCGGACGGGGTTCATTGGCGATTACCCGAGGGAAGACTGGTGCGGATTCGCGAACAGCCGGACGTGGCAGTGGGGCAATTATGGTACGGTGGCGAGCGTGGTGGTTGAGAAGCCGCACCGCGGAAACTACTCGTTCGTGATGGACTGTGAGTTTGACCTGCAGTACACGCCGCTTTTCGAGTGGATTGCGGGGGCTGGCCGGGCCATATTCTGCCAACTCGACCTAACCGGCCGCGATGGCGATGACCCAGCGGCGGAGCGAGTGCTGGCGAATCTACTGGAGTATGCTTCGGTCCCGCGGACGACGGCCCTGGGTGAGGCGACGTACGTGGGCGGTCAAGCGACGCGGGATGAGCTTGAGGCGCTGGGGGTGAGACTCGGCGAGGGGAGTGTTGCGATACTGGGCTCGGGCGCGGATGCCGTGCCCAATGCGGGGACGGTGGTCTGCCTCGGGATGAGCGGCGACGAGTTATCGCGCGTCCTGCCATTCGAGGTGAAGACGGAGCCCAGGACAGTCACTCATACGCTGATTGGCAAGCCCCAGAGCGGCGCGCTCGTGGGCTTGGGGAACTCCGAGCTGCACTGGCGCGGGAGGATGCCGGTGGAGGCCATTGTGAGCGCGCCCGACGGCCTGGATGTGGTGGACACGGGCGTGTTCGCGGAGGGTGAGATCGACGGGACGCGGTACGTGTTGGCGCAGTTTCTGCCCAGCGATTTCGACGACACCGGTAAGCCGTACCTGAGGATATCGCGCCGACGAGCGAACCTGGCGTTGGGTGGCATTCTGACCACCTGCGGGGTCGCAATCGACTCGCGCATCGGCGCGAGGCTTAATACGACGCCAGCGGCGGATCTGGACCTCGCGGGGACGTGGCGGTGCGTGGAGGACCCGGATGAGGCGCTGACTGTGGAGAGCATGTCGCGGGCGGACTTCGATGCCTCCGCGTGGCGGGAGATCACCGTGCCCGGGATGTGGGAGGACCAGATCCCGGGGCTGGCCGAGTATAACGGCGTGGTCTGGTACCGACGGGTCTTCGATGCGCCCGAGGTCGACAGTCCGGTGGTCCTCTCCTTCGGATCGGTCGACGATGAGGACTGGACGTATGTGAACGGCAAGCTGATCGGACACATCGGCGAGGACACGAATCCGGACGACTACTGGGAGGCGGCGAGGGAATACGCCGTCGCGGCGGGCGAGTTGAGGCCGACCGGGAACGTGCTTGTCGTGAAGGTGCTCGACACGTTCCAGTCCGGAGGCATCGCGCGCGGGAGGATCGGCATATTCCACCCGGGTCGGTGGTTGGACGGACACTACGTGGACGAGCCGACGAAGCTGGATGATCCGTATCGGTATTACAGGTGGTGAGACAGCGGCGGGCTGGCCTGGGCGAACGCATCGGAGGCCTTTGCATGACCAGCAGGAGACGCTTCACAGGCACGCTACTTGCCGCTGGCCTCTCGCGCCCGTTGCTGCCACAGCGCGCCCCCGCGGAGGACTCCGCGGTTGACGTCACGCCGCTCCCATACGCCGGCGCCCTACGCAATCCGCTGAAGGGCTTCACGACGCTCGGCGGACGCGTCGACCACGAGTGGGCGACGGGAGAAGACTACACGTTGAACTGACCGTACGCAACACCGGATCAGCTCCGTTCTACTACCAGTGGCCCGTCGAAGTGTCGTTGCTGGACCGCGCAACGATGGGAGCCTGCGGTATGCCGCCAAGTGACCGGCCCGGCCGGGCTCTACCGCCAGAAGTCTCGCTTCCCCTCGGCCTCCAGCACGGTCTCCTCGCCCAGCCTTACCCGGCTACCCCACACGACCGAGGCACTGTCCACCTGGCCGTCGCTAACATGAAGCCGGGTCACCCGCGCGTCCGAGGTGAGGCCACCCACCGTTCGGCTATCGCCGCTGATGTTGAGGAGAATGTGGTCAAGCCCGCCGCCCGTGGCGATACGGATGTGGACAGCGTCGGTCGTCGCCTCGAACTCACACGTAGCCTGCGCGCCGCCGTTGCCGGGCAAGATTACCATCGGATGCAGAGCCGGCTGGTCCGCCGTGTAGGCCAGGCGAATCCGCTTCGGGCCTTCGGCGTCGACAGTCCGGGTCTCGGCATCATGACCCACGATGATGTCGCAGCCAGCCCCGTCGGCGCGCAGCGCGATCCGTTCGCCCGCGATCTCCGGGGTCTCGACACCCGTAACGAACTGCGACTCGATGGATACGGCGCCCTCTATCGACGCGATCTCATCGACGATTACGAGGTACGAGGTGTCTACCATGATGACGTGGCGCGTGAAGCGTTCCAGGGCGTCGTAGCAGGACGCAGCGTCGCCGGCGGCGTAGACGATGTCGCCCACCTCTCCGCAGGCCTCCATGCGGCCCCCCGAACGCGACTGACCCTTGCCATCGACCATGAGCGTGCTGTGCAAGTCCGTTTCCGTCCGGCCGTAGCCGGGGTCCTGCAGGAGCCACTTGCCGGCCACGTTCAGCATGAACGAGTTCTGGTCGAGCTGGCAGTGGCTACCGGCATGGCCCGAGCGCATGGCGAACGAGAAATCGTCCGCGCTGAAACCTGACCGCATAAGCACCCAGCCGATGTCGCGGTAGTGGGCCACGGAAGGCCAGTCGCCGGGAGGCTCCGCCTCGACGCCTAGCGGATGCCAAAGCACGGCCAGTGGCGGCGTGTACCTCCAGAGCCTCGAAAGACCCTCGTTCTGCTGCAGGTACCACCGTCCTAGTCCATCGCCGTGCCGGGCGCGCCAACCCGCCACCGGGTTGTACCCGCGCGTGGAGTAGCTGGCGTCGCAGAAGTTGACGCTGGTGGCGCTGCTTGGATCGAGGCAGCGCGCGGCGAATCGGAGCGTCTTCTCGACGTACGAGTGGCCCGCCAGCAGGTCATCGCCATGCACGGAGAGGGTCGCTGCGAAGGGCATGGTGAGACTCATGGCATAGCCGCCGTACGTCAGGCCTTCGACATAGCCGCCATCGCGATCCCGGGCCTCGAGGAACTCGTACAGCCGCCGGCGGGCGTAGCGAACGTAGCCCTCGGCGCGATTATCATCACCCAGCGTCGCGATCCCCGCGATTCCCATGCCCCCCATCACGACGGCGAAGCCATTGGGCCAGCCCATCGTCTGTGCCCAGCCGTTCTCGCCGGCCTGAAACACCGCCTCGGCGCCCTTCTCAAGCAACGCGTTGCGGACGGTCGTCCGTTCGTCCTCGGTCAGCGCATCGTAGCAGAGGTCATAGGCGAAGGCCACGGCGTGGCAGAAGTGGCCTGTGTCGAGGCAGGCTGGCGGCGAGGCGTAGTCGGGGTCCGTCCACTGCGGCCACTCACAGAGAGCGAGCGTCCAGGTCTTGCACAGCTCCGCGTAGCGGGCCTCCCCCGTAAGGAGATACGCGGCGGCCAGCGCCTCTATCCGGACCTCGATCTCGCGCGATAGGCCTGTCCAATAGGGGAAGTTGTCCTCGTGACGCGCGGGCACGGCAGGCGGGAGGCTTGTGCTATACCGTCCGCCGTAGACGACGATCTCCTGCTCCTCAAAGCACTTGTCGGCCACGGCGAGGAGCTGAGCATATACGTTGGCCAGGTCCGGGGGAGGATCGTCGGCCAGCGCCGACCGCAGATCGGTGAGCTCATCGTGGGTCAGGAACAACCGGGGGTGAGGCGCGGGCGTAATCCGAAGCGGTGCGATCTCGGCCTGGGAGATCGCCTGAAGCTCCGGAACAGCGATCTCCGCAGCCTCCCAGAGTTCCCGCGAGTCCGCGTAGACGATGGGGCGAAACGCGTCGGCGCCTGCCATCACTCGGACAGGCAGCGAGGCCTCAGTCTCCGCCTGCCACGCCTTTGCACGCGTGTCGACGACCCCGAGCTGTTCCTGCCCCCGGTACCAGACCGCGCCGAGGTGGACCGTGGGCGGCAGTGCCGAACGCCCCTTGAGCATGGTGGTCACCCGCAGGCCTTCAGCGGGGTCAGCCACCGCGCCAATGATGCCGAACCGGCCCTCTCCGAGTTCGATTGGCTTGTCGGCCGGCGCATCTCTGGTTGCCGCGGGGATCACGTCAGCCGGCTCGATGTCTGCGGCGCAGTCATCGAACACGGCGGTCCCGAGGCCAGACAGCTCGATGGACATCCGCCACGCCTCCGCTTCTGGGGGCGGCTTGGCCGAGACCTCGAGGCGCGTCCATTCGCCCTCGGTGTCATTGGTCGCCACGCTGTTGTGGAGACCGATGTACGCGTCCCCTTGCTGGAACAGGAGTCGCAGGTAGGCGCCTCGGCCGCCGGACTTCACCTTCACCCAGGCGGATACGGTCACGCGCTTGCAGGCGGGAAGGGGTTGTGGGTCGGAGTAGTAGTAGCCCGAGACCTGGTTGCCTTCGCCCTCGGTGAACTTGATCTGCGCCGCCCACTCGCCCGTGCGAGCGTCCTGCGCCAACTCGTGAGCGTCACGCGTGACGCCACGAGGTTGCCAGCGCGTTGGGAGGGCGCCACCGTCGACCACTTCCTCGAAGCCGGGATTGGCTGGGAGATCTTGAGCAATGGCCCCGTGGCCGATAGCGATGGCGACGAGCCAGACGGGAACACAGGTGATGCGCATTGGGGTCTCTCCGGTTTGGGCGACAGCCTTCTCCGCGTCCCTTCGCAAGCCATCCACCTTGGGCCTCTCTGCGCCGGGGACCGATCTCAAGCATACTCCCCATGCTGCCGCGCCAGATCCATCCAGTGGCGGTATGAGTCGTAGCTGACCGTCGGCGGCACGGAGTGGTCCGACTGGTGGATGTAGCCGCCGCCGACCTTGGCCGCCTCCACCTTGCCGGCGACCTCCTGGGTGATGAGGCCACGGTCGCCGGTGGCCAGCACATCCATGTTGATGTTGCCGAAGAAGCTGATTCGGTCACCGCAAAGGGGCTTCAGCTCGCGGACATCATTGCCGTGCCGGGCTTCCAGCGGCTCGATGCAGTCGAAGCCGACCTCGATCAGCAGCGGGATCAACTGGCGCACGTCGCCATCACAATGCAGGATTAGGAACATGTCGTGTTCATGGCACAGCCGGGCGTACTCGCGGTGGTAGTCCATCATCAGGCCACGGTAGCATGCGGGCGAGAAGAGCATCCCGCCACGGTAGCACAAGTCGGACGAGAACAGGATGCCGTCCGGCCGGTAGCCCTCGGCCAGGAGTTGACGTGTCATCGCCAAGGCCAGAGTCGCTTGAGCTTCGAGCATGTCAGCAAAGAAGTCAGGATCGGCGCCCAGCGTGAGCATCGCGTTTTCCATGCCCAGCGTGGTGATGGCCCACCACACCGGCTCGCCGGGGCTGATGGTGCAGAATTCCCCCGTCGCAGCCGCATCGCTGATCGCCTGCCGAACGCCGTCGCTGATCCGGGCGAGGTCAAACTCCAGCCGCTCGCGGTGGCGGTCCCAGTCGGCCCGCGTCTTGATCAGCCAATCAACCTCGCCCGGCGTGTGGTAGCTGTTCTTCCAGCGCCTGCGCACCACTCCGTTGGCGTCACGGTCCACCACCCAGTCGGTGGTCTCCTCCAGCGTCTCCGCGGGCAGGCGCAAGCTGTTGTCCAACCGGTAGTTGCGGAAGGGATCCAGGTCGAACAGCTGCGCGGGCGCGCAGTCCTCCGGCATGCCTCCCGATGCCAGCGCGCCAAGGTCTCGGGCCAGAAAGACTGTTCACACCGAGGCACGCGATCGGGTTCCCGGTGGCGGAGGGCAGTGCGGATGCGTTCGCGTGAGGTCATGGATGGTAGCTCCTGGATTCATCGCGACGACTTGGCGGGCCCCACGACGCGTAGCTCGTAGGCGGCGAGGGGGAGCGCAACGGGGCCGACGCCGAGGTCTTCGCCATGCCCAAACTCCAGGAGGCGCGCCTTTGCCAGGGCGCCCGGAAGGCGGAGCGTCACGGTGCGGGGCTCGCCGGTGTTGTTAAGCACCGCCACGCGATCGTCGAAACGCCTGACCCAGAGGCCGTCGGCGTTGCCGTTGATGAGGTCAGTCGCGTCCACGCCATCGCCACGCGGCAGGGCGCGGAAGGCGCGCGCGAATGCGCGGAGGTCGTGCTCGTGGCCGAAGGTGCCCCGCTCCCATGAGAAGAGATTGAGCGTGTGACAGTTGGTGCGGGCGAGGCTGAAGGCGACCGGCTCGAAGTAGTTGCGGCCAAAGGCGGACATCGTCGCCGCGCCCCAGAACTCAGTCTGAAACTCGCCCGCCCTAAACACGCCGAACTCCTCCCAGTAGTTGTGGTACAGCTCGCACGCCGCGCCCTCGCTGCCCGCGTAGAGCGCCGTCGCCTCGGGGGCGTAATGGAAGGTCTTCATGGCCTCGATATTCTGCCCGTACTGGCCGAAGCCGGTGAAGTAACGGTCCGCCGCGACCATCATGCCGCGTTGGATCAGGATCCCCGGCTCGTTGGCGAACATGCGTGGGTCGACGCCGTGATAGCGCCAGCAGTCGATGGGCGTCTCCCCTTCGGGCCAGTAGACGTTCCACGCGGGCGTCTCAGATGGCATGTCACAACTCACGTAAATGAGCAGATCGTCTCGGTAAGACCGGACCTCGTCACGACACTTGAGCCAGAAGTCGCGCGTGCGCCCGCAGCGCCAGTCAAGCCACTGCTGCCAGCAGTTAGCGGCGATCCACTCGTACGGTGTCGGGGCCATCTCGGGGACATCCACGCCCGTGTCGGCCTCGAACTGGGCGATATCCCACGGGCTGTAGCCCGTATACCGGTCGCTCTTGCCGAGGGTCTCGCCGCCATAGCAGAGGCCGATCTTGCCGTTGACGCGGAAGCCCACGGCGGGAACGGCGGGGCTGTCGGCGCAGACATCGAGGATCTCGCGGAGGTTGCGGATCAGGAGGTCCTGCACCTCGGGGCGGAGCGGATCCGGCAGGGGCGGGCGCGTCGAAAAGAATGTAGTCAGATCACCGAAGCGGTCCATCTGCATGCTCTCGCGGGTGAAGCCGAGCTTCCCCTCGGGCACGGAGAGCGAGGTGATGATGGGAATGACCTGGATGTCGTTCTCGGCGCAGATCGGGAGGAGTTCCTCCAGGAGGTTGCCCGCGCTCCGTGGCCAGATGTCGCTTTCGTAGAAGGCGGTTCCCGTCGTGTCGCCGCCGTCGACAGCGTTGAACTCGAGCAGGTTCACGCCGCAGAACTTGAGGTAATCGACGAAGCTGCGGACCGAGGCGCGGCGCTCATCGGCGTTGTCGCCGCGGTAGCCGTAGAGTTGGTAGATATGGCCCGGATGGGTGAGATAGATACCCAGGCGGCGCGGGCTGCGGTCGGGCTCGAGTGCAACCACCGGCCGCGTTGAGAGCGCGTCGACCAACTCGAACAGCCATACATGCGACACGGCGCCGCCGCTGTCGGGCGTGATAGGCGTCTCGACAGGCCGGCGCGAGACGGTGAACCGGACCCGATCGTCGCGCGGGTAGAAGATGAAGCGGTGCTCGAAGGGCGTGCCGTCACGCGGGTACTCGCGCCCCGTATACACGCCGCCACCGACGTTATCCCACGGCGGCTGGACGCGAAGCGTGGTGTAGCGCTCGATGTCATTGACCGACTGGAACATCATGAGATGTGGGTTGCGTGGGTGCTCGCAACTCGCGGTGAAAGCGAAGTAACTCAAGCGGTCGCGCGCGGAGGTGACGCGATAGTCCCGGTCGCCGATGTGGAGGACTCGGCTCTTCCCTCCGAGGCCGGCGTCATCGCTGAACTCGTGGTCGGCAAGAGTGGCGTCGATGTGATCGACCAGCTTCACCCGGACGAAGTCGGCGCCCGACGGCCCGCCCCTGGCGCATAGCGTCTCGACGACGGCGCGCCAGTCAACGGCGGCCAAAGCCCCCTCGCCCGAGCGCGCGTCACACCAGTAGACGCCGTCGGCATCAAGGGGGATGTAGGCGACACCGTCTACGACGACACGCCCGTCGGCATCCACGTGCCACTCGTGCGAGCCGCCGACGGGGTCAATGAAGTGGCCTTCTCGTGCGGCGGCGACGAGCTTGGGCGCCGCTGCTTTGGCAGCCGCCGTGGCGGAAGCAACGCGGACGCGCCCCACCTTGTAGTCGACACGATTGGCGTAGAACGCGCCGCGAAGCTCGACGCTCAGCTCAGCCTTGCCAGGCTCGATGAGATACCAGACATCGGGGCGGACCCGCACGCGGATCGTCTCGGAGTGCTCGACGCCAACGGGCCACTCGGTGGCGGGCAGACTGGGCTGGATGACCGCGACATCAGCGGCGCGGCGGTCGTTGCGGCCAATGCTCACCACCAGCGGGTAGGCATCGGTGAGAGCTTCGACAGGCTGCCACGTGGCGGCGATCTCGATGTCGTCGTTGGGCCGGATGACCGAAGGAATGCGCGCGGAGATGAGCTTGATCGGTTGCTTGCGCCCCATGAAGGGGAGGTGCAAGTCTCGCTGGCCTGACCATGGCATCGCCGGGAACTTGCCGACGGACACAGCGGCCGGCCAGTCGGAATCGTCGAGGCCGGGCGCGGCCCAGTCATCTGCCGCATCTTTCGAGACGCGCCACGATTCGTCGCTCGCAATAGTGACGAACTCCCCGGCGCGGGTCGTGATGCCGGCCTCCAAGAGAAAGCCCGCCGAACCGGGCCCGAGATTCTCGCAGCGCGCGGCGAGAACGTTAGCGCCAGGCCTCAGGTGTGGCGCGATGTCGTAGACCTCGACGGAGTACCAATCTTCATCACGGCCGAGGGGTTGCCCGTTGAGGGTGAGGTCGTATGCGTTGTCGCACGTGACCGCCAGCGTGCCCTCGTAGACCTTGCCCGGCACGTCAAAGCGCCTGCGGAGGACCCGCGTCAACTCAGCGTCAGTGCCCGGCGACCAGATCCAGTGGCCCGTCCACGTGCCCTCCGTGAACGGCTCGGGCGTCTCCTCGCGGCGCGCCTGCGGTTCGAAGATAGTGTAGGGCTCGCCCTCGGGCACGCGGATGACGAGATCATCGATGAGCGCCTCCGAGACCTGGCTGCGGAAGGCGAAACCACCAGTCGCGAAGTCGGCGTCATCCAGCGTGGCCACGAGATCGCCGTTGACGTAACCTCGGAATGTGCCGGCTCTGATCTCGACCCGCACGTCGACCCACACGTCGCCGGCGGGCGCGGTGCCGAAGCGCTCGCCCGCCAACGGCCACGGCACGCCGGTGTGACTGCGCTTCTGAAAACCCGGAGGGTTGCCGCCGGCTACGCGCGTGTCGACGCGGAAAGCGTAGTAGTCGTCCGAGTCCACATCGTAACGGAAAAGGCACTCGACAAGGCCTGCTCCGGCGACCTTGGCACGGTACTCCACGTCGGCGTCGGCTACCCCGAACACCGGCACGAGGGTGAGGCCCGAGGGAACGCTTAGCGCCCCGCCCTCCGCCGAGGTCGCCCAGGTGGGGGACGCCGCGCCGAAGTCCTCATCGAGGACGGTCTGCATCTCCTGACTGGCCGCGCCGCTTGCCATGGCCAGTGCCACCCACAGCATCCGAGTAATCCGCAATGTAGCCACCTAGTCGACGAGGGTAGCGCGCGATGGACTGTTGCCTTGGTACTTGGCAGGACGCCGTTCGGCAGGGACAGCCTGGCAAGCTACACCAGATCGCACGCCTCGGGAGGCATCCAGTGCTCGTCCTGGCCGTCCCACTTCACATTGCACCCGATCGGGTTCGTCAGCGACGTGGTGATCGGCTTCCCGGCGACAAGCGCGGCAAGCGCATTCGCCAGGTCATTCACGGTTGCCTTGGCGCCGTCGCGCGGATTGTCCACGCCCCGGCCGGTGTAGACCAGCCTGCGTTCCCGATCGAAAACGTAGAAATGCGGCGTGCGCAACGCCCCGTACGTCCTGGCAACCTCCTGGCTCTTGTCATGGAGGTAGACCCAGGGGAACCTGTGGTCAGCCATCCGCTCCACCATGTGCGCGAAGGAGTCGGCCGCGTAGGTGCGTTCGCTGTTGGAGTTGATGCCCAGAAAGACCACGCCCTGGTCCTGAAACTCCTCGGCCGTCTGGCGGGTTACTTCGTCGGACCCGACGACGTACGGACAGTGATTGCAGGTGAAGAACATCACTAGCGCTTTGGCGTCGGAGAAGTCGGTCAGCGAGTAGGAGTTCCCGTCGGTCGCGGGAAGGTTGAAGTCGGGAGCGGACGCCCCCAGGGATAGTGTGAATGCCATGTCGCACCTCCTTGGATATGCCCGTTTCGCCCTGGCATTTTGGGATCACCGGGCCGTCTCGGGCTTGGCCAATCCTGCTACTGGTGGTGAGGTTTTCGGCTGCGCGATGGGATGGACCTTCAGGGCCGGTGTCGCCCGCACGTGTCCGGCCTGGGCTATGAAGGTCCTAGGGTCATCTCGGAGGGCCGCTGATCTACTGGAACTCGCCGCGACCATCCAGCGGCCGGCAGCGTCCATACACTGTGTAGGGAAGGGGAGAAGACATGGATTCCAGGTACAGTGGGTGGCGGACGGTTGCCGGATCGATCGTAGTCCTCGGAGCTGTTTCCGGGTGGGCTAGCGCAAATCCGACGATGTACCACACCTGGCACGCGGACCTGCCTAACGTCATCGCCGAGGAAGAGGGTAAGGTCGAAGAGGACCCCAACAACGTTGGCAAAGTCCCCTTCCTGGCTGAGGTGTATATCGAAGCTGAGCGCTTCGAGGACGCTGAACGTGAGCTCGATCGAGTGAGCGTGCTGCCCGGCGTCGAGCCAGGCGCGGTCAAGCGGCTTCGCGGAGAGATCATGCTGGCGAGCGGCGACACGGAGGGCGGCAGGGCCATGATCTGGGCCGCCGCAGAGGAGTGTACGAGAGCCCGCGACGCGCGGCGCATCTGGCGGCGCGTCGGGGACATTGAGGAGTACTACCTAAACCCCTATTCCGCGGCGGAGGCATATGAGCGGGCGGCGGGTATTGCCCTTGGGGTCTCGGAGGGCAGGTACGGGAGTCAAGATATGATATCTCGCGCGGCGATGAGGACATCCGGCCGTGCTCTGTGGCTGGCGATGGCGGCATCCCTGGCTCAACGGAGAAGGGGTGAGGACGAGTGGCGTGTCCAGATGCTGGACATGGCTGAGGCGCTGGGGACAGACAACGCCCTCCTCTATCGCGTGCAAGCCCTTACGTACCAAGACGC
>CAZKUN010000251.1:3317-12930 GCA_964555935.1 uncultured Armatimonadia bacterium | reverse complement strand
AAGTGCCTCCCTTTTAGGCCGCCGCCTGCCTCCCAATTACTCCGCCGCCAACACCAAAGTCCTGGAGCAGTTTGGCAGCCCGCCGTCTGTCATCCATAACTGGCACCCCCATCATCATCCGTTGCCCTGGCCAACCGTTGCCGGGACAGACAACACGACTGGTGTTGCTGTATAGATAGGATCTGTAGAAACGACACGGCGTAACCTGTCGACTTTCCGACACCCAATGGTGTCGACATTCCGACGCCCATCCCATCTCAGGTGTCGACTTTTCGTACACCTGAGTCCCTGGCGCTCAAGGGCCGGTACCAAGGGAAGCTGTATTGGGTCGGGCGCCCGCGGCGCGCCGGCGTGAAGGCGATCAGACCCAGCCCGACCAACTCGTCGCGAGCTCCGTACAACGCGTCGCGGCTACGGATGCCCACCTGGGCCATGAGTTTCTCCTGCGTGAAGCTCTTCGGTAACTTGCCTGTCTTCCAGTCGCTCCGGCACCAGAGAACGGACATCAACACCGTCACGGTCGGTCGGAGATCCGACAGCACGATCCGGCGCAGCACCTGCTCCGGCTTGGCGTCGCGGAGAACAGCGGCAAGCCGTTTCTCGCGGCCGTCCGTGGTCTCGCGCCTCTCGTCGGACATCGCGCTCGCTCATCTGGCGGGAACTCGGGCGAGCGAGCGATACCCGAGTCCCCGCCCGGTAGTACCGTCACGCAGCTAACGCGACGGGCTGCAGCCGATAGGCTACTCCTGCGGTAGCGGGCCATCGACGTCGGGCCCGCAGGCGGACGGGGTCAGACCACCACGCCGCGACTTTCGCGCCGCCGCGCGCAACGCGCCCGCGACGTAGATGCGGACGGCGCTCCGAAGGCGTTCAGCTTCACCGGGGGCTGAGTCTGTCTGCCCCTCAGGGGCACCCGCTGCACTGAGAGGTGGCGGCGCTGGTTGGTGGTGCCTGTGGCAGTCGGACATGCTGTACTCCCGTGACTCAGCCAGAACGCAAACGGCCGACCGGCACCATGGTAGGTGCTCCGGTCGGCCGTGGTTACTCGTACGCTAGCGATGGTAGCCTAGCGGTGGCAACTCGTTGGCGTGGCTATGTCAGGACTTGTCAGTTCGAGCTCCGGCTTGGTCAGCAATCTGCCCGCGCATATTGATGCTCAGGCCGCCACGCGTGCCCACTAGTTCGTAGACACGAATGCCGTGGGCGTTGTGGAACTGGATGCCGACCGGCAGGGCGATGGGTCGGTCAACGCCGTCGATGGTGCACTTGAACGTCTCGGCGGCGTGACGGCGACTCCTGTTCTGCGGCATCTTCCATTCTCCCATTGTCGACCTCAGGGCGTGACAGCCTGGTGGTCAATCGCCTTGGGTGGTCTCGTTGGCCAGCCTGGCCACGAGTCGCCCCTGAATCCGGATCACTGTGGCGAGTTCAGAGCGTTCCGCATCCGCGACGTCACCCTCTTTGAGACGTGCAGCAGCCGAAGCGACCACCAGAGCTGCTCCCTCCAACATCCTGAGCTTCGCGTCCTCAACTTGCGCCGGCGGGTCCCCTTGTCCGCCTATGGCATAGCCGGGGCCGACCGTCTGCCAATGCCCTGACGGACGCATCACGGCTGTGACCGCCTCCCCAGTTTGCGCGGCCTCAGTAACGAGCTGTTGGTCGGTCATAACCGGGGGATGGTCTGATCCGTAGCGGGCCTCGGCCAAGTCCTCCCACTTGATTGCGCGGATCTCGCGGGCACCCCGTTGCCTCACCTTCTCGCTCGGCAATGCCCCGGTCGCAATGCGCCGCATCACCGTTACGCGGCTCCGGTCGAGGAACGCCGCAGCTTGCTTCACGGTCGCATGGACTTCTGGGTCGAGAGCCTTGGGCATAGCATCCCTCCATCTATATCGAATGATATATATCATGATATGACTATGTTGTCAATACCCGTCGACGGGCTTTCCTGCTATCCTCCAGCCACGCGCGGCGCGCGGGCTGCGTGCCGACTCGCCAGTCTGGTGACACAACCGGGGGCGCTGTGCAGTGGGCGTGGACACCTTGGATGTGAATACACGGCAATGTACGCTGCACAGCGGACGGTCGGGGGGACAGAGGGAAGAGCAAGCCCGATTAGCCATCGGATCCATCAAGATCAGCCCGGGCTTGGGCAACCGGTGTTGCTCGCCGCTCTCAGGCCGAGGGGGACGCCGCCTCCTCGCGGCGCGCCGTCCGCCGTCGGCGCCGACCGCAAGTCCGGTACGACTCGTCTGTCGACTACTGATTACTCCGCGACAGCCTGCTTGCTGCGCCCTCGCTTGAACTCGAGAGAGATCTCGACCGGCGGCATCAGCAAGAGCTTCAGTTCCGCCTTCTCTCGGGAGACGCTCAACTCGTCGACGAGCGAGCGAAGTAGCTCTCGCTGTTCATCCAGCGTCAACTCACTCCACACGGCGTCGAAGCTGCTGAGCATCTCGCGGACCTCCTGCAATCCGACCTCCACGCTCTCCCCTTCAGCCGCCTTCGCATCCAGTTCGGCGAGCCGCTCCTGCAGCCTCGCCTTCTTCTCAAGCAACTCCGCGTTCCTGGTCGTGAACTGCTCCTCATCGATCTGGCCGCGGTCGAGCCTGTCGGCCCAGCGTCCGAACTTGTCCGCCATCTCCGCGAGCTTCAGTTGCACCTCGTCTCGCTCCCGCACGATGCCAGGCATGTCACTCGCAAGCTGCTTCTGCGCCTCCGCGAAAGCGGCCTCCTGGAACTCCGTCGATGCGGCCAGCTCCCGGATCTTATCGATCACCACGCCCTCAAACTTATCGGCGCTCTTCGTGAAGCCCTTGCAGGCCTCCGGGCCGGTCTTCGTGTTTGCCCGGTGTTGGTAGCTGCGATACGCCTTCCGCTTGCCGCCGACCCTGTGGTATTGCCGGTGCGATACCAGCCGCCAGCCACACTTCCCGCAGCGGGCGATGCCGGAGAGCAAGTGAGGGCTGTGTTGCGTTCGCGGCGGCATCATCTTCCGTTCCTCGAGCAGGCTCTGGACAACGTCGAACAACTCCCTGTCGACGATGGGCTCATGCTCACCGTCATACACCTCGCCCTTGTACGAGACCTTGCCGACGTAGAGCGGCGACCGTAGCAGGGGCGCGAGGATGGCCGTGTTCCATTGCTTGCCCCGCTTCGTGCGATGTCCCTCCCGGTTGAGGTGCCGGGCGATCTTGCCCATGCTCCACTTCTGCGTCCCGCAGAGGTCGAAGGCCAGCCGGACGACCTCTGCTTCCCTTGGCTCGACGAGGAGCTTGCCCTCCTCCCGCGAATACTGGTAACCGAACCGAGGGTTGCCGGTCGCTCCGGTATACTTGCCCGCTTGGGCGCGTTTCGCCAGCCCGTCACGGACATTCTCGCCGATCATCTCGCGGGTCAACTGCGCGAACACCGCGGCGACGCCGAGCATTGCGCGGCCCATCGCGGTCGTCGTGTCGAAATGCTCGCTCGTGCTGACGAACCCGATCCCGGCATCGCCGGTACGCTGGAGGAGGTCGTACACGTCGCGGACGTTGCGGGAGAGACGGTCCAACCTATACGTGATGATGACGTCGATGGCGCCGGACTCGATGTCGGCCAGCAGCTCCTGGTAGGCTTCCCGGTCGTCATCCTTCCCACTGCCGATGTCCTTTCGGACCTTGGCAACGCGCCACCCATGGGTCTTGGCATACTTGCGGCCGTGGTCTTCCTGGTAGTCGAGGGAGTGGTGCTCGGGACGGGACTGCTCTTCCGTGCTGACTCGCAGATACAGGAACGCGCGCTTCATCTCAGGCCTCCTCTACAGGCGTGAGAGAAGCGTATCTGTATTATTGCTGAATGTCAATAGCTACTAAACCCGACCTACGACGGCAAGGGCATCAGGAGGTGTGGGATGAGTAGAATCTGGGTCGCGCTCCTGTTTTCTGGAGTCAGCCTACCTGCCGGTGGCGGGCTTCGGGCCACTCCCGCCATCGTGGCATCTCAGCTGCGTGGCGTGGGTGCCCATGTCGTGGAGAGCGTGGAGGCGCATGGTGCGAAGGGCGACGGCAAGACCGACGACACCGCCAGCATCCAGGCCGCTGTCGATGCGCTCCCGCCCACAGGCGGGGTGGTGTCCTTCTCGAATGGGACGTACGCGATTGGGGGCAACATCAAGACCGGCGCGAAGCCGGTGAGCTTCACCGGGCAGGGCCGCGCGTCGATCCTCAAGGCGATTGGTTCGTCTCTTACAGCGATCATCGAGATTAGCCACCCATCTGGTGCTGGATCGCGTGTCTGCGGCCTCACCTTCCTCGGCTCGAAGAGTGACGGCGGTGGGGCGATTCAGCGCGGCGTGTATGTGAAGGGCGCCAGGGACTGCGTCGTTGTTGATTGCCTGTTCAGCGGGCCGCAGGCCGAAGTCGTCACGGGGCTGAACTTCGGCGTTGACCTTGACGGCGCTCACCGATCGAGGGTCGTCGGCTGCCAGTTCGAGCGGATGTGCTCATCGGGCGGCAACGGCACGTCCGTCTTGATCGAGTTTGCCAACTGGTGCCGGGTCCGCGACTGCACTATGGACGGGTCGCAGTTCAACCGCAGCGATGGGACGAGCGGCGCCGCCATCCAGATCACAACATCGACATCCCGCGGATCGAGCAACAACCGGATACTCTCCAACACCATTCGCTCGCATCCCCAGGCGGCGATCTGCATTGGGAGTTCCACCAAGAGACGGATGGTTTCGGAGAGTGGCGAGTTGCTCGCGCCATGCCAGCACAACGTGCTGGAGCGCAACGACATCAGTGGATCGACACACGCTTCCGGCGGCGACGCCTCCTCGGGGATCGTGGTTGTCGGGAACGCCAATTACAACCGGATCGCGAACAACCGCATCTACAACAATGGTCACGCCGAAGCCGGCGGACACGGCATTGCCATCGTGGGCAACGCCATCGTCGAACCTGAGGCACCCACCGCCAATGAGGTCCTCGGGAACAGCATTTGCGAGAACCGGGACCACGGGCTCTGGATCCAGGGCGCGGTTGGGACGGTGGTCCAGGGCAACGTCTTCCGGGACAACGGGCGGCGGGCGCCGCTGAGCATCCCCAACATGAAAGTTGTGCCAGTCGCGGCGGAGGCCGACGGCGGCGGCACGCTCATCAGCGCCAACACGTTTGTCGGCAGTCGGCTCCGCAATCACATCGAGATCGAGAGCACGGTGGTCGGCACGGTCATCGGGCCGAACGTTTACGGACCCGTGGAGGCAAGCCCGATCGAGACGAACGCTTCGGAGACCATCCTGGAGTTGACCGGCGCCGGCGTGCCGCGTCTCTCCGCGGCCCCGGGCAGTCGCTACTATCGCACGGACGGCGGCGTCGGCGCGACATTGTACGTCAAGGAGAGAGGGTTCGCCGGCTCGGGCTGGGCGGCGAAGTGAGCCCGCGGGATGCGGTGATCCCGAGCGGCGCCACGAGGGTTCTGAAACCACTTCTAGTGGAAGATGTGGTAGCCGGGCGTGTTGAGAAGCGGAGTCGCCAGCGCCCACGCGGCGCCGACGATGTAGTCGCCAAGCACGAGGCCGAGGAAGAACGGCATCAGTCGACGGTACCACTTCTCGCCGCCGTAGCGGACCACCGCTGCCTTCAGCGCCCACGCGATCACGAACGGGAACCAGACCCAGTTCAGGCTCGGCCCGATGCAGTAGCCCAGCGGATGAAACCAGAGCCAGCTTAGTCTCGACTGTGACGCCCATAGTAGCAGGACCAGCCCCGACCCACCCGCCACGGCGCCAATTCGCGTCCACTCAACCGCGCCACCTCCGCCCAGCATCCGCGCGAGGAAGCTCCACATTTCCCGACCCGTGATGTCTTTGAAGCCCATGCACTTCGCGACGAGGCCATCTCGGTACCCGATATGGAGAGCTGCCCACGGCGCGGCCAGGCACGACGCTGCGGTAGCGAGGATCATCGGCAGAGCGAGGCTGCGCGCGCTGAGCCCGGCGTCGTGCCAGATCTTCAGCGCCTCCATCTGTGTGGGCATGGCGTGGCTGCGGTTGAAGCGCCAGAACCAGTGGCTCAACCCCGCCCCGACGATGTCGCCGCGACCGAGCAGTCGCGGGCCTACCAGGCTGAAGACGTTCATCGGCTCGGGCGTGACCACGTCGTGCGGGGCCCCCGTCTCGGCACGGATGCGCGTGATCGCGAGCGATACCAGGTAGTACATCCCTAGCGCGATCGCCGCGGGCAGGACGCTCATGCCGATGGCTCGCCAGAACACGAGTAGCAGCGCCGCCAGCGCCAGACCTAGACCTACGGCGATCCGGTGTGGCAGCAACTCGTCGGCATCGGCGGATGGCCCCGGGCGCCTCAGGTTGATGATGAACTGGCGCCAGTGGTTGCGCGTGATGTAGAGCAGCAAGAGCGCGTAAGTCATCCACGCGCCGATGGCCTGTTCGGCCGGGAAGGGGAAGCCCGGCAAGTTGGTGACGCCCAGGGCGTAGCCCGCGACGCGTTGCAGCTTCCCGAACAGGTAGAAGAACCAGCACGAGAAGAGCACGTCGAGCGGGACGAAGTATGCCAGTCCGATGGCGAATGGGTAGAGCGAGGTCGGCGTCCAGCCGATGAGGTTCAGCGGCGGCTCGGTGAACGTCGGGAAGCGCGCGGCGGTCTGGAAATGGGGGATGGTCGGGTAGAACTGAGAGAGCCCGTTAAGCATGCCGCTCGCCACGGTGAGCCCGACGCCGACCCACAGCGCGCGCGACCGGAAGAACCCCGGAGAGCCGACTCCAGCCATCGCCAGAGGCAACCGCACGACGGGGAAGCTCAGCTTCGTGTCGGCGATCCACGCTTTCCTCACGATGGCGCTCAGGCAGAGCATGAGCCCGAATGAGAGCAGCATGAACGTGACCCAGGCAATGAGCGGAGGCGCCCAAGCCGAGAGCGTCTCACGCGTGTAGAGCGACCCGCCCTCAAACAGGCCTCGCAGCGCCTCTTCGTCCCAAAGCAGCGTCCACCTAGGCATGTGCGGGAAGACGATCTGCTCCCACTTGTTCTCCGGCGTCGCGGCCCAGGCTCCCCAACCGATCATGCGGATCCAGTTAACGATGTAGTCGAGGGTCGCGACCGTGCATGAGATGGCGACCATCACGTAGACGGTCAGTAGCTCCGCGACACTCAGCCGCCACCTCGGCTGCAGCCGGTTCAGCAGCGCGTTGATGCCTATCAAGACTAGCAGCAAGAAGACCGGCGTGACGAACAAGGGGTTCAGCGTGAGGATGACGTACCAACGCAGCTCGGCGACCATGATCCAGTAGGCGTTCAAGGGGATCAGGGCCAAGCCGATTAGGAGCGCGCGCGGGGTGACCTCGCTGCGGGCGCCCGGGTCGCTCATGGCTCGCGCCACCGCGCGGCCTCGCGGGCAATGTCGTCTTCGATGGAGTCGATCAGCGTCTGGCGGGCACGGCGTCCGCCGGGAGCCGAGCGCATCGGCCCGCCCCACCAGTGCGGACTCCAGCGTTGGCTTAGATCGACCGTAGCGACGACCATGCCTAACTCATCATCGCGCTGGAAGTCGGTGATGGACGACTCGCAGTATCTCGTCGGATCGGGCTCGTCTTCACCAGCGACCGCGCCGCCCGAATCCCACACGCCGGCCGGGCAGTTGAGACTGCTGGTCGCGATCCAGACGCCGCTGTCGGCGGCTCGAGCCGGCATGAGTTCAGCGTCGTAGCCCGCATTGGGGAACAGGATTAGCTCGGCGCCTTTGTAGCCTAGCAGCCGCACGGGCTCGGGGAACCAACTGTCGTAGCAGATGATGATGCCGACCTTCCCGAAGTCGGTCTCAAACACCGGGAAGCCCGTGCCGGGAGTTACGCCTTCGTCTTGCTCGGGATCGTAGAGCTGGTTCTTCTCATACGTGCCCACCAGGTCCCCGTTGCGGTCATACAGAGGCGCGGTGTTGTAGACGATGTCGCCTCGCTGTTCGTAGAAGCTGCCGCTCACGTACATGTGCCAGAGACGGGCCTTCTCGGCGAGGAAGGTGCCCGTTGGGCCGTTCAACGGCTCCGCATCGGCAACGCCTATGCCGTTGAGCATCTCCGGAAGCAGGGCTACGTCGACGCCGCTCGCGCCCGCCGCGTCGAGCCACTTGTCCCAGTGCTCCATGTCGCCAGCGCCCGCACTGCAGGCGATCTTCACCGGCCTGTGCGGAATGGGATCGCATTCCTCGAGGCTGACCTCATCCCACCAGACCTTGCCGGCCGCGCTGAACCTGAAGTACAGGCGCACTTCGGCGTCCGCATCGGAGGTCGGGCCGGGGAAACGGCTCTCGCCGATGATCCAGTCGCCTTGGCGACGGTAGGCGAAGATGCCGTCGTTGAAGCCGGGATCGCTGCAGAAGATGCCATGGACGAGGTGTCGGTTGAGGTTCTTCAGCCCCTTCGCGCGAAGCCGCACTCGCATGCGGTACGTCTTGCCCGCCGCGAGCTGAACGGCGTGGCGCGCGTAGCCGAAGCACTCGCGCCGACCGTTGCCCGCGCCGCGCAGGGCCGGGCCGCGCTTGGTCCGCGCGAGCGCGAACTCCGGCGCCAGGGCTGGGTTTGGGCATACTGCTTCCCACCCGTCCGGCAGCGCGCCGACGGCGCCTTCGGCGAAGTCGCCGTTGGCGATGAGGTTCGCATTCGCGCGGGTTCCGACCAGCATCGCGCAGATCACTGCCCCGAGCACGAGTCCGTGGGCCATTGGCATTTGCCCTCGTTTGAGGCTGGAAGTGCTCACTCAGGCTCAACGACTTTGCCTGTCGGATCTGGAGATCCGACCTACGAGGTCTTCGAATTCACTTCGAGCCGAACGTCACGATCTTCACGCAGACAGGATTGGGCACGCTCGCAACCTGCTCCGTCTTCTTGAGTTCGCCCGTGTGGCCATCGATGCGGAAGGTGACGATGTTGCTTGTGTCCTGGTTAGCGGCGAGCACGAACCGCCCGGCCGGATCGATGGCGAAGTTGCGCGGGTTCTCGCCGCCGGTCAGCTCGTGTTCTACGAAGCGGAGCATCCCGCGGCTGTCGATCGCGTAGATCGCCAGGCTGTCGTGACCACGATTGGTCCCATACAGATGCGCGCCGGATGGCGACACGTGGATGTCGGCCGTGTGGCTCGTCTCGGCGAATCCATCGGGGAGCGTCGGGACGATCTGGAGTTCGCTGAGCGCGCCGGTGGTGCTATCGAATGCGAACGCGATGATCGTGTTGTCAAGCTCGTTGATGACGTAGGCGAACTGACCGGACGGATGGAAGGCGAAGTGACGCGGCCCCGCGCCGGGCGTCACGTTCGTCGTTGCCGCCGGATCGGGGATCATCTTGCCCGCCTGGAGATCCAGCCGGTAGCCGACGAGTTGGTCCATGCCCAGGTCCGCGATGTAGGCGAATTGGTTCGTCGGGTCGATGGTGGCTGAGTGCGCGTGAGGGCCTTCTTGGCGACCCTCGTTGACGCTTGAGCCCTCATGTTGGTGCGCGTCGGAGGCGGCATCGAGTCCGCCGTCCTCGCGGGTGGGGAGCATGGCCGCGCTGCCGCTGCCGTAGTTGGCAACCAGCACGTACCTGCCCGTCGGGTCGACTGTCACGTGACATGGGCCGCTG
>CAZKUN010000251.1:756-3307 GCA_964555935.1 uncultured Armatimonadia bacterium | reverse complement strand
CAGCCCGCCGGTAGCGGCATCGATACTGAAGGCGCGCACGCTGCCGCCGCCGCGCTCCTCAACCGAGTAGAGGAAGGGGCGGTGCGGGTGGATGACCAGGAACGAGGGATTCTCGATGTCGGTGGCCACGCTCACCCGCTCGAGGGCGCCGGTCTCCGGATCCATGCGGTAGGTGTAGATGCCCTCGCTGTCACCCCGCGTATATGTTCCAACGAACACGAACGGCCGATGGTCCTGAATCGTTTCCATGATTGCGCGCTCCGATGGTGCCAGGCTGTGGTGGTAGCGTTCGCCGCCCCGTGGCTCTGGCCCTTGGAGGCTGTGTCGAAGCCGATTAACTAGTGTCTGACACTAGTTTAGCGACTATCACGGGGCGCGTAGCGTAGAATAACGGTCAGAGGAAACTAGTGTCTGACACTAATTAACTGGGACTGCGGGCGTCAGAAGCTGATGGGGTGAATGTACTTCACCGCGATACGCTCGCGGATCTCACTAGCCAGAGGGTCGCCCAGGATGACGAAGAACTCCTTGCCCGACTCCTTGTGGATCCGGTAGACAAGGTTGAGGTTGCTGATGTCGTCATCGCCGCTGCGCGCGTACCAGCGGAAGGAGAGCCACTGCTCCGGGTTGAGGATCTTGGTGGCGCCCACCTCGATGGTCCGGGCCGAGCCGCGCGTGCCGTCGAAGAACCGCTGCTCTCGCTCGTTGAAGTTGAGGCTCACCTGCAGACTTGACGAGCGTTGCCAGTTGAGCGACGTTCCATATTGGCTCAGGTGGGAGTCCTCAACCGTGCCCCAGCGATAGTAGGCGCTCCCGCTGAGGTCCTCGCCTCTGCCAAAGCGCGCGTTGACGTTGTAGGAGGTGTCGTCGAAGGGCTCGGGGCGGATGTGCTCTTCGAGGTGACGGCTGTGGTTGCGGACGAAGTAGAGACGGTGTCGGTCCTTGAACCCGATTACGCAACCGGTGTTGAGACTCCGGGAGTAGAAGTCGCCGTCCCAGGTCCAGCCGCGGTTGAAGTTGCTGAAGAGTTCGAAGCTGCTGTAGAACTTCGTGCCCTCCTTCGGGACCCACTCTTTCCAGATGTTGCCTCGCCACTCGCGGAACCCCATCCTCGGGTTGTAGCCGTCGATTGGGTCGAAGTGCGGGCTGACCTCGGAGTAGCCCCAGTGCGTCCCCAGCGATCCCGGCCCGGCGCTGTAGCCGGCTCCGACCGTGGCCCCGTGACCCTCGCGCAGGGGGTCGCTGCTGAAGCTCTGCGCGTAGCCGCCGTCCATGCGGAACTTGCTGTCCTCTTTGAAGCGAGTGTTGAAGCCGCCGGAGACCGTGGTGTTGTCGAAGCCTGGCTCGCGAACATCGACGAGGCTGAGCGATACGTCCGAGTACTGCCCGACCTGTCGCGAGACGTGGCTAACGAAATCGTTACGCGAGGTCTGGGCGTTCCAGGCGTCGAGCATGCCGACGCGATACTCCCCGTGCGTGCCCGTCAACTTGGCTCCGACGTCAAAGTCCCCGACGCGCCCGGAGTGGAAGATGGCGCGGTCGCCGTAATACTCGGCCTGGTGGGTGAAGAAGTCGCGAGTGTCGGGTAGGAACTGCTCGCGGTATGAGATGTCGATCGTCTTGAAGGCCGCCTCAACATTCGAGAGGTCGGGGAGCACGGTGAACCGCGACGTGACGCTCGGGGTGATGGGGTATTCGATATCGAGGCCCGCGTCGACATCAACACCGTCTCCCGTGTCGGAGAAGTCGCCTGTGATGACCGTATAGGCATCGACCCTTATCGGCGCGCGCGCCGGGTTCTGGGGGAACGAGAGCCCGGTGATGTGCGCGAAGCAGTGCGGGTCATCGTCGCCGCCCGTGTCATCCACGCCCCATGCAGAGCCCTCATACGGGTCGACCGAACGGCGCGTGAAATTGATGCCGACGGTTCCGTCATTTCCTTTTTCGTAAGTGAGCGATCCCAGATCGATGTCGATCTCGACGATGTAGTTTGTCTCGTTGACCTGGGCCGCTACGTCCCAGATCCCATCCCACTCGTAGTTGCCCCATCGTCGGTCGCTCTTCACCCCAGCGGGACTTGTCTGCAGCTCGATGGCCCGTCGGTGATCGTGGAGTGAATCGATGATGACCTCGACGCGGTCTTGATCGCTCAGGCGGGCGTCCTCTCGCGTTTCGGTCGCGCGGACCTTCGATGCTCCGGCGATTTCGCAGTCGAACGCCACGTATAGGTGGCCATCGCCGGCCAGCACGTGAACGACCGTGGGCAGAGCGACCTCGACACCGCGATCGGGATAGAGCCGGCGAAAGCCGGTCAACTGGGCCGCACCGTCCCACTCGCCCTCGCCCAGCACGCCGTCCAGAACGGGTGGCGTCTCGGTGAATGGAGCCGCCACCGTCAGGGCCTCATCGCATCCGAGGCCTGGCCATTGGGGACGCTCGTGGGCTTGAGACGGGAGAGCGGCGAGGAACAACAGACTACCAACTGCGGCGACGACACTTGCGCGGGCGGGTGAGATTCGGGCTGTCATCTGCGCTGCGTGCTCCCTTAGAC
>CAZKUN010000251.1:0-746 GCA_964555935.1 uncultured Armatimonadia bacterium | reverse complement strand
AGGTAGTCTCGACGTTGCCTCGACGCTCCGCCCCCCGGGCGCCCTCGGATCGGCATGCGGCGCAACACGCAGCCTGTGGGAGTTGCGAAAACGCGAGCGGGGCGAGCCTGATGAGGCTCGCCCCGCTCGCGTTTAGAGAAGTGTGGTCTTTGGAGGCGGCAGCCGGAATTGAACCGGCGATAGTGATTTTGCAGACCACCGCCTTAGCCACTTGGCTATGCCGCCTCGTCGACCACGCTGCGTCTGACATCTGGAGCGGAAGACCGGAGTCGAACCGGCGACCTTCTGCTTGGCAAGCAGGCGCTCTACCAACTGAGCTACTTCCGCTCAAATCTCAACAGCCCCATGCTTCAGGGCCTCTTCGCGCGATGCTGTCTGGAGCGGGCGACCGGATTCGAACCGGCGACCCTCAGCTTGGGAAGCTGATGCTCTACCAACTGAGCTACGCCCGCTGGTCCATTCGGTTCTGCCTGGTGGGCGGTACAGGGCTTGAACCTGTGACCTTCTGCGTGTGAGGCAGACGCTCTCCCAACTGAGCTAACCGCCCCTGATCAGGTACCGCCTGCGCATCTCCAACGCTCGCACGTTTGTGTTGCTTATGGTGCCGAGGGCGGGAGTCGAACCCGCACAACCCAAAGGTCACCAGCCCCTCAAGCTGGCGCGTCTACCAATTCCGCCACCTCGGCTGGGCGAAGCATATTCTAACCATACCACGCCGCCATGTCAACCGCCGCGGAGGCGCGACG
>CAZKUN010000250.1:0-12943 GCA_964555935.1 uncultured Armatimonadia bacterium | reverse complement strand
GGTCCAGTGGTCATGAGTCAGGAAACACCATCGGGCGCCGGGCGCGACGGCATGCTCGCCACGCCCGGAGCCGGGATTATCGCAGCAGTTTCACCAACGGCTGGAATCGGGCGCCGGCTACTCGTCCGATGCTTCTTCCTCTGTCTTCTCGGCTTCTTCTTCGACCTCGACCGCGATCCGGCCGCGTCCTCCGCAGATCGAGCAGCGGACCATGGCCCAGTCCTTCGGCTTGCGCCCGGCCGCCAGCATGCACTGGTCGCAGCTCTTGCCGCTGCGGACGTTGCATTGTTTGCTCCCACCACAGTGTTCGCAGTCTACGAGTTTACGCATGGGTGCCCTCCCGTTGACGGCCGGCTATCCGCAGGCCGTTCAGTTCGATGTTGATGACGCTACCGCCCCACAGGGCTGCAGCGACCCGTCGGCGACCTCCGCCCACACGCGCCCCGCCGCGACTGGGACGATGTAGGTCCGGCCCTCGTCAGAAACGACCTCCAGGGCGCGCTGAACAGTGGACTTCCGCGCGCCTGACGGCCAGAACGAAGCGCTCGCAACGCGGGTCGCTCGAGCGATGAGGTCTTGCAGCCGGGCGACCTGAACCGTAGTCGTCTTGGCTGAGTGGATGGTGTCGCGCAGCGCGCTTGAGGCTTCGTCAAGCGCGTCGGGATCGCCTCCATAGGCCAAACACCCCGCCTCCCAGAACCACCCGCCGCGCGAGCCCTCAATCGTGCCCTGACTCACGACACACGTGCCCCGCGCTCCGTTTGCGCCGCCAGCCGGACTGACCTCGATGAGCGCCGACTGCTCGCCCGCGTGGCCCAGAAGCCCGGTGTTGCCCAAACCAACCGGCTCCCCGAGCGTGGACCCCGCGGGCATCGGCACGATTCCATCGGGCAGCAGATACGCGTTCAGCAGATCAGCGCCCGTTCCGCGAGACATCACCATCCTGGCGTCAATCCCGTCGTAGGCGTAATACGGGTCGCCGTTGCGGAAGCCCAACCGGTGCATCGCCTCGGTCAATTCGCGGAGCATGGGACGCACCGGCTGCGACCAGACGAACCACGCCCGTCCATCATCGCGCGTGGCTTTGATCTGGATCGTGGCCGTCTCGTCGAAGGGCTGCACGCCACCCGATAGCCGCCAGCCAACTGGGGCTTGGCACTTCAGCGCGCGTGAGGCATCCCTCCATTCGACTGTGGGGCTGACAGATTCCGCCTGATCGGGCGTGGCGAATCTGGCCTGGAAGGTACTCGTGATCCCCGAGACCATGAGCGGCAGCTCGCGTCCCATGGAGCCCGGCGCGATGCCACCGGCCAGTAACGCTGTCCCGGGTCCTTGGGCGAGCGCAAACAGTCCTTGCGCCTCCCTGCCTGCGATTGAAGCCCGCACGCTCACCCAGACCACGCCTCGCTCGCCCACGCAGGCGTCGCACTCAACCGACCGCACAACCACGTCAGAGGATAGCGCCTGCCGAACGTATGTGATGGCCGTTTCGGAGTCGGCGACCTCAACTGTCCCAACCAGCGGCAGCAGATAGACCCTCATCCCGGTCTGATCAGCCGCGAGAATGGCTCCTTCAGTGACGCTGCACTGCCAACCGCGTGGCAACCTCATCGAGAACCCGAGCGGGTGCGTATACAAGTCCCACTGGTCGGGCGCATACCGGTCCGGGAGTTGCTCCCCTCCGGCGGCAGCGCCGGTCTTGGGGTCGGCATCGTCAGGGGCGACCGCCACGAGTTCAGGGCTCTGGCTCGTCTCGACCTGTGGCCCATTGAGGCCCGGCTCGGTGGAGTACTCGGGCTCGGGATCCGGTTCGATCACGGGCACGGGGTCGACTGGGTCGGGCGTCATCGGCTCGGGCTCGGGATCCGGTTCGACCACGGGCGCGGGCTCGACTGGGTCGGGCGTCACCGGATCGGGCTCGGGATCCGGTTCCACGATGGGCTCCGGAGGCTGAGTGACGGGATCCGGCTCGGGCGCCACAGGCTCAGGCGTTACGGGTTCGGGATCGGGCTCAGGGACGGCAATCGGCGGCCCGGCGAGCCGGCCGGTCAGCGAGAAGCGCGCCAGCACCGGCTCGATCAGTTCCTCGCGCGCGTCCGGCAGGGCGTTCGGCGGGACAAATACGCCGATAACATACCCCACCCCGTCGCGTAGGAACGCCGCGAAGGCCGATCCCACGTCGGTTCCGTCCGCAAGCTTCACAAGCCCGGTGACATAGACGCCCTCGCCGGCGCCGGCCGTCTCCAGCGCCTGCATGTCAGAGCGGGTGTAGGCGACTTTGCCCGCGAGGATGCGCTCGTGCTCGGCTGCAACGCTTTCGGCGTTCGTAACGCCGACGCTGACAGGCCAGAAAGCGAGTTCGACTAGCTCGGCGCGTCCCGGAGAGCGCAAGGAGACGCCGCTGCCCTTGATGTCACGGGCGAGCGTCCAGCCCTCGGGCGCGGAAAGCGCGAACCCGTAGTCGCGCCCCCAGGTCACCGATGCGTCCTGGGCGCGAACAGCTGGGATCATCAGAGCCAGGGCGAGCGACAGTGCCCCAGCGGCGCGTGCTACCATCAACGGACTCCGAAATGATGTTCTCACGTCCGTGTGAACTCGTGCGGCGCGCGAGCGTCTACCAGTGCAAGGTCGGTCGGCGGCGGGCCATTCCTTCTGCATGGGAAGAGGCATGTGGCCGGGCTCGCCGAATAATAGCACAAATCGCATAAGTCCGCACGTGTGAGGATCTCCGCAATGTCGCGCAGGCCACGCCCGCACATATTGACGGTCGCATTACTGCTCTCCGCCCTAGTCGGCGCGGCGTTCTTCGCTGTCGGCTGCAAAGCGAGCGACAAGCCGGGAGCCGCCATCGCCAACGGCGCGCCTGAGGTCGACGACGACCTGGGTGAGCCCGATGCGTATGAGCCGGATCTCCCCGCCGCTGCATCCGCCAACTACGAGACGATCGCGGAGCGAGACGTGTTTCGCCCGCTGGTCGTGAACCGTCGCGAGACGGGCGGCGGAGAATCAGGTGGAGGCGGCGGGACCGCATCGCCGAAGTCAGCCACGCCCGCAGCCACGCCCGAGCCCCCGAAGCCGCCCGACCCAACAGCGGACATCGCGCTGACGGGCATCATCGAGACGACGGACGGGCTTGAGGTGCTGCTTGAGAACATCAAGACCGGCGAAGGCCACTTCGCCGCAGTCGGCGAGACCGTGTTCGGCTTGCAGGTCATCGAGGTCGGGCCCGGCACGGTCGCGCTGAAGCAGGCTGACAAGGATTACGCGCTGAAGCTCGGCGAGAAGGAAATCGCCACGGAGAAGGTGGCTAGCGCCAGTTCGGACGCATCCAGCGAGAGCACTCCATCGACTTCCTCGGCGTCCTCCGGCTCCTCAGCTAGCCCAAGCTCATCCGGCGGCGAGCCCGATTGGCGCGGCATGTCGTCCGAAGCCCGCCGCGCGTACTGGGAGAACATGAGCGAAGCGGACCGCAATGCGATGCGGGAGCGAATGCGCGCTCGCTACGGCGGCGGACGCGGCGGAGGCATGGGCGGCGGCAGCTACCGAGGACGTGGCGGACGATAGGCTCTCAGACAGTCAGGCGAACGACACGGGCCTCCACACCGGGGGCCCGTCTGTTGTTCTACTGGAGGCGCTCCGACAGAGAGCAAGGAACCTCGCCCGCACAGCCCCACAGGAGGCCTAGGTCTATGTCGGCATCCACAACCACGCTCACCGTGCTTTCGCTCGTCTTCATCACCGCCGGCAGCGGCTGCGCCCATGGCGGGGCCGCCGCGGACTTCTATGTCTCGCCCGAAGGCGATGACGAGTGGTCTGGCACGCTTGAGGCCCCAGATGCGCAGAAGACCGATGGGCCCTTCGCCACGCTGGGTCGCGCGCAAGAGGCCATACGCATCGCGCAGGCCGCGACATCTCAAGGCGAGCCTCGCACCGTCTACATGCGCGAGGGAACCTACCGACTGAACCAGCCCGTGCTGTTTGGGCCCGAGAACTCCGGCTCGCCGGAGGCGCCCATCACGATCGCCGCCCAGCCGGGCGAGACGGTCGTCGTCAGCGGCGGATCGCCGATCGCCGGCTGGGAGAAGAGCGAGGGCGACCTCTGGGAAGCTGAGATTCCGGAGGTCTCAGCGGGAGACTGGTACTTCCATCAGCTCTGGGTCAATGGCGAGCGCCGCACGCGCGCGCGCACGCCGAACGAGGGCTACTTGCGCACGGACGGCCCCCTGCCCGAGTTCGCCAATCCACACGAGCACCGCAGCAATGTGGAGGCCTGCAAGGGCTTCAAGTACCTCGAAGGCGACCTCAAGCCCTGGCCCGACATCGACGACGTGAACCTGTATGTCTATCACTCCTGGACCGCCTCAACGCACTGGATTGAGGACCTGAACGAGGCCGACCGCACGGTTCGCTACACGAATCGCTCCGGCTGGCCGGTGGGCTATTGGGAGCGGAAGCAGCGTTACCACATCGAGAACTACCGCGAGGCGCTCGACGCGCCGGGCGAATGGTATCTCGATCGCGCCTCGGGCAAGCTGTTCTATTGGCCGCTGCCTGACGAGGACATGGAAGCGGCGGAGGTCATCGCGCCGAGGCTGCGCAGCCTCGTGGTCTTCCAGGGCCAGCCGGACGTGGGCCTGCCCGTTGAGCACATCACGCTATCAGGCATCAGCTTCCAACACGCGGACTGGGTCGCTGACAAGACCACGACTGTCGACGGCCAGAGCGCCGTGAGTCACACGCAGGCCGCGGTGGTGCTGGATGGCGCCAGCAACATCACAATCGAGAACTGCGAGATCGGGCATGTCGGCGAGTACGGGCTCTGGCTCCGTCATGGGACGAAGGACAACCTCGTGCAGCGGTGCGAGATCCACGACCTCGGCGCAGGCGGCGTCCGCATCGGCGAGACATCGTCGGAGGAGAACGAGTTCGACCAGGCCCGCCGCAACACGATCGACAACTGCTTCATCCACGACGGCGGCCACGTCTTCCCGGCGGGGATCGGTGTCTGGATTGGGCGCACATCCTACCACGACGTTACCCATAACGAGATCTGCGACTTCCGCTACACGGGCGTCTCCGTCGGGTGGAGTTGGGGCTACGCAGCCAGCAGCGCCAACCATAACAACGTCTCATACAACCACATCCACCACATCGGCTATGGCGTCCTCAGCGACATGGGCGCCATCTACTGCCTCGGTCTCTCGCCAGGCACGCAGCTGACCAACAACCTGATGCACGATATCCACTCCTACAACTACGGCGGGTGGGGCCTCTACACTGACGAGGGCAGCACCGAGATCCTGATGGAGAACAACATCGTCTACGATACGAAGACGGGGGGCTTCCATCAGCACTACGGCAAGGAAAACACCCTCCGCAACAACATATTCGCATTCAGCCGCGCGGGGCAGATCATCCGCTCGCGCCAGGAAGAGCATGTCTCGTTCACCTTCGAGGGCAACATCGTCCTGACCGATAACGGGATGCCGCTCGGAAAGGGCTGGACCAACGACCAGTTCCGACTGAAGGGCAACCTGTACTGGGACACGAGTGGGCCTGAGGACATCGAGTTCGCCGGGCATACCTTCGATGAGTGGCAAGCCGCCGGTCACGACGAGGGCTCTCGCGTCGCCGATCCGCTGTTCGTGGACGCGGAGAACTACGACTTCACGCTCAACGAAGGCTCGCCCGCTTTGGAGATGGGCTTCGAACCCATCGACGTGGCGCAGATCGGGCTCTACGGCGACGAGGCATGGACTGCCAAGCCGGCGGCAGTCGTTCGGCCGGAGATCGAGATTCCCCGTCCCCCGCCTCCCGGCCCGATAGTGGACGACTTCGAGGATACGGCGGTCGGCGAGCAACCGAAGGTAGATCGACTGAGTGGCGAGGATGCCGACAAGGACGCGTCGATCCGCGTGACGGACGCAACCTGCGCGTCGGGCACGCGCAGCCTCAAGTTCACAGACGCCCAAGGGTTGGCGCAGATCTGGCAGCCCCACATGTACTACACGCCCAACTGGCGCATGGGCGTGATGCACATGAGCTTCGACGTCCGCGTTGAGACCGGCGCGAAGTTCTGGCACGAGTGGCGCGACACCTCAAGCCCCTATCGTCCCGGGCCATCCGTCAAGATCGAGGGCGAAGAGCTGAAGGCCGGCGGGCAAACGCTTGCCACCATTCCGGTCGGCGAGTGGATCCACATTGACATCACGTGCGCCCTCGGCAGCCGCGCGACAGGCACTTACACGCTCGCCATCACGCTGCCCGATGGCACGGAGACCCAGTGGGATGACCTGCCATGCGCCAACCCGCAGTTCAAGCAGTTGCGATGGCTCGGCTTCATCAGCCTGGCGGACGAGGCCACCGCATTCTACATCGACAACGTGCAGTTGAGTCGGGTGGAGTGAGAGGGAGAATGCCATGCGATACTGGGTAGCCGTGGCGGCAGTGCTCGCGGCGGCAACAGCCGCCGCTCAAGAGCCGATCACGTCGGTGACCATCGGCGAGAACCGCGAATTCCGCGTGAATGGCGAGCCATTCCTGCCGATCATGGGCTGGCTGCAAGGGCCTGAGAACCTCGCGAAGCTCGATGCTGTCGGCATCAACACGATCACCGGCTACTGGTGGAATGATGATGAGGACAACGGCGCCGGAGGCACGACCGACGCCGCGGAATACCGCCGGTTGGCGGAGCAGGCCGGGCTCTACTTCATCCCGCCCTACATGCCCGAGCACGCCGAGGCGATGGATGAGTTGGCGGCATCCGACACGGTGCTCGCGTGGATCCATGATGACGAGCCGGACTTGCCGAGCCGAGTGAGTGATGCTGAGATCACGCCCGGCGATGGGTTGAAGGTCAACAACGGCGCGCCGCTGTGGAAGATCCTCGACGGCACGACGCACACGTGGTCGGTTATCGACCCGCTCGAAGGAGCTGAACTCACAGTCAGGCTGAAGGATCAGGTAACGATCGAGAAGCTCTCCGTCTGGCTGACGGTGTCACCGGGGCTCGCCGTCGCGAAGGACGTGGTGCTTCTCGGTGACGGCGAGGAGATCGTCTCAGCCACGCTCGAGAACCGCAAGGGCGCTCAGGAGATCACGCTCGACGGGGCGGCGAGCTTCCGGGAGTTGACGCTCAAGGTGGTCTCCACCTATCCCGGCGAGCAAGTCTGGGGATCGGTCGGCGAGATCGAGGGCTTCAATGCCGCGGGCGAGAACGTGTTGCTATCGCCTCCCCGGCGCGTGATTCGGCAACAGCCGAATGAGGCGATGGAAGTCTACGAGACAGTCCGGGCGCACGATCCGACGCGTCCGGTCCTCATGACGGTGACATGCTTCTTCATCAACGACGACGGCGCGTTCGACAACTGGTGCACGCACGAGCAAGCGGAGGAGCTATACCCCGAACTACTGAAGGCCGCCGACGTGCCAGGCTTCGATGTCTACCCGATCTACGGGTGGAACCGACCGGAGAAGCTGAACTGGGTCGACCAAGGCGTCCGGGAGTTGCGGGCATATGCGGGCGTGGGCAAGCCGCTCTACGTGTGGACCGAGACGCTCGCAGGTGGCTTCGGCGATAAGGCCAATCCGGTGACCGGGCTCGAGATGCGCAACGAGGTCTACCAGGCGATCATCGGCGGGGCGACGGCCATCGGCTACTTCACCCACCGGTTCAAGCCGACGTTCAGCGAGTTCGGCGTCCCCGAGGAGAACCAGGCGGCGATGCTGGAGATCAACCAGCAACTCGCGCGTCTTGCGCCGGTGATTCTCAACGGAGAGCCCCAACGCAAGGCATCAATCACCATCGCGGGCGATCTCGACTCGCGCATCATGACGCGCGAATACGAAGGGGACACCTACGTCTTCGCGCTGAATCTGGATATGGACCGGCGCGAGGGCGAAGCAACCGTGTCGCTCGAAGGGATCGAGGCCGGCGCGAGCGTTGAGGTCATTGACGAGGATCGAACGATCTCGGCCGGCGAAGGCCAGTTCACCGATGCCTTCGCGCCGCTAGCAGTGCACATCTACCGAATCAGAGGGTAAGCAAACATGAACGGCGACGGCATTGGACATCCGGCAATAACCATCCAGGCGCACGAATTGCTCAGCACAGTCTGCCAGGCGGGTGGCGTGGAGTGCCCGCTGATGTGCGAGCACGAAGCCGAGGCGGTCCTCGAGCGCATCAAGAGCGATCCCACGGTAACGATTCGGCTGGTCTCTCCGGCCGATGAGATCCCGCACTACACCGAGTCCATCGAGGCCTCGGACATCTTCAACCGCAAGCGCGACCTTGACGTCCTTCAGCGGCTCGGGCTCGTTCCCGGATCGATCCGGCGGGCGCGCTATCTCTACACGCTGCTGTTTGAGCGTATCGAGACACCTGACGGCATCTGCGCGTATGACACCCCCGGCTGGGAGGGCTGCCCCCTCGCGAAGTCCGGCGCGTACGAGAGCGTGAGGGAGCGCGGCTGGAGCAGCATCGTCTACGACCGCCCGCAGGAGGAGATCGACGAGTATCGGGCGCGTAGCGAGGCAGAGGCCGAGTCGGGTGAGGGGCTGCATATCCGGCCGCATCACCTGATGTGCATGTCGTGCTGGTACAACGGGGGCGAGGGCAAGGGCCCGCGTCCGAACGACACGTTGTACGAGATCTTCCTGCGCATCCGCGAGCAACCGGACGTGCCGATCACGCTCGTTCAGGGATGCTGCATGGCGTGTGACTGCTGCGAGGGATTCCATCCGCAGACGGGCCGATGCGTCCACGCGGGTGGGCTGATCCGCGACTACAAGAAGGACCTCGACTGCTTCCAGAAGCTCGGCATGAAGCCCGGCGATACGATGCCGGCCAACGAGCTTCTGGCCCTCATCTACGAGCGCATCCCGTCAACGAAGGACCTCTGTGGGTACGGCGACGGCATCGTCCGCTCGGAAGAGTGGTGGATCTGCAGCGACCCCGACGGCAATCCTCAATACGAGGCGACCCGCAAGGCGGGGATCTTCTAACCTTCAACGGCGTCGGATCGGGAGATCCGACCTACGAACGGCGACCGACAACGACAACGGGGCGGCCAATCGGCCGCCCCGTCTTGTTGCTTCCTGACTCCACCATCAATCGCTACTCGTGCGGCACCTCGATAGGAATGCCACACGCCGCGGATTTCTCCGCGTTCTCCAGCACTGCGATGACGCGACGGGCCGACTCGGGAGTTACCGATAGCGGCATGCCGCACAGCAGGTGCTCCGCGACGTTGCGGTAGTAGCCATTCCCCTCCGGCTGCACGTAGGGCACGTCGACACGACGTTCGCTCCCGCAGCAGTGGGTGACAACCTGGATGCAGTCGTGGCCGGACTTCAGGGCGCCCTTGGTGCCCAGAATACGCCAGCGGTCTTTGCCGATCGCGGCGATGGACGAGATCTCAAGCTGCGCCTTCCGATCTCCCTCGAACCTGAGAATCGCCTCGCAGTGGTCCTCGTTGGTCACGTCATGCCAAACGCGCTTCTGGTAGAAGCCGTAGACGCTCTCTATCTTGCCCGGCATGATGTTGAGAATCCAATCCATGAAGTGGGCGCCCCAGTCGTAGATCGCGCCGCCCGAGATCGGCTTGTGGCTGCGCCACCAGTAACCCGGGTGACTGTATCCGCCCGTGCACGCCTCGACGCTGAAGACCTCGCCGATCATCCCGCTGTCGCAGATATGCTTGATCGTCATGAAGTCCGCGTCCCAGCGCCGGTTGTGATACGTCGAGAGCATCACGCCGCTCGCGTTGGCCGCGTCGATCATCTTCGTCGCTTCGTCAGCCGTGATGCAGAACGGCTTCTCGACGATCGCGTGCTTGCCGCGGGTCAGGAATTCAAGCGCGTTGTCGCAGTGGACGTGGTGGGGCGTGATGATGATCCCCATGTCGACCGCGTCCGAGGCCGCGATCTCCTCGATCTTGGTGTAGGTCTCGATGTCCTCGCCAAGCTCCTCTTTGGCGATCTCAAGGCGCGATCCATCGAGGTCGCAGACGGCTGTCACCTCTAGCCCGGCCGCGCGCATCAATCCGGCGTGGTGCTGGCCCATGTTGAACGCGCCACCGTAACCTACGATGCCCGCGCGGACAACCTTGTTCTCGCGTTCCTTCGTCACCCAGCGCACGCCCTTACCGCAGATCCGCTGGAAGAGCGGGTTGCTGAACGTGCGCTCATCGTGCCCCGGCGCGACGTAGCACACCCGGCCCTTGCCATAGCTGCGCACGTAGACCATCGGATGCTTCTCGCCCTGCCAGAGCGCTGTCGCGAGCACCCTGAGCCTCTTCGCGCGCTTCTCGCAGATGTAGAGTTCATCGGTGATCCTGAAACTGTCGATGCGTTTCGTGATGTCGTGGTCCGCCGTGATGTCGACGGTGAACTCCGTGATCGGACCGTGCCCGATGAACTTCGTGCCCACCATCTCGAGGTAGTCCGCGTTGACGTCGTCCATGACGTTTGCGGCGTGGATGGCAAGCAGGCCGCCGCCATCGTTGACGAAGGCGCACAGCGACTTCTCCTGCGCCGGGGTCAGCTTCCCCCCGCAGGTGTAGAGGATGACGAGGTCGTATCCGCCCAGCCTCGTGAGCTTCTTACGGTCGTCGGTTACCGTCGTCTCGCAGAGCCCGGCCCCCGTCAGGTATCCCTCCAGTATCTCCGCGCAAGGTTCAAAGGGGTGAAACGTCCCGCCAATCACGAGCAGTGCCTTTTTCACAGAGCAACGCATCCTTTCTGCGGTCGTGGGTTACCAAAGCGACCGTCGGCGCGGCGCGCCGACGGTCCACCATTACAGGCCACTCAGATAGGTATTCGGCGGGCGGTGGGAGTTTCCTCTCGATGCGAAGCAGGCGCGCGGCATTCGAATGTCGAATTCACCGGCTTGCCACACTGACCGTGGTGCAGACCGAATGTGATCCGAAGGAGCTAGACGATGACGTCCAGCGATACGACGAGTGTATTGATTGAGCCTGCCGAGACCCCGGGAACGACTCGCATCGGGCTCTACCGGTGCGGGGGCAAACCGGTCAGCAGCTTGCTGATCCACAAGCGCCGCATGCGAATCGGAAGCGCGACCGTGATCATGGGCGGCATCGGCGGAGTCGGAACGGACTCCAAGCACCGCAAGAAGGGCTACTCGCGTCAGGTGATGCAACGCTCCGTCGAGTGGATGGACAGGGAGCGGTTCGATGTCTCCGTGCTGTTTGGCATCAGGGATTTCTACCATCGCTGGGGCTTCGTGACCGCCTACGGCGGGTCCTGGCTGACGGTTAGCGCCGCGGAGGCATCTGGGTGCCCTTACGGCCCGGCCGTGCGACCATTTAAGCCGGCCGACATGCCGGCCATCCTGCGCATCTACAACCGCCAGAACCGGTCGCGAACGTGTTCCATCGTCCGGCCGCCGTTCCCGGACGATGGCTTCCCGAAGGGGTCTCAGTTCTTCACCAAGCCCCGCATCATTGTCGTGACCACCCATCGTGGACGCATCATCGGCTACGCGGCGATTGACGACACCCACCAAGGCCCGGGCAGGAAGCGCGCGACCAAGGTCGCCGACCGCCTGGCGCTGTGTGAGGTCGGCGCGTCGGATCCCGCAGCGTACAACACGATCCTTGCTGAAGCCGCGAGACAGGCGACAGAGGCCGAGATCGAGGAGGTGTCCGTTCACCTGCCGCTGGATCACCCATTCGCCGTGTTCTGCAGACAATACGGCACGACGGCATACTCGACATACCCCTCGAGCGGGGCCGCTATGGCCCGCATTATCAACGTGCCTCGGTGCGTGAGGAAGCTGCGACGAGAGCTGGAGTCACGGCTGGCCGCGGCGGGGATTGCGTGCGGGGCGCTATGGCTTGAGACCGACGCCGGGTCAGTGGGGCTGTACCTCTCGCGCGATGGCTTGGCGATCGAGTCAACGCGCCGTCGCGGGACCCCAACGCTGGAGATCCCGCAGCCATTGCTGACGCTCGGCCTGCTGGGCGCGCGCACTCCCGAACTGGTACTGGCCGACCCTCAGGCCCGGGCGACCGGCAAAGTCGAGAAACTGGCGGACGCGCTGTTTCGCCCCGACACGCCGTACATGTGGACGCCGGATCACTTCTAGAGCGCGCGGGGCCCAGGAGTTGTGTAGGCCCGTGGTGAATGGGTTGGCGAGGCGTCACCAAACTCCGAAGCATACGAAAGGCGAGCTGAGAGACATGACCAGATTTCATCTGCCCGCAATCCTGATGGTGCTGACAGTGGCCGCGCTAGCGCTATCCGGATGCCCGGCGAAGCCCACGGATGTACCAGACGCGGGCGCGCCGCCCCCTCACCGGACCCGCCGACCCAGCCGGACCGTCTACCGATGCCGAACCGACCGACGCCGCTCCCGCCGAGACGGCTGATGGGCTCACGAAGGAAACGGCGGAGGCGTTCCTGGCGTGCATGGACGACGATGGTGTAGAAGAGATCATGGATGGGATCGTTGACGGTCTCGGCGTCGAGGACGAGCAATCTCCCGAGGCGATCAAGATGGCGATAGAGAAGGCTGCGGAGAACGACGATCTGTCGGAGATCGTGAAGGGCTATGGCTTCAAGGACGCGGCCGAGTGGGCAGATGCGGCGAAGGTCGTCGTGCCCGCGATGGGAGCCGCCATGCTCACGGTTGCTGCCGAGGCCATGGGGATGGACCCGGAGTCCGATGAGTTCAAGCAGATGGCTGCGGAGAGCGACTCGGATCTGGCCGCAATGGCAGAGGCCTTCGGCACTCCGAGCGAGGCCGATCTGGCCATCGTGACCGAGGTCATGGCGGAGCAAATGGCTGGCGGCATGGAAGACATGGGCGATGCGCCCGCTGACGAGAGCACCGAGTAACAGACGCTGACACTCCGCCGGGGCCGGTCGTTCGACCGGCCCCCGCAGCACCATCCAACCACCCGCGGCTCAGTTTCTCAAA
>CAZKUN010000249.1:6233-12986 GCA_964555935.1 uncultured Armatimonadia bacterium | reverse complement strand
TAGACGTCGTATTTCTCGGCGATCTGTGGAGCGGGCGCGTGGACGATGGCGAGGCCCGCGTCACGCGCGCGGTCGATGAGTGGCACGATGACATCGCGTGTCATCGCGGCGGCCCGCTCGAGCCAGCTCTCGATGTGATGGTCGTTCCAGAGGTCGATCAGCACGAGCGCTGTCTGCTCAACAGGCAGCGGGAAGATCAACTCGCGCGTGATGAAGTTCTCCTCACGGCAAGCGACGCCATCCGGCGTTGAATCCTGAAAGTAGCGAACCGGCAACTCAAGCGTCGGCATGGGCTATCCGGTCTCCTCGGGCTTCTCCTTGGTGCAGTAGATCTCGCCATTCTTCAGCGCGACGATGATCCGGCCGTCGCGGTCGATGCACATGCCGTTCTCCATCGGCTCGCTGGGGCAGCCGTGCCACAGCTGCTCCTTGCCGGTCTCGAGGTTGATGCCGAGGATGGTCCAGCGTCCGTTGGCGTCTTCGTTCTGCCAGGGCGCGGGGCCGGCGACGGTGACGACGAAGTTCTTGGTGAGCGCGAGGCAGAGCGTCTGGCGCTCGACGGGTCCCCATCGTCCGGTGTGGCGGAATAGGCCGTCGAGCAAGCTGTCGGTTTGCCAGCGCTTGCGGTTGCGTTCGTTCTGGTTGGGCGCGCGTTTCATGGCCTCCTGGCGCAGCTCTTCCTCTTTCTGGCGGACGTCGAAGGCCTTCGTGAGGAGGTCATTGTCCCAGCAGACGAGCTGACCGTACCGTTCGGTCAGCGCGACGAAATTGGTGTCATCCCACGCCGGGGCGAGGCAGGAACGGTGCATGGGCATCATCGGCGGGTACTTGATGTTGCCGTTCTCGTCGAGCGGGACGAAGCTGAACTGGCCGGGGTTGATGGACTTGGCCGGATCGGAGTAGAGCAGGCGGCCGCCGTGGACGATGTACTTGTCCATCCAGACGCCGATCTCGCGACCGCGTGGCGTGCTCGGGCGGCCCTGAGGCTTGAGCCAGTTCTTGCACTCGCCGGTCTTGAGGTCGAAGGGCGTGGGGGAGACCTGGTTGCCGCCGGCCAGCCAGAGTCGTCCGCCGCCGATGGCCAGCCCGCCCTGGACTGAGGCGCCCTTGCGGAGGTCCGGGTCGATGTGGCCCGTGCCGTTGTTCTGCCAGGCGATCTCGCCGGTCTTGGCATCGAGGGCGTAGACGTAGGTGCCGTCGCGGTCGATGATCCCCGCGGCGGCGTAGGCGACACCGTCCTCGATGAGGATGCCGGAGTTGACAGGCCAGGTTGACATCAGGTGGTCGTAGACCATCATCCGGCGCTCAACCGGAGCCGCGCGGAAGCGCCAGAGCAGACGACCCGTCGCGGCCTCGATGCAGTAGACATAGCCATCGCCGGAGCCGACGTAGCAGCGGCCCTCCCAGATGGTCGGGGGCTGGATGATCGGGCCGGCGGTTACGTAATCCCAAGCGACGTCGCCGGTCTCCGCGTTGAGACATCGGACCTTGCCGTCCTCGCGACCGAAGAAGACGAGCCCTCCGGCGGCAACGGGTGGCGTTACTTTGCATGCGTCGGTCGGCTTGTGCCACCAGCCGGGAACCGGGTGCTCCTCTTTGAGGGCGACCTGTGATGAGCCGGAGCGCTGTGTATTGGCGCGGTAGGTGGGCCAGTCGAGGTCGGAGGCGTCCAGCGGCTGCACGGTCGCCGGATCGCCGGCGCCGAGCTGGAGGTTGCTCTCGTTGGTTGCGACGACGTTGAAGTCGAAATCGCCGGCGGAGCAGAGCGTGACGGTGCCGATGAGAGACAGGTTGCAGTCACATGCCCACGGACCGACGTAGAGCAGGCCATTCGCGGGGAGGGCGCCGTCGTTACACCCGGGCCGGACGCTGCCGTCGACCTTGTAGGTGTCGGTCTCGCGGTCGTAGACGCCGAGTCCCTCGCCGCGGCAGTAGAAGGCATCCGGCGTGGCGTTCATGCGGACGCAGTTGACCTTGCTGAAGTTGAGTTTCTGTTCCTCGCGGCCGGTGAGCGGATCGACCGCAAGCGTGCCGGAGATCAGGTGGCTCGTGATGAGCTTGCCATCGACATAAAGCAGCGTCGGATTGTTGCGCGTCTTCTCCCGGAACCAGAGCAGGCTGCCATCCTTGGCCGAGAGCGCCAGCACGTACAGGTGTGTCTGGGCCTCGAAGAAGACCACATCCTCCGTGCAGAGGATGTTGCAGTTGCTGCGGAAGCCCGGCGTGCTGACAAGGCCCTGGCCCTTCATCTCCAGCTTCTCCATCACCTCAGGATCGTTGGTGGACCAGAGAACCGAGCCGGAGTCGGCGTCGATGCAGCCGATGCGGGATTCTGGCGCGTAGAAGTAGAGCCGGTCCTCGCAGACGCCGAGGCTGCGGGAATCGATGACGGTGGGTTCAGAATGGGTCCAGAGCGTCTTGCCGCTGCTGGTGCTGTAGGCGCCGAGGTGCTTGCCGAAGCCCCATGGTACGCGGTCTGTGTAGTAGCCGGGAGACAACTCGCCCCAACTCCAGTGATCGCGGGGGCTATTAACTATCTTGGTCTCGGCGGGGGCGTAATCGTCCTGGGCCTGAGCGTAGATGACGCCGTTTTGCATCGCGATCCACGTGAGATCGCCGGTGATGCCATCGAAGCTGATGCGCCCTTCTTCGGCGCCGGATTCGGAATCGAGCATCAATACCGAGCTGCCGTCGATGAGGTAGAAGATGTCGGGCGTGGCGATGAAGGCCGAGCGGTGGACGAGGTATCCCTCGGGCAGTTCGCGCGTCCATAGCACGCGCCCGTTGTAGCCGTTGCGGGCGGTGATCATGTTGAGCGTCGCTTCTTCGCGCGGGTGGTGGGCTATGTGACCCGTCGCGAGGAAGATGCGGCCCGCCGACGCCGTCGTGATCGCGGGCATCGTGATGTTGTAGGGCGTGCCCATCCACTGGGTCATGTAGGGCGCTTGGATGACGGAGTCGGAGGATGATGGGTTGTTATCGGCACCGTGGAACCAGTGGCTCCAGTCATCGACGCCCTCGGCGGGCGGCTTCTCCATTTCGATCCACGTGCCGAGTTCGCCGACGATGATGGTGGGATCATCGATGCCGCCGGATGCGGCCCACTCGCGCAAGGCGCGTGGAACGACGCGCGGTCGGGAGTCGGGTGCCTGGCCGATGTAGGCCTTGCCGAGCGGGCGCAACACGCGGAGCACCTCGGTGGGCGAGAGCGCTTCGAGATCGGCCGGCGCCAGCTCGGGCAGGATGACAATATCGACCGAGTTGTCCGCGTACGGGAGGGCCGACACGTCGCCGGTCTCGGCAATGACCTCGGAACCGAGCATGCCGGCCGCGTCGGCGCGTTGGCGCGTGGCCTCGACCATTTCCGGGCGCGAATCGGTGGCGTGGACGAGAAGGTTGCCCTCGGTCGCTAACTCGTGCGCGAGTTCGCCATCGCCGCAGCGGACGAGCGCGCAGACGCCTCCCGCGATGCCGGTGCGGTCGAGGATGGTGGCGCCGAGGTCTGATGCGTGGGCGCCGGCGAGGGCGAGGCCGAGGAACACGACAGCGATGAGGCATGCGAGTGGTCTTTGCATGGAGGGTTCTCCTGTGGATCGGCGGCGTCGGGTATCTGTGATCCGCATCCGAGGCCGTGGCTGACGAGGTTCCCCGCATGAGCGGCGATTACCTCGCGAAGGGGAGGTTGTTAGTGCCAGATCGGGGCAGAATGAACGCATGTCACAGCCTGCAGGCCGGGCCATCCCGTCGAGGCGGGGCGAGCGGCGTAAAGCGCTCGCCGAGGCGATTCGGGGACGCGACGTCGAGCGCATCCGAGCGCTGATTGGCGCTGACCCAAGTCTGATCAACGCCGGCAACTCGCACGGCAACGACCGACCGCTCTCGATCGCTCTGAGCACGGGCTCTGCCGTCGCCGAGTCACTAGTGGAGCTGGGCGCTGATGTCAACGCGACGAACCATGGCGGGTGGAGTCTGCTTGACGGCGCGTCGCTGGCGGGCGATGCGGAGGCGGCGACGTGGCTCATCCGCCGCGGCGTCGAGCCGAAGCTCCACCACGCGGCGGGGCTGAACGATATGGACCTCTTGCGCGATGCGCTGCGGACACGACCCGAGGAGTTGGCTGAATGCGTGCCGCGCGGGCGTGGACGCACGCCGCTGATGTTTGCCGCCTATGCCGGAGCCGGAGATGCCGTTGCCGCGCTGATCGAGGCGGGCGCGGATATCGACGCCGCCGATCACGTGGGACGGAGCGCGCTGAACTTCGCTGTGGACCGGGGTCACGTGGGATGTGCGGGCGAGCTGTTGACGGCGGGGGCTGACCCGAACCGCCGGGGGCCCAACTTCGGCGGGAGCATCGTTCACCAGGCCGTTGATAGCCGAAACGCCGAAATGGTGCGGTTGCTGGCGCGGTTCGGCGCGCGCGTGGATGCGCGAGACGGCTCGGGCAACACGCCGCTGCACCGCGCTACGCGCATCAACGTGGCGATGGTGGAGGCGTTGGTGGAGGTCGGGGCCGACACGGGAGCGACATCGGCGGCGGGTGAGACACCGGCCGAGCTTGCCCGGCGGCTGGGCAAGGCGAAGGCCGCCTCGCTAATCGAGCGGGCCTCAGGCGGGTAGCCCTGCCCTACTGGACGACGAAACGGCGGGCGTCGGCGAACTGCTCGACGCCGCCCTTGCTTGAGGTCAGGCGCAACTCCAACTCGCCCGCGACCTCAGGCGTGAACTCGATCTCTATCTCAGCGTGGTAGCCGAGTTCGATGGTGAGTTGCCTCTCCTCGCCCGCGATCTTCTCCCCGCCAATGACAGCTTGCCAGGTAACGGTGACGCTCTCGTCGGCGAGGGCATCGTTGTAGACGATCAGGGCTCGCCGCGCGGCCTCGCCGACCCGCAGCGCGGGCGGTTCCGGGAACGGGCCGAGCGCGTCATATGCCTTGTCGAAGACGGCGATGGGGGCAAAGGACTTGACGATCGTGTCCCAGATGCCCTCGTAACCCTCTCTCACGCCTTCGTCGCTCTGGTAGCCTGTGTAGAACGGGTTGTAGGGCCGGATGTCGAACCAGTCGGCGTAGCGATACCCGCGCGTCTGGAGGCCCATCATGGCGCAGACCTCGCGGTGCTTTGCGCGCATCTCGTCGTTGGCCGGGAAGAGGAACTCGCTGACGCCGAGAGGGATGTCCTGCTTGTATTCTGCAGCCCAGTAGATGTCGTCGCGGAGGTCGCGTCCGTAGCCGGATGAGCGCCCGCCCCGGTCTTCGAGGTCGGAGATCAGGCGGACGTAGTGCTTGCTGCTGGCCTCGGCGACGCCGTAACCCGTGCCGTCACCGCAGAAGATGACAGGGCGCGTGCCGTCATTGGCGTCGATGACGCGCTTGTACTCCGCGAGTTGGCCTGGGGTGAGGACGCCAACGTTGAGGCCCTCGTTCTCGGCCGACCAGAGGACGATGGAGGGGTGGTTGCGGTCGCGGCGGACCCATGCAGAGAGGTGGCGCTCGCATTCGGGCATCCAGCGCGGGTGCTCGGGCATGAGCATCTGCCAACTGGCGTAGATTCCACTCTCGTCGACTACGAGCATCCCCATTTCGTCGCAGACGTCGTACACGTCCCGCGGCGCGGGGACGGCGTGGAAGCGCAGCACGTTGAAGTTGGCCGCGAGCGCGCGGCTGACCATTCCCTCGGCCGCCGCGCGAGTGTCCATGAGGTCGGCGTTCCCGTTGTAGCTTGGGCTCTCGCCTCGGAGGTTGTAGCGGATGCCGTTGAGGTAGAAGTGGATACCCTCAAACCAGCCTTCCCGGAAGCCGAAGCGCGTGTCGGCGCGGTGAGCGCGCTCTCCGTCGTCATCTGATAGGGCGCTGCGGAGCGCGTAGAGCGTGGGGTGATCGGGTTGCCACAGCCCGGGGCTCTCCCACGGCGCTTCGACCGTTAGGGTGGTGGTGACATAGCCGGGGAGTTCGACGGGCGTGGCGGGTAGCTCAACCTCGACATCGCCGCCCTCCCATGGGCGGACGCTCGCCGCGAGTTCGCCGGTGAAGGTGGCTCGGCCGGAGTTGAAGAGTTCGTAGATGACCGTGAGTTTCTTCCCGCGGACGGAGGTCTGCACGCGGACATTGCTGATATGGACTGGCGGCCGGCCGACGAGGTTGACGCTCTGCCAGATGCCTTTACGGGAGTTGGCGCCGATGCCGTGCGGAATCCAATGCCGGCGGTCGCGCCAGTCGGTGGTCTCCTTGGGGACGCTGAAGTGGGTATCGTCCCTGACGGCGACCTCCAACGCGTTGCCCGTGGAGCCTGGCGCGGCGCGCTCGGTGACGTCGATCTCGAACGGCACGCATGGGCCGAGATGCTCCCCGACGTGGAATCCGTTGACGGTCACCTCGCAGTAGTCACCCACTGTCTCGAAGCGGAGCAGGACGCGCTGGCCCTGCATGCTATCCGGCACGTCGAAGGTGCGGCGGTAGGTGCCACGGTGGACGTTGCGGAGGCCGTCAATGAAGTTCCACTGCTGGGGAACGGAGATGTCCTGTTCATCGCCGCCCTCGGGCTGGAAACGCCAGGTGCCGTCGAGGGATACCACAGTTTCCTCGGCGAGCGCGCCGGCGCTCTGGCCGGCTCTCAGTGCCGTGGCAATTCTCCGTTCATCGGCGTCGGCGCGGACGCCCGTGGCCGCGAGCAGACGCCAACCGGCCGCGCGAGTCACGGGCTCGACGGTCTGAATGGCCTCATCAGGACGGGGATTGCGCCACGATGTGATCCACG
>CAZKUN010000249.1:0-6223 GCA_964555935.1 uncultured Armatimonadia bacterium | reverse complement strand
TGTCGTCAGGTAGGGAGACGAGCGCGCCGCCGGGCAGGTCACGAGGGTCATCGCTACGGGAGGTGAGTGAGGTTTCCCAAACCAATGCGACCCGGGCATCTTGGCCATCGGCGTATGTGACCAGTACTTCTCCCACGACCGCGCCGCGGGCGGCCTCGCCATCGGCGGCGTGGAGCATCAACATGCCGGCGAGCGACTGGTCGACAGCGGCCGGAGGGCCGATGCTGAAGGGGATGCCCCGCAGACTGACGGCCTCACCGGTGGTGAGAGGGACCGTGATGGGCTCTGGGCGCTTGGCGGTGATGGCGACCTGAAGCCAGCCCTCGCGCTTTCCATCGACGGTGAAGGGGCGGTTGTATTCGAGCCGGTAGCATTTGGCCCAGTCAGCGTTACGTTGATCCGAGAACGCCCACTCGCCGGTCGATGCGGAGACGGCTATGTCGAGGTCAAGGTCGGGCCGCATGATCGCCATACGCTTCAGGCCACCGATGCTTGAGCCACCGATGGGGCGGAGCGCGACGGCGCGCGTGCCCTCACCCTCGACGTGGGCGGTGTCGAAGTCTTCGGGCGCGAGCCGCCACCACCACTGGATGTGCCGGCCGGTCGGGAGATCGGTGAAGGCGAACTCGTAGCGGATCGTGACAGTGTCGCCCTCGGTGGTGATCGTCTCGGTGATACGGCCGTGATCGCCGGTGTGGACGCGTGGCTCGTCGGCAGGCACTGGGCTCGCGGGGTAGTTGTAGACGCCTTCCCAGTCGCCGGTCGCGACCCAGGGCGTGTTGAGCGTGAGGATGGGATCGCCGTTGAGCATCAGCCTGCGGTCGCCCTCGACGACGCCGACGGTCGGCTGAGCTGGGGTAGGGCCGCTGAGGATAAGTGGAAGAAGGGCGAACGACACCATTTGGAGGCGCTCCTTGCGTGGGAGGTGACAGCACGGGTTCCCCAGATTCATCAAGCTCTGGGACGATGGGGTCTCGCGCCCTACCGGACGGTCCGCGCGGCTTCCGTCATGATCTCCTGGACTTGCCGCCTCTGCGCATCGGATAGTGGACACCTATTTTCGGCATCGGCGAGGCATCGGCGCGCCTTCGCGCGCGCGTTGTCCACCATCGTCACCGGATCAGGTTGCCAAGCCATTGGCGCCCGCCGATCCACCAACTCCGGCAGCCACAGCTCCGTGCGGAAGTGGCGCGCCGCGTGCTCATTGTCGAGGAAATAGGCGCCACGAGGGGCCACCTCGGCGATGACCTCCTCGGCCAGCGTCTCTTCATTGACGCGGACGCCCTCCACCAGTCGCTCGCAGTAGCTCATCAACTCGAGGTCCATCATGAGCTGGGTGATGCTGCCGACGTCCGCACCCGCGAGCGTCGCTAGGGAGCCGAAGCTGCGCACCCCGCAGCCAATCGCCCACATGGTGTCCAACGCCTTCTCCATCGCCGCCTGCGCGTCGGGTTGCTTCGATCCGGTGGTGGGGCCGCCCACGCCGCTCCACTGTCCGCCAAACACGTAGGCCCCCATCTGCGCCGAGCCCTGTCGCAGTAGGGCCACGTCAGGCCCATTCTGATTCTGGTTGCCGATCTTCATGTCAAAGGTCAGGGGCCCAGCCGTCCAGCCCTGCAGCCTGCCCTCCAACGCGAGGCTTAGCGCGTTCAGAGCGAGACACTCGGCAGCGATCGTCACCAGCGAACCGGCCAGAGTCACCGGCGTCGCCATTCCGGCTACCGGCATGCACGAGAAGTGGAACGGCTGGCCGAGCAACGACCGCGCCTTCAGGGCGATCTCAATGTTCTCGCGGGTGATCATGAAGGGCGTGTTGACCCAGCACTTGGTGGCGAAGATGGGCGCTTCCCGCGCCTCCTCGCGGCCCTGGCAGACGGTTTGCACGTCGAGGAAGTATGGAATCATGTCGGCGTTATACACCGACACGCGCGACGGCCGCTGGGCGTTGAGGGCTATGGTGGCGAAGGCGTGCAGGTCGCGGCAGTGGCCGGGGACATCCTGGGGGATGAAGGTCGGATGGGCGCGCCCGAGGTCCGGGAAGAGATCGCAGACCCATGAGAAGCGCTCCAGGTCGGCGGTCGTGGCGAGGTGAATCGCGTCGGTGTCGACATCGCAGGAATAGAGCGCCTGGCCCGACGCCATCTTCTCAATGCTGTCCGTGGTTACTTCCGCCGGCCGCGGTGGCCAATTAGCGTCGCGGTGGGTCTGGATGGCGTTGACGGTGGCCTCGCGGACACCGTCCGGGAAGCTGATGAGATCGCCCTCAATCTCGCACCCGAAGTCGCGGACGGGCTGCAGGAACTCCTCTGGTCCTTGGGCGCGAATCGGCACCCTCGCCCATACCCGCAGCGCTGCTTGGTAGATCTGCTCCATCTCGTCCATGTTGAGCACGGACGGCGCGCGTGTGGCGAGAACCATCTGTGTCACTCCTCGTTTGCTTGGGCAGGGCTGAACACGATGGCCAGCTCGCCTTCCCGCAAGTCCACGTCGGCCTGCGTCTCGGCGGCACCCGCGGGGATCGTCACGTCGCGATCGGGGAGGTGGAACCCGGAGTTGTCGTAATAGCGCACCGCTAGAGCCGACCGATCTCCGAAGCTGTACGTCCCGGAGGAGCAGGTGATGATCTTCTCTTTGCCGATCACATAGCCGCAGTGCAACTCGACCGGCGTGAAGGGGTATAGGTCCTGGAGGATGTTCCCCGCCGTGCGGTACTTGATCCCGTAGGTGAGGTATAGTCCGCCGAACATCAGCATGCGTCGCATCGAATCGCCGATGTCGGTCTCGGCACGCTCTACGTGTTCATTGGCCAGCGACACCGGACAGCCAAGGTGGCTGTACACCGGGGCGCTGCTCGCGTAGCACTCCACGAACCGGTAGGACTGGAGGGCGGCTTCCTCCTCGCTCATCGGCTCGAAGTTCATCCACACTGCCTTCCCTTGCTCCCGCGCTTTCTCCAACTGGCGAAGGCGATAGGCTCGCGTATACAGCGCCGAGTTGGTGACCTTGCGCTGCAACTCGTAGGTGGCATCGACCTCTTCGTATCCGCTGCCCAGATTCATCTTGCAGGAATGCCCGTCCCACGTGTCGTCGCGGTAACTGAAGGCGCCCACCCCCGGCAGGTAGTACATGGTCGACTCATCCATATAGAAGCCGTCAGCGACGCTGAGCAGGTAGTCGAAGGCCTCCCCGAGCGCCCTGCCGTATGAGTTGTCGAGCGTCGGATAGAAGACGGGCATCTTGTGGTCGGTGTAGAGTTGCGGCCCGCCATCAGGCATCAGGGCGAGGCTGTCGCCATACTTCTCGGTGGCGCCGGGCTCGGAACAGACGTAGGGATCGAGGTATGGTAGTAGTTTCGTGTCAGGACAGAGCCGCCGGAAGCGGGCGATCACTTGCTCGAGGTACTGCCGATTCCACTTGCCGTAATCGCCCAGCAGGCCCGTGCCGTGCGCGTAGGCGCCATCACCAGCAGGGGGCATCCGCCCGCCCTGTTCGTCCAGGCGCGAGATGGTCGAGAGCACGATGTACTTCGCATCGTTGGCGCGGACCAGCGTCACGATGTCCTCATCGGTCAGGTCGGCCATCGCGCCCTCAAATCCGTGGGCGATGACCATATTGCCATCTATGCTGTAGTTGGCCTCAAGGCTCCGTCGAGCGGCGTTGATGAACGCGTAGTAATCGGGCGTGGCGGTCGGGTAGATCTCCCAACGCGTCTCGTATGAGGCGCCAGGGGCGAGCGCGAAGTGCCGGTCATTGAGACCATAGGCCCCATCGCGCAGGACGAGTTCAACGTGCGCGCGGAAGACATCATCGCGCGGCAGCAGTCCGAGCCCGCTTTGCTCGCGGCACGCGTACACGGTCGGGTTTTCCAGCGGATGGACGTCGATGCTGGTCTCCCCTTCCTTGCGCGGAAGGCGGTTGCCGCACAAGTAGACTCTGTCCAGGTCTGCCTTGCCGATGGCGATCTCATGTCCGAAGCGGATGCCGATGGTCTCGTCGCTCGTGTTGGTCAGCCGGTCGACGACCTCCACGCGCTCCGCATGCCTTCGCAACGAGCGCTCCAGCCGGTAGGGCGCGCCTTCGACGGTCAGGCTGTCGCCCTGGACCGCCGGATTCCAGCCCTCCGCCTGCTCGCTCAGCCGGCGCAAGCCTCCACCTGGGCGCGAGAACTTCGACGCCACGACATACCGCTCGCCTTCGGCCTGGATCTCAATGCCTCCGCCGGACAGCAACCGGGCTTCGTAGGACACTTCATGCTCCGCTTGCGGTCGGATGACACGCCCTGACGTATCGGGGAAATCTCGTGGCAAAGCTGTCGCGGGCGGTCGCTCGTATTCGCTGAGCAGCCGCACCTGCCGAAAGATCATCTGGAAGCTGGCGAAGTGGTTCATCGCATGGCGCATCACGAGCGTGTTGGGCCCGTCGCGTTGAACCAGGGGCGTGATATCGAAGATCTGTAGGTAGGGGTTGTCGCCGAATTCCGCCGGGTTGTTGTCACTGGCGAAGGGCGTGAAATCGGGGCTGTACGTCAGCCGCCAGTTGTCCGCCTCACCGATCCACGAGAAGTACGTGCCGCCCCAGGTGGCGGACTCCGTGGCGTCGTGAAGATTGGCGATCTGATCGGCTGTGACGCGCTTGCCGTTGACCAGGTAATCGATGCACGGCATTGAGCCACCGCGCCAACCGGTCTGAGCGGGGTTCGAGAGTCTCCCCTCAAGCGCCAGGTAGACCCTCTCCCAGCCACCGTCGATGGTGAAGGTTAGCTCCACGGGCCTGTCGGAAGTGACGACAGCTTCCTCGGTCTGTAGGGGCAATTCGGCAGCGCGCGCCGCAGCCATGGTTATTGACCACCCGCTCAAGATGATTGCCAGGCCGGCGGGCCCTGGTGGGATGCGCCCGAACTTAGACATTGAGTATCTGCTCCCGTAGTTCGTCGTACTCGCGCAGCGAAACCGTGTCGCGTGTCCAGCGCGTGGCGCCGGGGATGCCGTTCGTGATTTCACGGTCCACGTAGGAGTGGGTCGGCCGGGCTTGGATGGCGATCTCGGCAGTGACGATGCCATCGCTTTCCGTGCGGGCGATCATGTCGCCGTTTGAGCTGATGATGCTTGCCGCCGACCCCAGCGACGAGGCGATGATGAAGACGTTGTTGTCGACAGCTCGCCCGCGCAGGACGATCTCATCATACCCCCAGACCGGGAAGAAGATCGCCTCGGCGCCCTTGTAGGTCAACAGACGCGCGACTTCGGGGAACCAGCTGTCGTAGCAGATCATCATGCCGATGGTGCCGAAGTCGGTCTCGAACACCGGGTAATCGTCCCCCGGCGTGACGCCATCGCGGTATTCCGGCCAGTGCAGATGGGTCTTGTGGTAGACGCCCGCAAGCTTCCCCTGACGGTCGATGAGCACTGCCGTGTTGCGGCACAGATCATGTTCGATCGTGTCATAGCAGGCCACCACCCACATCTCGTGCTGCTTCGCCTTCGCCGCGTATGCCGCGAAGCTCGGACCCTCGATTGGCTCAGCGACATCCTGCGCCTTCATTCCGGTCCCCACCATGTTGGTGGCTTCGGGCAAGCAGCAGATGTCCGCTCTCGCCTGGCCTGCCTGGTCCAGTAGCTCGCAGAAGGCCTCGCGGTTGCGCTCGGGGGTAGTTGGCTCCGTGGGATAGAGCTTCACGGTCGCCACCTTGGCGGTGCGTGGCGGCGGGGGCGGCGAGGCCTCCCGCAGACAAGCCAGTCGGACGATCAATGAGCCCTCCGTGGCATGGCGGAAGAAGATCTCCAGATCGGCGGCCTCGGCCCGGTCCGGGCACAGCAGCGTCTTGCGGACGGTAAGCCAGTCTCCGTCGCGGGTCACCCCGTCCAGCAGGCACTCGCGGATCAGGTGTCCGTCCTTGCGGAAAACCAGGTTGAAGAGGGTGCATAGAGTGATGTCCGCGATGCCCTCAACCCGGAAGGTCACCGCAGCCTCGTACCACTGTCCCGCCCGCGCCGGGACCTCCTGCCCGAGCTTGCCGAAGCAGCTCGCCTTCCCGGTGCCCGTGAGGGCCACGTGCTCGCCGTCGGTCAGCGCTCGCGGCGCGAGCCCGTCCCGCGGGGACGACAGGTACCAGCCGGCGGGGAGCACGCCATTCGAGGCCTTGAGTTCGGGGTTCTGAAGCAGATTCATGGCATGACTCCTTCGGTTAGTGAGGCGGCGGGAGCGCAACCGCAGGCCATCAGCG
>CAZKUN010000248.1:0-13018 GCA_964555935.1 uncultured Armatimonadia bacterium | reverse complement strand
TTGTGGCGGTCGAGAAACAGCCTGTGCGGATGAACTTCGGCGACGATGCGCACGGTCTGGGGGAGCCCGCGGCGGCGGGCGTGTGGTTCGGCCTCAGAGTGGTGATCGACACGGTCCGCAAAGAAGTCACGGGTTACGTGAAGAGCGGCGACGGGAATTGGGTCACGTTAAACGACGATCCCGTTCCGTACCTCGATTCCGAAGCGCGCGGAACGCAGCTCGCCATCGCCGTAGGATCTCGGAAGCACGGATCCGCTCCGGATAACGTGCTTGAGATGGACGATGTTCGTGTGGTTCAGCTATCGCTCGCGGAATGAGAACGCGCACCCACTGTGACCCGCGAAGGGAGAGCTCCCAGTGGCCGAGGTCTACAGGAACAAGGTCCTGTTCATCGACGACGCGTTCCTGCTGGAAGTCCACAACCTGAAGCGTCGGGTCAATGAGGCGGTCAAGCGCCCCGAGCCGGTGCTGAGGCTGGACGACCCATGGTGCGGCAAGATGGAGATGTTCAACTACAACAACGTCCTTTACGACGAGCACGAGGAGCTCTTCAGGATGTGGTACGTCGTCTGCGGGCAGCAACCGGACGAATACTGGGAACGCGGCCGCAAGACGGCGTACGCCACCAGCACCGATGGCATCCACTGGGACAAGCCGGTCATGAACATGGTGGAAGTCGACGGCTCGACGGAGAACAACTACATCATCCCGGAGATGCTCTCGCTCACCTACACGATCATCGACGATCCTAGTGACATCCCCGCCCGCCGCTTCAAGATGATCTTCCAGGTCGAAAGCGAGGAGATGCGCTGGGCGAAGTTCCATTTGCCGCTCAACCTCGCCTACTCGGCGGACGGCATCCACTGGGAGCGGCCAACCCACGTCAACCCCATCATGCGCGGCCTCAGCGACGGCGGTTGGGGCTTCATCTACGACCCGGACCGGCGCAAGTACCAACTCTACACCCGGCGCGTGCCGAACCTGCCGCGAGACATCTCCCTGTACGAGAGCTTCGACCTGGTGAATTGGGAAGACAAGGGCCGCATCCTGGTGCCCGGGGATCAGCACGACCCGCCGGAGCTGCTCAACTTCCAGGGGATGACCCCGTTCTTCTACGAGGACTTCTGCCTGGGGTTGCTCAACACGCAGTATTCGCTCCCCGAATCGGAGAGCTACGAGGTCTTCCATGAGCCGCCGCCGGACTGGCCTTCCAAGAAGCTGGGCCACGTCGACATCCAGCTCGCCTACAGCCGCGACGGCGTCAACTGGTCTCGTCCCGATGACCGATCGGCGATCGTGCCTAATGGCGAGCCGGAATCACCCGACGCCGGGACGATCTTCGTGCCTTCGGCGAATCCACTCGTCATAGACGGCGACACCTACATCTACTACACCGCCGTCCGGTACCAACACAATGAGCGCACCCAGACCGCCTATATGAAGGAGCACGATCACGACATGCGCGACGCCGTGTCGTGCATGCTGGCCGTGATGCCCGAGGACCACTGGGTATCGCTCGACGCGGGCGCGCGGGAGGGTTGGCTACTTGCCAGGCCGGACGCTCCGCCGTCGCAACTGCTTGTCAACGCCGACGCCGAGGGGGGCTTGGTGGAGGCGGAGTTCATCACCCCGTACGGCGAGCCGGTCGAGGGTCTGACCCGCGCGGAGTGCATCCCGGTCGCGGCAAATGGCAAGGATCAGGAGATCTCGTGGAGTAGCGGCGTTTGCCCCCGCGGTCTTGTCGACACGCACCGAGGCGGGCTGTGCCTGAAGCTCTATCTGAGAAACGCCAAGCTCTACTCATACACACTTGTCGAGCCCGATCCCCACGGAACGATCAAGCAATACTGGGACAATGCCCGCTGGAACGAGGCCATCATGCACCGGTCGAACAACTGGGGCCGCGCCAGCAATGAGCCGGCCGGGGGACTGACTCAGCCGACGGGCACGCAGAACCCGTCCGGCACGAGATTCGGCCCCAATCCCCGCGCGAAGGCAAAGTGGTCGTAGTGGTCGGAGCCGGCGCCGGCCGACGCCGTGGCGATCGATCTCAGCTCTCGTCTGCGAGGTCGTCGTCGGGCCCGACTGCCAGGGCGACCTGACGTATGTCCCATGGCCGCAGCGTTACTGTGGCGCTGTTGTCGACAACGGGCAACTGGGCCGCGTTCGCGCCTCTGAGATCTGTCAGGAAGGCCTCCCTGACCCCCAAGGGCGTGTTCAGCTCCGTCTGCACCTCCGCGTCTGTCGTATTGGCGAGACGAACCAGCAACGCCCTGTCGTCGTATCTCACTGACAGCACCTCGACATCGCCGCACTCCACGGACATGAATGAGCGTGGCAAGCATCGGGCCGCGTTCGGACCGGCTCCCGGATCAGCCCCTACCTTGGCCACGAAGGTCGGCTGGACCCATGCGCGGGCCTCGGCAATCGGATTGTCCTGCGGGAATCCGACTCCGCTTGCGAACGCGCGGCCCCATTCCTGCTCGAAGACCAGTATGTTGCTGATCTGGCCACCGCGACAGGTGTAGAACTGGTTGCCTTCGTTGATGAACAGAACGTCCTGGTCCGCGCCCCGGGCAAGCAGGAGGTTGAGGCTGAATACGCGCTCCACCTGAGCTGGCTCAAGGACGTTGGCATGGGAGCGCATCATCTCAGACGAGGCGTCGGCAAGGGTGTGATAGGCAGCCAGGTGCGCGCGCCACTGATCGCCTCGGATCTCCGGGCAGCGCAGGACGCGGTCCTCGAAGCTCAGTACGCAGCTCTGCGCATCGAGAACGGCTCTCGTCCGGATCCGAGCCGAAGAGCCTCGTTTCTCCCCGATCACGACCTCGAACTCCAGGCACCCTCGAACCGGGCCCTGCATGGCGACCCGAGCCTTCACGCATCGCTGAGTGTCCTGGCCCGGCAAGGTGAAGCTGTGGCTGCCGCCGGCAAGGAGATCCCGGCCGTCGGGGAGTCCGATCAGGCGCCGGAGCGTGCCGTGCGTCAGGTCGAATTCAGCACGCAGCAGACCGTTGTCGAGCCAGTCATCTCCGACCGTCACCGCGGCGTGAGTCGCCGCGGTGGCGTCTCGGGCCTCCTCCGTCGCCTCCAGCATCGCGCACCCCTGGGCAGGCAGCGAGACCAGCGATAGGAGGTCACGTCCCGCAGGCTGAACGGGCAGGGCTTGCCCGCGCAACTCCAGGCCCTTCTCGGCAGCGCGCGGGACGGTGACCACTGCAGTGCGGGCGGGACCCGGATTGTAGACCACATATCGGTCACAGCGCGGCGAGGCGGGAACGAGGCGCCGGAGACGTCGCTGGATCGATCGCCTCGCGGCGCGTTCCGAGCGAGCGAGATCCTCCAGACTGCGGTCGATGACGGGTCGGAAGTCCCACGGTCCAGCGTAATCGGCGACATTCTGGACGGCCCGTCCCTCAAGGGCCGAATGGTGGTTTGACACCCCACCAAGGAAGCTGCCTGCTGAGTGGTACGGGGCAAAGTAGACGTCATGCCCTTGGTGCCCGGTCAGCGGGGTCCAGCTCCAACCACGGGAGGCCCGGCGCCGCCCCGCCCGCCGCCATGCGGCCTCGAACGCCTCGAGCATCTCGGCCGCACGAAACAGGTTCGATGCGGACAGGGACCTCATGCAAGCCGTGTTGTTGCCGCCCGTCACCGGGCGATGGAGGCTCCACTGGCCCTCGATCTCCATGAAGGCGGCGCGGCAGTCGAAGTCCTCCATGGTGAAGCGGTGCCTGGCGAGTTGCCCGCGCGCCGGCTCGGCGAAGTAGCCGCTCCATGTGAGAAACCGGCCAAACACGGGGGCGTAGTGACAGACCCGAGCCAGCTCCTCCCGGAACGGGCGGTAGTAGCTGATGTCGCCCAGGCCGGTGAACACGGCGAAGTCGAGCCCGGTTTGCTGGTGGGCGAAGAGCTTCAGGTGCACGTTGTTGTACGTCACATCATTACGCTGCTCTGACTTGTGTGGGTGGGATGGTACGGCCTCGACGGCGTCGCCGTTGGGCGCCTCCCAGAGGATCCGCTCGTCGCGCAACGTGGGGGCGTCTCCCTGGTTCTGGACCCGGAGCACTGCCCCGGTGTACCCGTGCTGCGACAGGACCGATGCGAGCTGCGGCGCGAACCCAAACTCCTGGGACGCGTAGATGCGGGCCGGACGCCCCAGCGCTCGCCCGAGCGCGGCATTCCCGTCCGTGAACTGACGGATCTGACTCTCCAGCGAGTGGAGCGGCGGGTAGGGCTGGTTAGCGGTGCCGTTGACGAACTCGACCAACCCCTCGTCCTGGGCCTCCCTCAACTCGTCGAACAGCCGTGGGAAGCGGTCAGCCATGTGTTCGACCGACAACGCGTCGAAGTCGACATTGAACCGGTATGAACGCTCGCGGACCCAACTCAGATGAGCCCGGAGCACATCAGCCGGGTGCTGGGGCCAATCGAACTCGAAGTACCCGATGTCATTGTACAGGCCGCCGCCATGGAGCGTGTCGGTGAACACGGCTGGCGCCGCTTGGAGCTTGCGATTCTCGCTTTCGAGTGCTCGGAAGCCATCCGTCAGGGCTCGCACAGCCGGTTCCACAGCACCGGAAGTCATCGCCCCAGCAGCTTCGACAGCGTGGCGCCCGGCCTTCTCGACGTCGACGTGGTTGTGACCGTAGCATCGGTCGAGTTCGAGGACCGTCATGTAGGCGAATCCAAAGGCGTGAAAGTCGCGTCGCAGACCTGGAATCCCCCGCAGCAGACGATGTTCAGAGGCGGATAGCGGACGGTCGAGGAGGGATGCCACGAGCCGTCCCAACAGCGACGCGAAATCGAGCAGGAGCTGCGGATAGAACGCGACGTTGATGTAGGTCTGGATGGTCGCGAAGGGATCTCCCGCGAAGATGCCGCCGCCGCCGGTCAACACGAGATCGGGGTTGTCGCCTATTGTCGAGAGCGCGCCTGCGCGCGTGGCGTTGACCCTGAGGAACGTCGCGCGATCAGCGTAGTGGTACGTCCGTTCCGCGAGCGGGCCGAGATCCCATCGCTCCTTCAGAGACACCAACGGCCTGTCTCCCTGAAGCAACCGGCTGAACGCAGGCAGGCGCGCCAGGGTCTCGGGTCCCGGTTGCGTGAGCACGACCGATCCGCCCGCGGTCATTACCTCTGTTACCGCAGCCATGTCTGCCGCTGACGTCGGCTGCGCGTGGAACAGCAGACGGTCCTTTGTGGGGTCGATCGGATCGTCGGGCATTCTCAGGGCGGGGGGCGCTCCGGTCCGTGACAGCACGAACGGATCCCACAGCAGGGAGTAGAAGTACTGCGTGGCTTGCGTGAGGTAACGGCCGGTCCCGCAAGGGTCGTGGAAATCAGCCGCCGCGCCTGTCAGCGCAATGCAGTCCATCGGCGCTCCTTATGCCATCCGGATGGGGTATTGGCCATGTTCCCTCACGGCGTCGAACATGGCCAGCACGTTCTCCACGGGCACGCTCGCCATGATCTCGCCCGCGCTCGTGTCCAGGAAGTAACCGCCTCCATCGGCCGCGTCGCGGAGGCATCTCTTCACATCGGCTTCGACCTCCGCCGGGCCACCGAACGGCAGAGCATAGGCCGCGTCGACGTTGCCGACCAGGACCAAGTTCCTCCCATAGCGCTTCCTCACTGCCGCCAGGTCCATTCCTGCGGAGACCTCTAAGGGGTTGATCCCATCCACGCCGATGGCAAGCAAATCGTCGAGGATCTCCGCGATGTCGCCGTCGCTGTGCACGATGACCTTGATGCCAGCCTGCTTCAGCGGCTCGATTTCCCGTTTCAGCCTGGGGAAGGCCTCGCGCCGCAAGTAGTCCGGCGAGAAGAGCGTGCCTGACTTGCCGCCCACGTCGCAGCTCACCTGGTAGGCCGGCGCCAACCTGTGGTCGGCATAGATCCGTGCCTGCACGCGGTGTGCCTCTGAATAGGCATCGAGCACGCGCCCCACGTCGCCAGGCGCCTCGTGCATGGCCTCGCAGAAGAGCTGCAGCCCGGTGACGTTGTAGTACTGAACCGACGCCGTGCCCTGGGATACATGCAGCGTGTGTGGCGCGAGGGCGGTCTGGATCTTCCTGAAGCCGGCTACGTACGGGCCGACCAGCTCATCATAGGTGGGCACCGGCGGCGTGAACCGCGCCAGATCGTCGAGCGACTTCAGCGGGCGCTCCCGCCAACGCGCTCGGCCGGGCTCTGCCTCAAGTGGGAAGGGGTTGGCGTTGGCAAACGTCACATCGATGCCGAGGCCGTGACACGCCGCCCTGTAGAGCTGTTGGAACTCCGGCGAGAAGGGGTTGTCCGGGTCCAGCACTGAGGTGAAGTCGAAGTCCTGCGGCGCGAAATGCCGGTACACCGCGGCACTGTTGATCATGGTCCACACCGGCACTCGATCGGCTTCCTGGTGATCGAGCGCGGTGAGGACGCGTTCCTCCGTCGTCATCGACCGGCCCCCGTGGCCATGCCAGAGCTTCACTCTCCGGAGCGGAAGTCCGCAACCGGCTCGTCGGTCAGCTTCAGGAAGTCGAACACCGCACTGCACCCGCCCTGGAACGGCGCCTGCGCGTGCACGCCGACCATCACAGTTTGCGGCATCTTCAGCGGGAAGCACGGGACGAGCCGCCACGTCTCGCCATCGAGGCTGTAGTGCATGCCGAAGACGTCGCCCTTGCGGGTGAGCCGCATGAAGCACTCCGGGCGCTCCAGCAGCTCGCCGTTTGCGTCATCGGAGGCTCCGTCAGTCACGACGGATACGGCCGAGACATCGCCGATGGGGCTGCGCTCGAGGCACAGCTTGGCCCACAGGGCCTCGTTTGCGCGCGCGGTGAGCGCCGCCGCATCGCCAAAGCCGGCGAGAACCGCCTCGGCTCGCGTCACGGCGGTGAAGTCCCCGGTGACCTGTGCGTAGAGCAGGCAGGCGTTGTCGTTTGGCTCCTCGCCGTATGGGCGGAAGAAGTCCGAAACCGCCTCCGGCACAATGGTCAGCCGCCCGCGGTGGTCGAAGCTCCACTCCGGCGACTCACGGAGCCAGGTCATTCCCCGTGGCACATCTCGGTCAGTGCAGCCCTGAAACAGGTTCATGTGCTCGCTCACTCTTCGGTGTAGCCGACGCGCCGCCAGACCTTCCGGGCGCGAGCCAACTGATCGGGCGTCGGCTGGATGTCGCCGCGAATGCTGGGCCACGGATCGCCCTTCTTCCGCGTGGCCGGGTCCGGGCGCCAATGGTCATTGGCGTACTTGCGCCGCACCGACGGCTTCCGCAAATCCGGGACCTCAATTGGGCTCGAGTTGTCCAGCGCCGAGCGGCAGGCGAGAGGGCCGATGACAGACATCGCGACGCCTCGATAGACGTCGAGGTACGGTTGCTCGTTCTTGCGGATCGCCTCCGCGAAGTGGTAGTTGACGAAGAAGTCCGACCCGGCGTGGGCCGTCTGGATGGCCTGCTCGTGGTGTTTCGCGAACCGCGGGAGGTAGATCCGTTCGGTCGGCTCGGCCTTCCTCTCATGGAACTGCTCTCGCCGCAGGTGGACCATCATCTGGTTGCCGTGGCGCAGGTTCTCGATCGTCCCGCGGCTGCCGTGGATGCGTACCCACACATTGTAGCCACTCAGCCGGTACTGAAGTAGTTTGGCGACCGCGCCGTTATCCATGCGCACCACGATCACCGACGCCGCATCGTTACGCCACACGCTCCGAGCCGCGACGGGGTCGTCGTCTGCGTGGGGCATAACGAAGCCATTCACCTTGACCGGCATCGTGTCGGTCGCCATCATGATCGGTGCCACCGCATGCGTACAGTAGTAGGTGGCCGGGATCCAGTTCCGCCAGTGGTCCACTCCGCATGAGCGCTCCAGCCAGAAGTCGGCATCCGCTGGGTGGACGTATTCGGCCTCGCCGTACATGAACTGGCCGAGCTTGCCGCTCCGGAAGACTCGGGTGATCTCCTGGCTGAACAAGTTGTACTGGTAGTTCTCCGCGAACATGTAGATCCGGCCCGATTCCTCGACGGCCTCAATCAACTCCACGCCCTCGGCGAGCGTGAAACAGGCAGCCGTTTCGGACAGAACATGCTTGCTGGCCTTCAGCGCCTGGATCGCGTGAGGGGCGTGTTCGTGGAAGCTGTTGGCCACGATGACAGCATCCGTATCGTGCTCGAGGAACTTGCCATAGTCAGTGTAGCCTTCCGCCCCGGTCTCCGCGGCCGCCTCGCGGAGAACCGGCTCGTTGCTGTCGCACAGCGCCACAAGCTTCAGGCGCATGGAAGGCGCCGCGGCTCGGATGATACCTAGCCCGCGATGCAGTCCGAAGATCCCAACTCGGATCGTCTTCATGTAGCTCACCACCCACTCTGTCTACGGCGCCGCCAAACCGGCCTCAATCGCCACGATCTGCTCGGCGGCAGCCTGGCGCAAGGCATCGTAGGCCGAGATCGGGAGTTCGGGCTCGACACGGGGCCGGTCGTAGGCCGACGCATCGGCCCCGGCCGCGAGTGCCGAGTGGTAGGCCTTGCCGTAGTTGTCCATGGTTACCATAGCGGCCGCCTGTTCGAACACGGCCTCGGCACCGCGCGCGAGGTCATCTCTGCCGGCCTCGGACGCGCGCTCAGCCAAACGTCTCAGCGTCGCCAGATAGCGGTAGTCGTCGATCCCCTCCCGCACGGCTTCCCAACCGATCGTGGGGATCAACTCACCCTTCGCCGGGTAGACATAACTAAGCCGTGCCCCGGCGTCGAAGTAACACCAGTGCGAGCAACCCTTCACGCCGCTGACCCATGCCCAGACGCCGAAGTAGTAGCGGTCCGTCTCCGCATCGACCGGCGCCATCATGCAGTCATAGGTCCAGAGCTCTTTCCGGTGCATCTTGGCGTCGGCGATCACGCCCGATTCGCCTATCCGCTGCGCCATGCACCCGATCCAGAGGTCGTAGTAGTGCCCGACCGTCTGGATCCCCTGAGAGGAGCCCAGGGCTGTGGTGACCCGCACGGGGTCGTCGAACCGTTTGCGTTGGAAGGGCTTGAACTGCTGCATGAAGGCCCGCACGCGGCGGTTGCGATCCTCCTCACCTGGTTCGTCGACCGCGTAGAAGAGGATCTCCGGCCACCTGCGCCTGCGCCGCTCACCGAGCACCTGGCTCCATACGTCGGGCCCGTATGCACCCGCTCCGATCCAGATGGCGGGCAGCCCGGGCGCGACGAGGTCGGTCTCGTCGAGCAGTCGCATGTAAGTCTCGAACGGCAAGTGCGTCGGATCACTCTCCGTGGTTGTGAACTCCCCGTCGACGACGGGATAGACGTACAGCGTAGCCGTAGTCATGCCGTGTCGACGCATGTCCTCGTAGATCAGTCTCTGGTACTCAGGCGTGACGACCTGTTGCGCGTCGTCGGGCATCTCAGCGTGGTACGCTGTGTGGTTGTACATGAAGAAGGCCATGCCCGTCTCGTGGGCGTCGAGGAGGCGAATGGGTCGCACGTGGACCAGGAAGTCAAGGGCCCTCAACGGCTGCAAGCGGCCAAGGTCCGGTCCCAGCTCAGTGGTCGGCACGCCCACCACCAACTTCGAGCGGTAGGTCCCCGGTCGCGCCTCATCGGGGACGTGCACGGTCATCCAGAAGCGCCGGGTCGTGTCGGCGGCAAGGTCCACCGTGTTGGTGCTCAGCAGGAACTGCTCGATGCCCGTCTTCTTCGTCCATTGCTCGAACGGATCGGCCAGCCGGATTGTCACAGCGGCGGCGTCGATCCTATCACCGGCGTCGCTCGTCAGGTCGCCGGCCAACTCCAGCCGCAACTGCGCGTGCGGTCGCGTGGCCCGAACGCTGACCGTCGCCGGCTCGTATTCCCCGGGCGCCGCGGCGATCGTGACGCTGTCGACAATCTGCTCGGCCCGGGGCTTGGCATCTTGGTCGCCGCGCTCCAGCCATGCGCCGGCAAAGACCACAAGGCCCTCATCCTGTTGGGCCCGAGCGCCGGGGCCGTCGAAGGCAACGGCCCCGATCACGAGGGCGGCAGCCATCAACCAGCCGGTTTGGGAGCATTCGGTGATTCCGTGTAGCATCGCGGCCATCCTCGACGCGGGCGTTCAGGGGCACGGGCCTCGCCCCGCGGTTGCTCAGTCGTAGGACGGGACGTAGTGGTTGCGCAGGATCCGCGGCGTGAACGAGAACAGTCGTGCCTCCTCGAAGTGGAAGCGCAGGCGGATTGGGCGGCCCTGGATCAGGTGGCAGTTCTCGTTGTCGTTCCACGCCAGCATGTGGCGCACGCCGTCGCTGGTGATTGGGGTGCACGCGTCGTGCGAGAAGCCCTCGATCACGTTGCCATCGGTGTCGAGCGCTGCGACGCGCATGCTGCCGCCGTTGGCGTCGGCGTTGACCTCAATCGCGTCGCCGAGAAATACAAGCGGGCGGGTGGTGAGCGTTCCCGTGCCCTCAACCGACACGAAGCCATCTCGGCGCAGCGTGGCCAGGCCGATGCCGCTGGTCTTCGCGTCATCACCGTGGTACGAGGCCCAGTGCCGGCCGGTCGCCCCGACGTAGTAGAAGCGGATGGTGTCTTCGGTCACAACGGGGGCCTGTAGCGGGTAGATTGAGCCCCAGTCCCAGTCCTGCTTCGCGCCCCCCCACGGGATGAACGTGGCCGCCTCCGACTCGGCCAGCCAGTCGCGATCCTGCTCGAAATCGGCGGGATTGAAGGCGCCGCTCCGACCCACGCGCCGCCACGTGCGTCCGTTGCGGCTGAACGTGAGCTGCACGTCGAGCTTGTCGGCCCATCCCTCGCGCTCGGGAGGGATCGGCTGGATCGTCTCGCCATGGTAGGTCGAGATCAGCCCGAAGTAGACGTGGCCGTAGGGGAATGCCTCCATCTGGTAGAGCTTAGTATCGCGCGGGCGGTCGATCAGCAGGGCTCCTTGGGCGAAGAGCGTCACCTTCGGCGACCAGTGTACGAAGTCTTCGCTTTCGGTCATGGCGACGGAGCGCGTGTTCGGCGGACCGTAGCGCAAGTAAGCCACGTAGCGGCCCCGCAGGGGATCCCAGAACGGGCAGCAGTGGGAGTCGCTGAAGGGGATCAGCGGGTTCTCCTCGCACACCGTCCAGTGAATCCCGTCAGGCGAGAACGCGGCTCCAGTCGATGCCGACTTGGCAGTGCCGTCGTAGTACTCGCTGTAGAGCATCTTGTATTGGCGTTCGGGGTCCCTCGCCGCCGGGTCCTTGAAAACGCCGACACAGTTGAACTCCGGCGTTCCGCCGAACACGATGTTGGTGTGCTCCTCGGCGTTCCAGGACGTCGTGAGGTGCTTTCGCCAGTCGATGCCGTCGGGCGATGTGGCGTAGCAGATGAACTGCTTCTTGTAATCAGCCGCCCAGGCCGCGTACCACATCTTGTAGAAGCCCTCTTCCTCGTCGTACATCACCGAGCTGAAGCCGAAGTTACCCTCCCAGGGCTTGTCGGACACGATCAGGGGATTGCCCGGATGCTTGGTCGGCTGGTTCATCACCCGTGTCACGCCATCCAGGCGGTCGATCAGGTGCTCATCAACGAACAGTTGGGGCCCGCGGATGAGCTGCGCATCGCCGAGGGTGACATCGTTCAGGTCTTTGAACAGGCCGGGCGGCGCCTCAAGTGATCCGGCGAAGGCCTGAGGGCGAAGCGAGAGCAGCAGGCCGAGCGCGGTGGTGATGGGCATGGCTTGGTCGCACCTCACAGGAGTCCACTGCCGGGAGTCGCGGCGGCGGCCGATTCCGCTATTGACACGTTCGGTGTCGCCGGCAGCGGGCCCTTCTCTTCCGGTGCCGGGGCGTAAGATCCCACAACCCATCGGAGGCCAGGCGCCCGTCCTTCCGAGGGCCCCTTCCGCGTGGGGTCGCGGCATCTTGGCTACTCAGCATAGGCGCCACCACTCCCCAACACTCTCGTCACCCACGCCCTAGAGCAGCCAAGTAGCCGAGCCCGTACGGTCCAGAAACTCATCCGCGATGTAGAGCCCGAAGGTCCCGCCCCCTGAGCAGCGATTCGGCCTGCGGGAGAACGGTCTGGCATTGTTCGATGACCGATACCAGAACCGCGGGCGCGACGAGCCGCGCGGTCCCGTTGCTTCCAAGGAACTCACCGGTGGGGTGTGGTGTGCGGCTGTGCCCTACGCCGCTTTGGGGGAGTACGACTTGAGCAATCCTCCCAGGAACTCATCTACTTGCACTTCGTCGGGTTGGATGGAACCGGCTTGAGATGAGGTCGCACCCTCTTCCCCATCGCCACGCAGGTCGTTGGGAATCCGGTTGCCGATGCCCTAATGAGGTCGGTGCTCGTTGAAGAAGATCCGGTACTGATCCAGAGCTCGCTGCAGACTGCCAAGGCCCAGGAAGACGAGGTGGTTCAGACACTCGCGCCGTGCCGATCGAACCCATCGTTCCGCGTGGGGATTCGCGTTCGGCGCCCGCAGAGGCGTCTTCAGCGGCCTGACACATGCGCGGCGCAAGTCAGCGTCGAAGGCTTTGCTGAAGCACGAGTCGTTGTCGTGGATGAAGAGCCGGGGTCCGATCTCCGGCTCATCACACTCCCACAGAGCATTCCGGACTTGCTGCTGCATCCATTCGTTGTACGGGGAGTAGGTGGCTCGGGCCAACAGCACGGTGCGTGTCCGCCGGTGGATGACGAAGAAGACGTATGCGGTCTGCAGCCCGGCGATGGTCCAGACTTCCTGAGTGAAGAGATCTGCGCAGAGCAACACATCTGCGTGGCGGGACAGGAACTCACGCCAACTCAGACCGCTCCGTTCTGGCGAGGGTGGCAGTCCGTTCCGCCGCAGGATATCCGCGACGCAGCTCTTCGAGATCTTGATCCCCACCTTCTTCAGCTCGCCAGAGATGCGTTTGTAGCCCCACTCCGCCGCACGAGCCATTCCGCACACCAGATCCTCAACCTGAGGCGCCGTGCGCGGCCGTCCCGGCCTCCGCTCCCGACGATCTGAGTAGTCCCACTTCCGCTTCTCGAGACGACGCTGCCAAGCCAGGATCGTGTCGGGTTGCACGATGC
>CAZKUN010000247.1:0-13068 GCA_964555935.1 uncultured Armatimonadia bacterium | reverse complement strand
CGCCAGGAGATCTTCCAGGACACCCTCGGCGACGACACCGTCCAGGAGCCCTGGCTCACCGTCACCGCCTCGCGCGTCAGCCCGCCGCTGGGACACTGGGGCGTGAAGTATGGGCGCATCCCGAGCACGGAAAAGGGCGGCTCGTGGATGTTCGATCCTCCCATCAAGGACCTCGATGACATCAGCGCCCTCGCCGAGATTCACCATGAGGTCAATGAGGAAGCTACGGCGACCAGCGCCCAGAGGCTCGGCGACGCGGTCGGGGACCTCATCGCGATCAACGTCGACCGCGCGCCCATCTGGCAGATCTGGACAGCGGACATCTCCTACGACATCGCCAATCTCCGCGGTCTTGAGCAGGTCATGTGGGACATGGCCGACGATCCCGACGGCCTGCACCGCCTATGCGGCTTCCTCAGCGAGAGCATCCAGCGCGTGCATCAGGAGGCCGAAGACGCCGGCGACTGGCACTTGCACAACCACCAGAACCAGGCCGTCATCTATGCCGACGATCTCCCCGATCCCGAGGCGAACTCAGAGCCCGTCAAGCGCGACCAGCTTTGGGTCTTCGCCGCCGCCCAGGAGATGGCGCAGGTCTCGCCGGCCATGCACGATGAGTTCGTGCTCCAATACCAGCTTCCCATCATCAGCAAGTTCGGCCTCTGCGCCTACGGTTGCTGTGAGGATCTGACCGACAAGATCGACATGCTCCGCCAGATCCCAAACCTCCGGCGCATCGGCGTCACGCCCGTCGCAGATGTCGCCAAGTGCGCCGAGCAGATCCGCGAGGACTATGTCTTCTCGTGGCGCCCGAACCCGGCCCAGATGATCTGCTGCGGCTTCGATCCCGAGCTGATCAGGTCGGTCGTCAGCGACGCCATGGAGGCCTCCAAGGGCTGCCATGTCGACATCACATTGAAGGATGTCCAGACCGTCCAGAACAACCCATACAACTTGCGCGAGTGGGTGAAGATCGTCCGTTCCGTCTCGGACGCGTATGTGTAGCCGTCACTGTAGGAGGGGTTTCAACCCCGACGGTCGTGACCCGAGGAGACTCCCACATGCCCGACAGCACCAAGCTCTACCAAGAGACCGCTCTCAAGGCCGTCAACTGGCAGCTCGAATACCAGCTCCCCAATGGCGGGTACATCTGGGATGGCTATGCGGACGACGCGTTCCATAAGCAGGCCTATTCGTGGGGGCTCGCAGGATTCGCCGAGCCCGCCCACCGCCTCCTCACGTGGGTCCGCGACAACCGACTCGGCTGCGATGGCCGGCTTGAGGCCTACGCCAACGATGTCTACAAGCACTCGTGGTTCTTCCAGGGCGCGCACCGGCTGACGCGCCATGACGTCACCTATCCCGTGATGAGCTTCCTGCAGGCCTGCCAGACACCATGCGGCGGCTTCCCCCACTTCGAGGGCGACCAATACTGCCGCTCTCTCGCGACCGGTTGCACGGGGCTATCGCTGCTTCAGTTCGGCCGGCTTGATCTCGCGCAGAGGTGCGCCCACTGGGCCATCAGCGTTCTCCAGCAACAGCCTGAGGAGGGCAAGTTCTACTTCCGCACCACGCGTGACGGGCGCCTGCTCACTCCCGACATCGACGCGGCCGAAGCGCTGTTCATCGACGTCACCAAACCCAAGCAAGATTACTGAGAGGTCGGGCTGCCGCTCCAGCTCATGTGCAAGCTCTACCAGGCCACCGGCATCGGCACGTACCTCGACTACGCCAAGCGCTTCTTCGAGTTCAAGCTCACGTGCTTCGACGATCGCTTCAGCTTCGCCGGCAGCGGCAAGAGCAGCCTCGGCTCCGCGCTGTACTACCTCTGCACCGGCGACACTCGCGCCCGAGCCGCGGCCATCGAATTCTGCGACTTCCTCGTCGAGACCCAGTACCCCGAGGGCGGCTGGCGCGACGAACTCGAGCCCGACGAGCTGCTGATCTACATCGACCACGCCGCCGAGTTCAGCATCTGGCTCAACGAGATCGCCGCAACCTTGCCCGCCGGCGACGCCCGCTGGGCCTGAGCCGCATGGGACCCGTACGACGATCGTCTCGATCGTCGACCGTCTCGATCGTCGACCGTCTCAATCGTCGACCGTCGAGAGCACGCGCAAGAGGCCACTTCCCAATGACCATGGATCGCCGCCGTTTCCTCACAGCAACCGGAGGTGCAATCGCCATGCCTTACGCCATCACGTCAGCCGCGCTCGGCCAGGATGACACGCCTCCCGCCGGCGAGCAGATCACTCTCGGGCTCATCGGCTGCGGCAACCATGGCGCTGGCTGGAACCTCAGTCAGATGTTCCGCTGCCCCGATGCCCGCGTGCTTGCCGTCTGCGATGTCGACCGGCCCCGCGCCGAAGGCGCCAAGGCCAAAGTCGACGCCCACTTCGGCAACGCGGATTGCACCGTCCATGGCGACTTCCGCGAGGTGCTTGCCAGAGACGACATTGATGTCATCGCCAACTGCACGCCGGACCATTGGCATGTGATTCCGGCCATCATGGCCGCCCGCGCGGGAAAAGACGTTCTCTGCGAGAAGCCCCTGACGCTCACCGTCGCCGAGGGCCGCGCGCTCTCCGATACGGTCGCTGAATCTGGTCGCGTCTTCCAGACCGCCTCCGAGAACCGCTCCATCGACACCTACATCCACCTCTGCGAACTCGTCCGCAATGGCCGCATCGGCCAGCTCCGTCATATTGAGGTCATGCTCCCATCGGGCAACGAGTCGCGTGGCAACAACTTCACTCAGACCAGTGAGGCGCCCATCCCCGAGGGCTTCGATTACGATACCTGGCTCGGCCAGGCGCCGGTGGCGCCGTATGTCCCGGCGCGATGCCACGGCAGTTTCCGCTGGAATCTCGACTACTCGGGGGGACGTCTCACCGATTGGGGCGCCCACGTGATCGACCTCGCGCAGTGGGGCAACGACACCGAGGCGTCGGGTCCGATCTCAGTCGAGGGCACGGGCACGTTCCCGCCGCGCGACTCGCTCTTCAACACGGCCGAGGACTTCGGCCTGACCTACGAGTACGCTAACGGCGTCACGATGCGCGTCATCAGCAACGAGCCGGGAATCCGTTTCGAGGGCACGGACGGCTGGGTCGGCTTCACCGGCTGGCGCGGGCCGCTGCAGGCCTCGGACCAGGCCGTCATCGATTCCGAGATCGGCGATGAGGAGATCAGGCTCTACCACCCCAGCGAGGTCGTCCGCCGAGAGGACGGCGGCCACGGCGGCGAGTACCGAAACTTCTTCGACTGCGTGAAGTCTCGCGAAGCCTGCTACGCCCCGGCCGAGACGGGCCACCGCACCATTACCATCGCCCACATCGGCAACATCGCCATGCTCCTGGAGCGCAAACTTACCTGGGACCCAGCCACCGAGACCTTCGCCGATGACGACGCCGCCAACGCCATGCTCACTCGCCCCCAACGCGAGCCCTGGACCCTGGAGATGGCGTTGACGTCATAGAACTGTAGGAGGGGTTTCAACCCCGACAGAAGACGCGCGCCTCATGCCACTGCCTTCGCTGTCACTCGTAACGGTTCCCAAACTCCGCCGTCGCCAGGAAACCATCGCCCGCCTCGCTGACGTGGGTCAGTTTCGTAACGACGTGCACGTCGAAGTCATCTGGGGCTTCGGCGGGCGCGAAGTGCCATCGCGTGCCCACGACCAATGGGATCCACTCATCGCGCGACTCCGGGCACTCATGTTCCGCCAACACGCCGTGCTTGACCAGCCCATCGGCACGGTCATGACGGTAGACGACCGGCCCCACGCCTCTCGCCAGCCACAGTCGGCTCTCGCCACACCACAGCTTGTTGAAATCGCGCTTCTTCTGCTCGGCGTCGGAGTCCAGCGGCGACTCGTTGACGACCACATGCAGTAACAGGCAGTCATCGAACGTCCCGGCCAGCGTCTCAACCGGCTCATCCGACCGCGAGATCTGTAGCTTCGTCTGCGTAGGGTTCTCCGTGTATGAGAACGTTGTCAACTCCTCCTCGTGCCCCGATTCGCAGCCGGCCCGCGGCAACCAGCGCAACCACCACAGCAGGCCGAAAGGACGCACGAACTTCACGCCCTCTGCCTGGACTCCCGTCCAGTACGTGTGCCCAGGCTGCGTGAAGAACACCAGCCGGTCGCCTTCCACGTGGAAACCATCGCACACCGCGCCCCACTGCACTCGTCGCTCCGTGTCAAGTTGCCCGAGAGAGAGCCGCTGAAACTCCTCGGACGCATCCAGGCACGCGTGCCATGCGCCGTAAGCTTGGTCGCCGATCATTCCCCGCGCCTCATCCAGCACTGCGAACCCTTCCTCTGCCCGGCCCTCTTGCACCAGGGCCCATCCCCGGAAGAACGTGCCCTGCGCTGCCGCATCCAACTGGCCGGTCTCCACGAACAGTTCAATCGCCCGATCCAGGAGCGCGCGCCGTTCCGTGGGCGTCAACCCGTAGTCATGGTGTCCCAACGCGCTCAGATCACGCGCGATGTCGTGCGTGTTCTCTGCCTCTTCGGCCAGCCTCAGCCTCTCCCGCGTGGCCTCGACCCACCGGTCGTGGTCTGAGTGGAAGGTCGCCGACGTCACCCTGTGAAGCAGCTTCCGTCGCAGATCGCGCCGTGCATCATCGTCGCACTCCACCTCGTCCACTCGCTCAAGTCCGCGCTCGGCAATCTCCCTGGCCCGACCCGTGTGGCCCTCTCGAAGCAGATCCCGCGTCTCTTCGACCATCGCCTCCACCGTTTCAGCCGTAAACGCCTCATCCGGCGCTCCATCCTTCAGCGTCTCCTCAACCATCGTCAGCACCTCCGTCGCGAGTTTGCGCTTCGCCCTCTCGATCCGCCCCTTCACCGTAGTGGTCGGCACGTCGGTGAGTTCGGCCACCTCATCATAGGTGTAGCCGTTCACGACGAACAGCGAGAGAGCCAGGCGATTGTCTTCGGGGAGTGCAGAGAGGGCTCGGGCGACCGCATCGTCAGACGCCACGCGCGGCGCCACATCCGGCGCGGGCACGTGCAGCCCGTCCAACGATACCCAACTGCGTTCGGGCCGGCCAAGGTGTCGAGACGTGAGGTTACGACAGATGCGCACGATCCATCCAGGGAACGCCGCCGGATCGCGCAAGCTGTTCAGACGTTCATACGCCCGAACGAACGTCTCTTGCGCGAGGTCCCGAGCCGTGTCTGCATCCAACACGGCCTGATACGCCGTCGCGTAGACCGCATCCTGGAAGCGCCGCACCAGCTCCGCATACGCCTCCGCGTCCCCATTCCGCGTCCGCTCGACAAGTTCGGCAACCATTGCCTCTCCACTCTCCCACTGTCAGGACCCCTCGCCACCCCGAATCTCCATGCGCTGCCGCCAGAAAACTGTAGGAGGGGCTTCAGCAGGGAAACTCGCCGTCTGAGTTTCCACGACAGAGAACACACCTCATGCCACTGGTTGCCTCACCACCGTCTTAAGCTTCTCCGGTTTCGTCCTTCGCGGATCGCCCAGGTAGATCTCGTGATGCTTCCCGCGCCGCTGCTTGCCATCAGCCTCGATGAACGCGTGCAAGGCCTCAATGGTCGGAGCCTCGTCCGCGTATGGACCGATGTGCATGATCTGCGCGCTCAGCCCCTCGCCGAAGGTCTCGAACCTCAGCTTCTCAAGCCCCGGCGGGTCTTTCTTCTCCCGCAGTTGAGCCACCGCCGCCTGGTAGTGCGCTTCCGTCACCACATCCGGCTGCATGATCATCAGCGTCCACTGCCAGCCGTCCTTGTTGCCGCTCACAAAATCGTCCATGTCGTCCGACCACCACAGCCCCTCCGCCGGCATCACGGTCCAGTCATGTCCCTCCGCCTTGAGCATGAACTTCAGCGTGTATGAGATCCCATACAGACACCCCATCGCCTCCTGGAATGCCTCTGACGTGTTGGGATCGCCCTCGCCGTCGATCATCGCGAACTGCATCGCCGGCACTTCAACCATCACCGGCGCCTTCGCCGACGCCGCGTACAGATGCTTCAGTTCCTTCTTGTAGTCGACTTTGGCCATTCTCCTCACCCTCCCAGCCGCCCGCCGCCGGGCTACTTGCGGAACACCATGATCGGCGATGGTGCGGGGATATCCACTGTCTCGAACCGGCGGAAGCCTGCCTCTTTGCCCCACTGCCGATACTCCTTGAACGTGAACGTGTCCCCATCAGGAGTGAACACGCGCATGTTGAGCGCGAAGAGCATGGCGAATGCCCCACCATCCACCCCGCGCCGCTGATCGTCAACCACGAAGTCGGCCACCAGCATGACACCCTTGGGCTTCAGCGCCTTGGCCACCTTGCCTAGCAGGCGTTGGGTCTGCTTCGCCCCCTCCGAGTGGCAGATGTGCCCGAGCAGCGCGACGTCGAAGCGCTCCTTGCCTAGCTTCACGCGGCGCACGTCGCCGGCGAGGAAGTCGTACCGGTCCGCCACGCCGTTGGCCTCCGCGTAGTGGCTCGCGACCTCCAGGACGGGCGGGAAGTCAACAGCCGTCACGCGCGCCGACTTGTTCCCGTTGGCAAACGCCATGCTCCACGGAGCGCCGCCGGCCGCCACGTCGAGGACCTCCAGGGGGCCTTCCCCGAACTCATCTCGCGTTGCCTCAAACAGCGCGCAAGCGCCTGGGTAATTCTGCACGAAGAGCGATCGAGCCAAGCTGACGAAGAACCGCTCCGCCGCGGCCTGATCGGCAAGAGACATCGCGGGCTGGCCCGTCCGGATGGCCTCCGTCAACCCCGGATGGGCGCCCTGCAACGCCTTCAGATGAATCAGCATGTCGCTGCAGAACGTCTCGATCTCCACTCCCGGAAGGCTGAGCGCCCCGCGGACCGCTTTCGAGAGACGGTAGCGGTCTCCAGTCCTGTCGAAGTGCCCTTGGGTGACGAGGACGTCGAGCAACCTCCCGACGCTTCGCGAATGCGCCTTGATTCTGCGCGCCAACTGCAGCGCGGTTGCGGGTCCGCCCGCAAGCTGCTCGAACAGACCCAACTCAAGCCCCGAGACAACCGCCTGCATCCCCAGCATACCAAACGCCGCGCCGAGCATCCCCATCGATCGATCAGCCTGACTCTCGCTCCGGTCTGCTTTAGCCACTGTACGGGCCCCCTTGCGCGCGATCTCGTCGCGCCTCTGGATCCAGATGTCCGCACTTTTGGGTATTCGATTGCCGGTTTCCTTCACCGGGTCACAGCTCCTCCATCAACACCTCGATCATGTCCCCCACCATCCGCCGCCGTTCCAGCACCAACCCCGCATCCTTCGTGTAGTCCGTCATCGATGCCGATATCTCCTCAGGCACTACCAGCAACTCTTCCGCCTCCGCGACCAGTTTCGTCGCCACGCCCATCTCCTTCGCCTCTTCCACTAGCCTCCCCAGCAGCGCCAGATACTCGTAATCCTCGATCCCATCACGAATGCACTCCAGCCTGATCGATGGAATCGGTTCGAGATTCGGTCCGGGCCAAACCAGCAGCCCATCACCGTTCACCTTGAAGGTCTTATACGTCGTGTGATCTTCCATCCGCGCCGGCACGTCCGGCCAGTGCGGCTCGCCCGCCGCGACGCTCGGCAGGCCGTCCCAGATGCAGATCCCCCAGTACAATAGCCCCGTCGCGCCCGCCTTCCATGTCTGCCAGAACAGCACCCGATGATCCGTCGCGGGCTGGTCGATGAAGAAGTTCGCGTGGGGCGGCAGCGGCCCGCAGCAGACGTAGGTCCACAGCGTATCACCCGCCTCGCGACGCTCCTCGTAGAATGGACTGTTCATCGCCGGCGTCAGCGGGCACCAGATATCAACCAGCCCTGCCAGCGCCTCAGGATACGGGTCGCTCAGCGTCTGCATGATCGGGTACTCGGGCGCGACATCCTTGATCTTGCGATACGCCTCCTGCAGGAACGCGTACTCGCCCGGACGCGGCTCATCGTACCCGTAGATATACACGTTCTTCGGCAGTCCCAGCCGCTCCCACTCGTCCTTGATCGCCTTCGTGACGCGGGCGGCGTCGTCGGGGGTGTGCTGGCCATCGGGATCGCGGATGGCGGACGAGGTCGGGACGCGATGCAGGCAGAACGAGTACGGCGCCCACCAGTCTTCCGCCACGGGCGCCACCGTCGTCTGCAGGCCGCCCAGGTCCACCTCCACATCGTCGGGCGTCACCTTCACGCTGATGAACTCGCGGCCGATGTTCTTCGGCGCCAGTCGGTAGTTCTCGCCCAGCCACTGCCCCCATTCCGCGTACTTCTCGATGTCCAGGTTGTCCTTGTACGGCTCCTGCCCATACCACCAGCGTGAAAAGAACGACGCGTACAGACCAAACGCCGTCGACAACGTCCCCGGCCTCGGCAGCGCGAAGTTCCGCACACGCACGGTAACCGGGACGCTCGCCGAATCGCCGCCATGGCTCACCGTCACCGTGCCCGTGTAGACGCCCGGCGTCGCATCCGCCGGCACCGCCACAGAGCACCAGATCGGCTGGCGCTCATCGGCTTTGACGCTGAACGACTCGCACTCCAGGAGGGGGTCCGGCCACCAGCCCACATACTCCGTCGGATACTTCGGATCCGCCGTCTCCACGTAGTCCACCCGCCGCCACGCAACGGGCAGTTCGCCGCCAGGCCCTTCCAGCGGCCCCGCCTCCACGGTCACACTCTCCAGCGCCTCGCCGCTGGGGATCACCACGACCTGGAACGATTCCGCCTCGTCCCGCGCGGCGTCGAGCTTCACCTCGCGGGCCATCATCCCGTTCACGACGTCCCCATCCCGCCGCACCTTCTGCAGCGAACTCGCGAGAGCCACTCGAAACGCGCCGTCATCACCTCCCGCGCGGAAGAGCGATGTGATCGCCGTCTGGCGCACGAGCGCGATCGTCGCCGCCACGTCATCCGTTGCCTTGCGAGCCTCGCTCGCCGCGCCGGTGAACGCCGCCAGCGCGTCAATCTTCTCACCCGCCTCGTCCACAACCGCCAGCCCATCCCCGAGCACTGCTTCAGGCAGATCGGCCTCATCCAGTTCCGCCCGCGCTCGCGCCAGCGATGCCGCCAGATCCGCCGTCCGCTTCGCCAGGTCCACGCGGTAGAACCGGCTCAGATCAGGGCCTAACGCCGCGTTGCCAAACCGAGTCGGCTCGTGGAATCCGCCCAGCGACCATGTCGCCGTCTGGCCGTTCACCCGGTCATTCCTCACCAGGTTGATACCCCACGTCTCGCCCACATCCAGCCCGAGCCTCAGCCGCTCGAAGGGAATGGCGATCTCGACGGTCCACGCATCGTCGCCGCGCTTCACCTTCGCCTTCGCGCCTGACTCCCACGCGGCGTCCGTCGCCTCGCTGTCGCGGATCGCGCCTCGGCAGTTGACGCAGATCTGAAAGTAGCTCTCATGCCCGTGATGCGGATCGAGGTAGACCTCGACCGAGTCGTCCAGCCACACGTCGCCATCGTGGCGCTTCGCATCTTCCTTCAGCGTCGCCCCCGCCGCGTGCTCGCAGCGAAATGCCACGTACAGCGCGTCATCATCGTACGCCAGCCACGCCTCGGTCTGCTCGCTCGGGAGTCCCTCACCGGTGTGGATCACGAAGTCCGTGATCGCCGCATCATCCGCCCAAAGCGCCTCATCCAACGCGCCATCCAGTTTCGGCGTCCCCCTCACCGCCTCCGCATTCGGCGTCGAGATCGCCGCCACATCATCAAACCACGTATCCCCACTGTCATTGCCATACAGGGCGTAGCCCATCTTCACCGCGCCCTCGGGCACGCGCACCAGGTTCCGGACGTGCGTCCATTCCCTCGGCAGCTTCTTCGGGTCGCTCCGGACGTAGCCAAGGTGCCCACCGTCCTCGGCGTAGAAGTGCATCCCCGCGCCGACGGCCAGCTCGCATGTCGTCTTGATCCAGTAGCTCGCGATGATCGCCGAGCCGTCCTCAACGGGCACGTTGTAGCGATTCCACTGGATGCCCGCCTTGCCCGGCGTGTGGGGGGTGACGCTATGCAGAAGCCCGCTGCTCTCGCCCGCGCGCTTCTCCTCCGTATCTCTCAGATGCCGGTTTCCGTCCGCATCCTCTTTCGGATGCCTCCCCCACCATTCAGGCAGCGCGTCCCCGGCCTCAAACCCGCCATTCGCCACCAGATCACACGTCGCCGCCACCTCCGGCGCCACCACCTGCGCCGCGCTCGCCGCTCCCATCAGCATGATTGCTCCCGTCGCCCACGCAGTCATTCGTGCCGCCTTTCGGAGGGGCCGAATACGAGATCGCAGATCGAAGTATCCGGCCCGCATCCGTTGCCGTCTTGGACCGCGAGCTTCCAGCTCGCATCGCCGTTACTTCCTCGCCTCATACATCGCCCGTATGTTCGCCAGCGACACGTCTGGGTTGATCGTGTTCCCCGTGAAAATCACCAGCGACGCCTTGCCCTTGCAGATCTCAACCGATTCCCGCACCTTCGCCGTCACCTCATCCGGCGTCATCACCGGCAGCTCCGTCGTCACCGCCAGCGGGCCGAAGATCAGCAGCGGCTCGCCGTCGCGCGTCCGTCTCTCCACCAGTTCCTCAAGCACCATCCCGCACTCCGGTTGGAAGCCTTGCAGGCCCGCCACGCCGCAGTCAAACAGGAAGTCCAGCATCGGCCTCACGTCGCCATCGCTGTGCCAGACGGGTCGGCATCCGACTTCGAGCAGCGGCTCCAGGCCATATTCGAGTTGCGGCGCGTAGTACTTCTCCATGAAATCGATCGATATCATCGGGCCCCGCTGGGTGCAGATATCCTCGCCGAGCAGCACCGCCTTCGGGTAGATGCCCTCCTCCACCGCCCTCGCGAGCACCCGCGACATATTCCGCCCATTCGCGCCGCCGACTTCCATCAGCTTCCTCGCGCGTTTCTCATGCAGCCCCACGATCAGGAAGAAGTTCTCATACCCGAAACGCCCGTACCATGAGATCGCCGCGCCCGCGCCCCATTGCGCCGGCATCCAGAGCATGTCCCCACACATCGCCTGATTGTCGAACATGCCCTTCTTGAACTCAGCGTAAGCTGCCTCCAGATCGAAGCCATCGACGATTCTGTCCGCCTCTGGCATCGCGTCGATTGCCGCGACCGCCTCTTCCAGCGTCTCTTGCGTCTGCGCGTGGGCATACGTGTCGTGATCCACGCACCGATAGTCCTTGGGGCTCCGCGGCACGAACACTCCGATCAGCCCATCCAGTCCCAGGACATCGTACGCCCGTATCGACACCGCCATCGGGTCTTCCCAATACTCCTCCACCGTCACCCCAGCCGCCGCCGCGATATTGTCCGGGCAGGCGATCCACCCGCCCAGCGCCGGCGTGTGATCCACTTCCTGCAACGCAAACGCCGCCTCAAGCCGCTCTGTCCGCGTCATCGTCTCTCCTTCGCCGTCCGTAGGTCGGGTTTCCTAACCCGACGCCGTGGACTGGACCAGGGAAACTCCGTGTGGGAGTTTCCACGACATCCTTGCCGGCAGCGCCGTCCGGGACTATCCAAACGCTGTCTGCGCAGGCCTGTCGAGCCGCTGAGAAAGCCGCGATAGAACAGGGTTGTTGAGGTGGTATCGAGAACCCTCTTGGCGGAGGGTTTGGTGATGATAGGGAAGTCGCCGCCGCGTCAGGGCGAGTTGTTCATCGCGGGATCGATGGAGTCACTGATTCCGGACGACTATGTGCTGAAGCAAGTGGACGCCGTGCAGGATATCCGCCGCGCCATTCGACTCGGTATTGAGGAGAACGCCGACATGGTCGCCGCCTACCCCATAGTGGTCGTTCTTCCCATGGAAGGACGCGCACAACCCGGAGCGGGTCCAGGCGTGGGATGAAGAGCTGCCTTCCCTCGCCCCCTGGCCCTGCGTGCCGTCTGTCGTCACGTGACGACAAACCTCCAGCCCATCGGCCGTCTGGGGCTGTCCCCTGTTCCGGTCCACGGGTAAGGAGCTGCCAGCGTGAGACCCAAACAGATGGCCATCACCACCACTGTGGCCGCTGCAGTCATTATGGCCGCGGGCGCCACCCGGCACGTGACCCGTACCCGCCAGGCCAACCACCACTTCGACGCGGGCCTCGCCGTGCTCGGCACGGATCCAGCCGTCACCATCGACCGCCTCGAGGCCTGCCTCGGCATCCGCCCGAAACACGCTCCCGCCAGAGCCGCCCTCGGACGGGCCTACGCAGCCCGAAAGGACTGGGTCACCGCCGCCAACCACCTCAATGCGGCGTCCCAACGCGCCCCGCACGACGCATCCATCTGGCTCGACCTCGGCGATGCCTGCCTCAAGGCCAACTCGCCGGCCGGCGCGCGCGATGCCTTCGAGAAGGCCCTTGCCTTGCTCCCCAAGGAGCGCCGGGGCATCCTCGGGTTGGCGCAAGCCTGCCAAGTGCAGGGAACTATCGGCTCTGCGGAACACCACCTTGTCGCCTGGCTGGAGCAGCACCCCGATGATCCCGGGCCCCTCATCGCCTACGGCCGCGCCCTCCTCGCCTCCGGCAAGCCCCTACAGACGTTGCGCATCACCCGCGATGCGCAATACAGGGCCTGGCGGCCCGGAGTGCTCGCCAGGGCCCACGCCCGCGATCTCCTTTGCCTGCGGGCTGACGCCCTCGCTGCCCGCCGCGAATGGGCACCTGCCCTGAAGTCGTACATGCACAGCATCGCCGCCGGCGGATCGAGCACTGAGTGCATCCAGGGACTCAGGTCGCTACCGAGGAACCTCGCTTACCCAGTCGCCATTGATCGAGGCAAAGCCATCGCCCCCCGTTTCTCACCCGATGGCCGGTGGCTCGCCTTCTACTGGGTCGCCGGCGCCGTCGAGCCTGGCGTCTACGTGCTCGATCTCGCGACCCGCGAACATCGCCGTCTCACCAACAAGGGCGGAGGCCGCGACTGCGGCGGCGTGCCCGCGTGGTCCCCTGACTCCACGGCTCTCTGCTACCACGGCGGCGAGCACGCGTCCTTTGGCATCATCCAACTCGACGGCTCGTCCGAGGTCCCCATTGAGCCGCCTTTCCGTGACGTCATCCCACGTCGCGGTGAGTTCCCGCCCGGTC
>CAZKUN010000246.1:0-13136 GCA_964555935.1 uncultured Armatimonadia bacterium | reverse complement strand
TGCCATCAGGCCGGGGCGAGCTTGAGATCACCGACGTCAACAACGCCTACCTGAAACTAGGCACGCTGCAACACGGTGTGCTCGATTCGGTCTGGGCCGATGCCGGAGAATCACACCAGTCATACTACGACGCATCCAGAATCGCATGGGAACATGGGCTGTTTCACTGGTTCGACTGAGCCCGGCTAATCGAAACAGTAAAGTCGCCGCGCATCCGTGCTGACCAGCAAACGTCCTCTCGCGGCGGCGAGGCCCTTGACGGTCCCATCCACGTCGGCCTGCCACACTTGCGCGCCATCCGACGAGTTCACAGCCACGACGGAGTTCGTTCCGCCGGCGATGACGTGGTCGCCGACCAGAATGAGAGCGTCGGGGTAGGTTGCCTCAATCCGCCATTTCGCGCAGGCCTCTCGCTCCTCGCCCAGCCCCGCGATCTTCTCTGTGAGGGCCTTGTGCTCCGACGTGTCCTTCTCGAGGGCCTCCAGGGCCTCGGACGCCTGTGCTAGCTCGCGGCCGAGCGTCATCCACCGCTCGCGGTCGAGCGCGAACAGCTCCGTCTTAGTGCTGATGTACGAGCGGGCTGGGGTCACGACGATGTGCTTCGCGCCCGGGAACACCGCAAGACGATCACGCGCCTCGCTGCCGAATTCCTCGAGGACCGGCGTGTTGCGCCCTGGCCCGTAGATGATCGAGTCGCCCGCCGTCACGAGCGCGTATGTCCCCCCGCCGCCTCCGAGCTGTGCCTGGCGCTTGCCGGTTGCCCGATCGAACAGCCACGGACCCGCCCGGCCGCCTGGGATGAAGAGATGCTGGGCCGATGCCAGGATGTAGCCCTGGAGCGACATGTCCGTGTAGCGGTCGCAGTACCTGCCGTCGCCCGCCCGCTCGCCCGTCTCCGCGTCCAGCGCGCAGACATAGACGCCCTCGGACGGGAACACGCCCACCGCGCAGTAGACGGCGCCGTCGCTGACGATCACCCCGGTGCGGTTCGGCCAGAGCGACACGAACTTCCCGTCGCTGGGCACGAAGTGGCTCTTTGGCGCGAGGTTCTGCTTCCATATGAGCTGACCATCCGAGGCCCGCACGCAGTAGACGCGCCCATCGTCGGACCCGAAGTAGACCTTACCGTCAACCACATGGGGCGCGAACCGCACGGGACCGTCGGTGGTGAATGCCCACCGGCTCTCGCCCGTCCGCGCGTCGAGGCATCGCATCGAATCCTCGCCTGAACTCGGCACGAACACGGAGTCGCCGACGGCCGCTACGTGGTAGACGGAGTCGAAGTCGAGACGGTCCTCGTTGTTGATGTTCGGAGTGCCGTAGTAGTCTCGCTCCGCCGGGCCCGGCCACGCGGGCTGGGCGGGCGTCGCCGGGGCGAAGACCCACGCCTGCTCCAGCGACGCAGCGTCGAGCGCCCCTGACGATACGGCGCTGCGCCGCGCGTCCTGATTGTAGGTTGGCCAGTCGTCGCCGACATCTTGGGCCGGGGCGAATGTCGCCACGATCAGCGCCATGCCCATGAGGTGGATAGCGCGCATCAGTAGTCGTCCTTCGATCGGTATGTGAGCGACGTGTAGATCGGCCAGCCGCACCCGCACCCGCCGCCGGACTCCGGCGACATGAGCAGCCCGCTGCCCGAGATCATCCCCACCCAGCAGTTCGATCTCAGCTTGTTGAACTCGCTTTGGATATCGGTCGTGAGGTCCCAGACCTCGTCGTTGAAGTCCCGGTAATGCAGCAGGTTGGCCGCGCCGCCGATGGTCCCGCACTTGTTAATCGCGGGGAACTGGATGTCGACCGGTTCGCCGGAAGTCCACTCGTAGATGTTGGGCTCCAGGAACAGGCGGCCCTGCGCGACCACGGGGTGCTGTATGTGGTGTCCATGGTTGTCCGAACGCCACGCGTGCTCCGCGCGCCACGCCGAGGTGCCATCGGCCAGCTTGACCATCTGCACGTCGTACTTCCCCGCGTATGACATCATGAGGCACGCCAGTCCATCGTGGCAGACAACGTATGTCACGATCGGTTGCTGGGGCACGTCGAGCTTTGTCTCCCACGCCAACTGACCAGTGCTCGCGTCCAGGGCAACCAACCATGCGTTGGTCCAGATCTCGGCCCCAAGCTGACGGCCCGGCGCGTCCAGCGCGTCGTCGCCACGCGCTTCGACGAACACAATCCGTCCATCGCTCATCGAGATTGTTGGGTTAACGATGAGCCCGCCTTCGTAAGTCCACCGGCGCTCGCCGTCAAGGCGGTTGGCGAAGAGCGCGTCGCTGCAAACGCTGAACGTGCTGGTGCCGGAGTGCGTGTCGAACCAGTATTGGGGCCCAACGTATCCGTCTTCCATGTTCCCGCGCCGGACCGCGCTGCCGAACAGCGTGTCTCCGTCGACGGCCACGTATCCCCAGTCGTAGCGCGTGTCGCTCTCGTCGCCCGTCACGTGGAAGCTGTCGGTAAGCGCTCCCGTGGCTCCGTCGAGCACCCAGCAGTGGTCGCGCGCGGCAACGAACAGTGATTCGCGGTTGCAGCAGACGTTGCCCGTGTTGCGCGGGATGTTGGTCCGGCGCAGGTGCGGGATCTCCATCGACCAGATGATCGTCCCGTTGTAGGCGTCCTGGGCAATGACGCGATTGTTGCCCTGCGTGTAGACGCGTCCCGCCGCGGAGACCGGCCCCTGCATTCGCACCTGCCGATCGATCATCGCGTTGGGGCCGGGCAAGCCGAACCACTGCACCTCGAGCGTCTCGCCCGCCGTGCCCACCACCAGTTCATCGCCCGAGTTGACGGTCTGCCCTGTCGTGCCGTAGGCATGCGGCCAGTCGCCCGCGCCTTCGAGGGGATTGAGTCTGCCGACACTCAGCCACTTGCTCCCTTGGCCTTGCAGGGGGCCGATGAGCGCAGCGCCACCGTCGGCGCGCAGCTTCCGCCGGACCTCATCCGTCGACCCGATCGCTTGACCGGCTGACACTGCCTCACCCGAGACAATCAGGTTCGCGCACATGTCGGGGAATGGCAGCGTATCGAGGGAGTCAACGTGGCGCAACGTGATGCGCCCGCCGTAATTGCCTGACTCGAGCAGAGCGCGCCGGCCTCGCTTGATCGCCCCGAGGTCGGTGGACACGCCGACCACCTGTAGCTTCGATCGCTTTGCGATCTCAAACGCCAGGCGCCCCTCGCCACACCCGTAGTCGATGCAATAGCCCCGGTCAATGCCGGTGGTCTTGAGGATGTGGCGAGCCGCTCTCGCGAACGCCTCCGACAGATCATCCTCCGGGAAGGGCCTGGCCCCGCCACGCAGGTCCGGGACGCTGAAGTCGAATTCCGTGTTGAGCGAGTACTCGTCGGTCGCTTCCCCATCAGCCCCGACTCGAATGCGAAACACGTGCTCGGTGTCTCGAGGGAGGTTCTGCAAACGCACGCTGTGGCGGCGCTTCGGTCGTGCGTCGCGACGGACGACTGGCTCGCCGACATCCGCAGCCCGGTATTCCACAATGGAGGGAGTCGGCTCTCGCGAGTTCCACTCGATGATGGCGTCGCGCTGGTTTTCGAACGTGATGCGCGGGCCGTCGATGAGCATTGGTTCCGGCATGTCGCCTGGCGCCAATGGGAGCGGATCCGCGTCGGCGAATCGCTCGCGCGTCGCATCGTATCGAGCCATCACCTGCTCATCGGTGAGCGCCACGTCGTAGATGGCCACCGACTCGATGGCCCCATCGACCGGGAAGAACTCGTTATCGTCCTTGTAGGCGGCGAGAACGAAGTCCGTGTCGTCGTAGAGGATGTCGCCCGAATGCGCGTCGGTTGAGCCCGCCAACTCGCCGTCAACGTAGACGCAGAGGCGCGCGCCGTCGTAGGTGCCGACGACGTGGCTCCACTTACGCAACGGAATGTCTCGGTCGGCGGAGAGGTAGGTGAGCAGACCATCGCCATCATCCGCGCCAACGCTCGAAAGCGCCATCGAGAATCGCGATTGACGGTTGCCGAGCACCCACCCCTTCTCGTAAGCGCCATTGTCCTGAACGTATCCGACGAAGCCGCCCCACTCGCCCGCCGCGCGCAGGCAGACCCACGCCTCGGCGGTCAGCTCCTGTTGGGGCAACTCGACGTGTTGCCCCTTTGCTGCAAGCAGAACGTGACCTGTTCCAGCGAAGTCAACCGAGGATGGCGCGCGGAACTTCTGCACGTCGCCCTCGATGCTGCCGGAGACACCTCCGACGGCGGCCCGGAGCGTCTTGCCTGTGATCGAGCCCTCACCCAAATGCCACTCATGGATGGGCGCCGGATCGGCCGATGCAGCGGCCACCCAACAGATGGCCAGCGCGGCAATGCATGCGGTGCGTTGGAACGCGCTCATACAGTAGCCCCCGACTAGCAGTGTCAGCTTGACAATGCACCATTTCGGCCCGATCACGGCGCCTACCTGCACCCGCAGCGAGGGGTCACCCCGTGTGGCGGCGAAACGGAGACCCATGCTGTCAAACCAGACCCGGGGAGTGGGCTGACATGGTCAGACTGACGACGGTTGCTGTCGTGCTGATGGTCGCTGTGAGCGCGGTCTCGTCCCAGGGGTTGGAGCCACCCCAACAGCTGACCGAGGCCGGGGACGACCTTGCCTACGTGGAGCTGCTCAATTCGGCGGATCTGAGTGCGGACCAGCTCTCGACATTGCTGCGGGCGCAGCTTCTGCTGCTGGTCGAGACGACCTTGACGCCCGACGTCGCCGCGGCGTTCGCTGAACTCCGCGCGCTGATGCTCGGTGGCGTCTCGCAACAGGCCGCGATGGAGGCGCTTGGTCCGAGGGCCCAACCCCTCCAACAGATCCAGGCGCGCTACCAGGAGTTGGTCCAGCAGCGCGTGGGTGAGATGCAGGGAACGCTCACAGAGGAACAGCGAGCGGCGTTGGCCTGGCATGGGTCGCCGACCGTCCACCTCGAGAATGCCCTCAACATGATCGTCCAGGCGCGGCAGATGCCCGATGACCAGTGGGCGCAGTTCAAGCCTCAGTTGGCGCAGATGCTCTCGCAGGTGCTCGGGCAAGCTGAAGGCGGAGCACCCGCATCACAGGACGCGGTAGCCACCCTCCTCGAATCGGCTCGGGGACTGGCGGACGCGGACTTCGAGCAGAAACGGCCATCGCTGGCTAAGGAGTGGGCAACGACGCTTCTGCCCAATACTCTGAAGCGAGTGCAAGACCCCGCGTTCCAGGAGCAGCAGGCGGGCCAGGTCTGTCGTCGGTTGCTCACTTACGCTTGGGGCCACTTGCTCGTGCAGGCGAAAATGGACCTCATGGTGCAGCAGTAAGCTCGCCGCCTTACCAACTGAAAGGCTCATTTGGAATGCGCGCTGTTCTCTCTGCTGGATCGGTCTTGGGCTTCCTGACATCCATCTGCCCCGCAGCTCTTGCCGCGGGCACGATCACGCACAATACCGCCTCGCTCACCGCGGCGAAGCTGGCGCCCGAACCCTTCGCGAGTAACTGGAAGAAGTGCGGATACGCCAACCACCCCGATTTCATGCGCGATCAGCCGCTTGGCCATGAGAACATGCGCACGGCGGGCCTGCTGTACACGCTCGAGGCGATCCGCTACCTACGGGAAGGCCAGATCAACCGGGCGATGATGTGCGCCTCCGCGCGCAGCCACTACATCACCGACAGTGCCTGCATCCCGCACGCTGAGATCTGGCGACCGCGTCACGAGGATGATGTCCTGAGGCCGGGAGACCCGAGTTCACGGCCATGGTCGTTCATGCCCGCTAGCGTCCAGGATTACTGGCTGCCGTTTGGGGAGCGCGCCGAGGGTACGCATTACGAACCGATGCTGATCGACACGCCTCCGGGCCGGCAGGCCGCGTGGGAAGCGCTGAGAGAGCGCAATATCTACCGGAGCATGCATGGGTTCTTCGACAGCGTCCATGGGCAAGCTCCTTACCCGGATGGCTTCCCCACGGCGACGGTTCCCGAGGCCGAGTACTGGTCGTGTTACGATCGCGAGTTCTACGCTCGCTGGCGCGCCGAGTGCATAGCCCTTACGGTTCTGGATCGCGAGTCAGTGCTGGACGACGAGAAGGGCGTGCGCTTCGTTGATGCTGAGGCGTTCCAGGCGGCGATGGACGACGAGATGCGCAACATGTCGGCTGCGGTGCTCGCGTACTACCGGTACCTAAGCGTCGCCTCGCAGACGGATGTTCAGGGCGACGTCGACCAGATGCTTCCGTCAGCGGACCGCCTTGCGTTGATTGCGCGCCGGGCCCCCGCGATCCACCTCTCGCCCGAGGCTCCCTGGCCGCTGAAACGCGCGGCGTACCTTCTCGCGATGGAACTGGTCCGAGCCGAGCACCGGTTGCGCGGACGCCAGGGGAGGGAGTACGGCGAGGGTCTGATGGAGCGATGTGACGCCCTGATCCGGACCACGGAGATGCCGGGCGCCGAGGCGGACCGGCGCCTGATCGTCTCGTGGCGCGAGGACGCGGATGTCGTGGCGGAAGTGGCGCGGCGCGAGATCAGCGGGAACGTGGTGGCGTTCGAAGCCGGGGAGGAAGCCGGCGGGCACATCATCCTGCGCGGAGAGGATCTTCAGAACACCATCCACCTCGTCGACTACCTGCTCGACTTGACTCACGCGCCGCTGAACGGACGCACGCCGGTGGAGGTGATGTTCAACGTCTTCGCTCAGGAGTGGCCCGGGACGCCGCTACTCGACGAGCTGCGCCGAACGCCCGATGCCGAGATCTACCAGCCTCACCTTGAGCGGCCACCGTGCCCGCACGTAGACGACATGGCTGAGTGGACCGACAAGGTGCACTGGATGATCTGGCCTAACGCCCAGGGAGACGCGAATCTCTCCGGGCCACTCCCAGTCATCTGGAACTTCATGCTGCTCGAGTTGCCGCTGCCTGACGGCGCGCAACTCGACCTCTCGCAGCTGTGACGGGACGTCAGTCTTCAGTCGGCTCGTCTGCAGCTTCGTCCGTTGGCTCGTCCGCGGCTTCATCGGTCGGCTCGTCTGCGGCTTCGTCCGTCGGCTCGTCCGCGGCTTCATCGGTCGGCTCGTCTGCAGCTTCGTCCTCCGGCGCGACGACATCTGTCGGTTCCGCGCCCGGGGTCCCCGCGTCTTGCGGCAGCGTCGCGGGATCGGCGGGTGGCGTCCTTGGGCATCCTTGCGCCAACATGAGGGCCAGCAGTATCAGGACTAACACGACGGCTCTATGAGTCATGGAACGCCTCCTCGGTAATGTGCTCCCAGCGCTCAGCGCTGTGCGGGTCGGAGCCTCAGCAATCGGAAGTTCATGATTGCTCCACTGAATGGCTTCGGCCGGATTGCTACTTGTACCTCTCCCGCGGGCAATGAGATCTCGCCCATTGCGGTCGCCTTGTACGTCTTCATCCCGCCGGTGTGCTCGGTTTGGCCGACCACCGCGCTGTTCCCTGCAACTATTTCGAATTCGCATCCCGGGTTCGTGCTGCCGTAGGTATACTCGACCTCGTAGACGCCTGCTTGCACGTTCACGAGCTTCCACTCCGGGCAGTCTTTGTGGCTGAACCACCCGCCGAGGTTCTCGCGATCCGGCTGATAGACCAGGCTCCCCGGCGTCTTGGCGGCTCCGGGCTCGAGCACGTACGATCCGTCGGGCTGAGACTTGACGGGAGTGGCCGTGAGGCCCGGCTTCGGCGGAGGGTTCTTCGGGTCGATGGTGTCGCCGGCGACTTCCTGCCATTCGCTCAGCTTCTCATCCAGCTCCGCGATCGTTCCTGCATGCGCCGGGTCGCTTGCGAGGTTGTTGATCTCCCACGGATCGTCTTGTAGATCAAAGAGCTGCACTTCGTCCGCGTATGGGTACCGGATGAGCTTCCATCGGTCATCCCGCACCATGCGCTGGCCGTCCTTGTACGCGCCAAAGACGGACTCGCGACCTGCCTTCCCCCGGCGCTTGATGAGCGGGACAAGGCTCTCTGATTCCACCGTCTCCGGCGTCTCGAGCCCCGCCAGTTCGCATGTTGTGGGGAAGATGTCGTGCAAGTAGACCAGCGCGTCGCTGCGACGGTTCCTGGCGATGCCCCGGCCGGAGAAGGTCAGCGGCACGCGCACGCTGTGTTCGTACAGGTTCTGCTTGCCCAGCAGACCGTGTTGCCCAACCGCGAGACCGTTGTCGCCCGCGAGGACGATGATCGTGTTCTCCGCCTCCCCCGACGCATCCAACGCATCCAGAACCCGGCCGATGTGGTGGTCGACATGCGTGATCATCGCGTAGTATGCGGCGATGTGCTCGCGGATTTCATCCGGCGTTCGAGGGAACCCGGCCAGCATCTCGTCGCGGATTCTCATCTCGCCGTTGTCGAAGGGGTGCTCGGGCAGGAAGTTGGGCGGGAGTTCAATCTCGTCGGGCCGGTACCGATCCGCGAAGTCCTGAGGCGCCATGCGGGGATCATGCGGCGCGGTGTAGGAGACATACATGAAGAACGGGTCGGCGTTGTCGCTCTCGCGGTTGTCGAGGAATCTCACTGCCGCGTTGCTGAACATCTCGCTTGAGAAGCTCGTGCCGATCGTGCGGTCTTCCCTGGCGTAACGCCCGCTCGGGTCGAAGCTGTGAATCGGCACCTTCAGGTGATCCGACATGCCCCCGAAGAAGATGCTCTCGCCGCTCGTGAAGCTCTGGGCGAAAGTCCACGGCCCGTTATGCCACTTGCCGGTGCCGAAAGTGCTGTAACCGTTCTCGCGGAACACCTGTGGCCAGAGCGCCAACTCGTCATCAGCTTTGGGCGTGTGCGGCACGTTGAAGAGGTGCCGTCCGGTGATCAGCGATGCCCGGCTGCAGATGCACACTGCCCCTGATGTTGAGCCCATGATGTGGCAGTGGGTGAATGTGGTGCCTTGCTCCACGAGACGGTCCATGCTCGGCGTCTCGATAGCGCCATTGCCCAGCGCCCGGATCGTGTCGAACCGTTGGTCATCGGTGAACAATAGCAGTATGTTAGGCGGCTTGCGGCGTTGTCCGCCGGCAGCGGCCAAGGGGGCCGCGACGGTGGCCGCCGCGCCCACGGCCATGGTGCGAAGGGCCTCTCTGCGAGTCTGTAAGGGTCCGCTCAACCGCGCTACCTCCTAGCCTCGTGCGGGAATGCTCCGGCCTTCGTCTTGGTACGTTTGCAGCAATGCCTGAAGCCGCTCGACGATCTCCGGATGATCGTGCCACACGTTGTCGGCTTCAGCCGGATCGGTCGCGAGGTTGTAGAGCTGACCGGGCGGATCGCCCGGGCCAGGCTCCGGATTACGCGGCTCGCTGAAGCCGCCCGAGCCCAGTCGCTCGCACAGCTTCCAGTCACCCTTGCGGACGGAGAACATCCCTCCGACCGAGTGATGCACGATCGCCTCGCGCTGCATTTCATCATCGTTGCCCATCAGCGCTGGCAGGAAGCTCAGCGAGTCCTCGGCCGCGTCGTTCGGCAGATCGCAACCCACGATATCCGCCGCCGTGGCCATGAAGTCGCCCAGGCAGACCAAGCTATCGTTGCGGGTGCCGGGCTGTACCGTGCCGGGCCATCGCACGATGAACGGCTCGCGGTGCCCGCCATCCCAGATGTCCGCCTTATAGCCACGCCAGTCGCCGCATGACTTGTGCTCATGCGTGTCGCCGTCCACATCCGCCGGGCGGGCGCCGTTGTCGCTGGTTACGATGATGAGCGTCTCGTCGGCGATTCCCAATTGGTCGAGGACGCTCATGACCTCACCGACCGCCCAGTCAAAGAGAGCGACCATGTCGCCGCGCGGCCCGGCGTCGCTGATGCCTCGGATGAAGTCCGGGCCAACGCACGGGCGGTGTGGCGCCGCCATCGGCATGTACAGGAAGAACGGCTGGTCGGGGCTCTCGCCGTGGTGGCTCTTGATGAACTGCGTCGCCTTGTGGGTGAACGTGACGTCGACGTTCTCGTCGATCCACCCCTGCGTCATGCGGCCTTTGCGCTGCTGAGCGGCGTACGGGTGCTTCTCGATATTTGGGACACCGACCGTGTCGTCGTTTTCGATGAAGCAGTATGGCGGCATATCGAGCGACGCTGATATCCCGAAGTAGTAGTCGAAGCCGCGCGTCGTCGGCCCATCGGCAATTGGCTTCGTATAGTCGACGTCGGCGCCGTCATCGTTCGGGCCCTTGTCCTCCTCCGACCGGCTCCATCCGAGCCCGAGGTGCCACTTGCCAATCGCCGCCGTCGCGTATCCCGCGTCCTTGAGCATCTGCCCGACAGTTAGTCGGTCGGGGTCGATCAGCGGCGGCGAATGCCCCCACAGCACGCCTGACTTCAGCCGCGTCCGCCAGCAGTAGCGACCGGTGAGCACGCTGTATCGGCTGGGGGTGCAGACGGCGGACGACGAGTGGGCATCGGTGAAGCAGCACCCCTCCGCCGCGAGGCGATCCGTGTTGGGCGTAGGGATCTTCGTGGCGCCGTAAGCGCCGAGATCGCCCCAACCCATGTCATCGGCCATGATCCAGATGATGTTCGGTCGATCAATGTCGCCATTCATACAGACGCTCCCGCGTGTCTGCTTCGATTGTGCTTGCCCGGCCCCGCGTCCCGCTCATTCTAGTGGCTCGCCCTTCGTCATTACCGTCACCCGCGCTCGTGGGCGCTCGTCGCCGTCGCAGGCGAAGGAGAGCTGGTTCTTGCCTGGTGCGAGTTCGATTGGGTCGCCCTCAACTTCGACCGTCGCGACCGTCTCGCCCTTCTGCCCGTAGAGCGCGCACCCAGCCTCCGGGTCGTATTCCACGTACGAGCCGGTTGGGATCGAAGTGGGGAAGAGCATGGTGCGTCCGGCCACGGTGATGCGCGGGTTGGTCACGGCGGGCGTCCGGGGAGCGACGCCCTTGATCGGGCCGATGTCAATGCTCACCGAGCCGCCGGCCGGCAGGTCGTTGACCCAGATCGCGAGCGTCTGCATGGTGTTCATGCGCACCAGCTCGCGGTAGATCGCGTACGCCCCCGAGTAAGGCCAGCCATGCTCGGCGTGGCGCTCGCCCTCCGCCTCGACGAGTTCCACATAGCGCCAGCCTTCGAAGTCGATGACCGTGTAGAAGTCAGCGATGCCGTGGCTGATATGTCCCGGGCTCTGAAGCTGGACGTTGAGCAACTCGCCTTGGCCGTCGCCCTTGACCCACAGGCCCAGGACTTCGTGTCCGCTCAGATTGAGCGGCGGGTCGAAGACGCGGCCGACCTGCCCAAAAGAGCCCCGGCGATCTTCGAGCGTGCTGGTCGCGGTTATACGCGCGCCGACGCCGCCGCCCGGCGGAGCTTCGCCGAGGGTCTCGAGGGCCATCGTCACGCCGGGAGCGACGCGGTGCTGGGTGAACAGGCTCGTATCAGCGAAGTCGGTAAGCGTGATAGCCTCGGGGTCGTCGAAGCTCCCGCCGGCGATCAGGCCCTCGATCCTCAGACGCGGCGCCTGGGCCCCGTGGTCGTTCGCGACCGTCCACGAGCCGCTACCATCGTCCTGGCCGGTGATCTTGTGCTTCGAGTAGGTCGCGGGCCGAAGTTGCCACTCGTCACCACCAGCCGACTCCAGCGTGAACTCCGCACCTGGCTCGGCCAGTCGCTCCTTCACATGCTCCGGGAAGTAACCGGCATGGCGGAGCGTCTCGTACTGCCGGACGATCTCGGCCAGTCGCTGCTGCCCCGGCGAGTTCTCGTCATAGGTGGTGCATGAGAGCCCTGAATCTGTCCCCATCGCCTTCGCGCAGAGGTACTCGATGTCATCCGCGAAGGTGGGCTCGGTGTGGGCGCCACCCCAGGTCTTGAACGCCCACCAGCCGAGGTTGCCGGGCAGGAACATGCGCTCATTGGAGCCATTGGACGCGACGTGCATGTCGATGAAGCGCTTGTGGCTGCGCGTCGGGTGGTCCCACGCCCCCATGCGCGAGCGCACGTACCAGAGGTGGTGATGGAAGGTGCTCATCTCCATGATCGCGGGCCTGTCCAGGCGCTTCCAGACCTCGAAGACATACTTCGAGCCGTAGTGCCACGACTTGTCGCCCCCTCCGAGCACGTCCTCGCCGTCGAGGGCGTCGAAGTAGATGCCGTCGAAGCCGCAGTCGTTGTAGAACTCGGCCGTTCTGGCGGCGACCTCCTCGAACAGGGGCGTCTCGGGGTCGGGGGCAAAGAGCCCGAAGCACTCCTTGAGGTGGTGGACCTTCGCCCCCTCGGCGTGGTTGGCGACTTGCGTTCCCCACGCGCCGCGCTGACAGCCGGTGAAGGCGTAGGGCGCCTCCTTGTCGATGCTCGTGTAAGTGATCAACTCGTCGTCGATCTGCAGCGTCACGCTGTTACGCTCGAAGAACCCGGTGATCGTCGACATCTCCGTTGTCGGTTCGACTACGGGTACGCCTGTCGCGTCAGCGGGCAGCGCCTGGGCCAGCGTGAAGGTGGCGTCTTTGGCGAGCCCTGGATCCGGAACGGGCGTCACCCACGGGCAGCGCTTGTCCATGAAGAACGCATACGGCTGCATGCCGACGATCAGTCCGGCTTCGTGGAGCTTATCGATGGCCGCCCGCAGATCAGCCCGGCCGTTTGGGTACGCCGCGGCATCGAGGTGGCAGTCGCCGAAGCGGAAAGCGCCGCCGCCGTGTATCTGGATCTGATTGAAGCCGATCGACTTTGCCTTGGCGATCCACGCGTCGGCGGTGTCGACCGTCAGTCCGCCGAAGTTGAAGAGGTAAGAACTTCGGTTGTCCGGCCCGTCGAGCGCCCACGGCCCGCCGATGGGGGAGTGGGGGAGATCGGGGGCTCGGGTGACCACGTTCTTCAGCACGTCCCGCATCTCGTTCGTCGGACACGCCACCAGCGCCGCCAACGCGCCCTTGTAGCCCGACCAGTCATGCGCGTCGGCGCGCAGGCGGCTGTTTGCGCCGGGGTACTCGCGGACATCAGTCTTCAGATTCAGTGCCAGCACGCACGCGCCGAAGGGCTGGTCGAGGCCGGACTTACTCAGACGGATGTCGCAGAATGTCAGCGACTGCGCATCGGCCCCGGCAAACTCGAGCACTCTCAGGACGAAGTAGCGCGGGCGGACCTGGACACCCACCACGGCGGTGGCTCCAGAGTCGCCGAATGTGAGCGTCAACCGGTTGTCGTCCATGGCTGCGTTCGTGGCCAT
>CAZKUN010000245.1:0-13279 GCA_964555935.1 uncultured Armatimonadia bacterium | reverse complement strand
TTCGCGTCCGTGTACTTGACCGCGAACGTGAACGTCGTTGCGGCGGTTGTCCCATCACCCGAGGTTGGGTCGACGCCGGTCGCGCTGGCCGAGGGCTTCCCATCGCCATTGCCCGCGGTTGGCTCGACGCCGTCGGTGACATAACCTCCATTGCCTACCCATGCGAGCACGGGCGGCGCGGCGGCCGTGGTGGGAATCGCGCGGTCGGCTCGGACGAGTCCGTGACCGAAAATCATGTCGTAGTCCGCCGCGCCGAGGTCCTCAGCCGTCTCCTGGAGGCGGTTCCGGACGTCCGCTGCGTTGCTGTAGCTCCCGTGCGACCACAGCAGCGCCGCAACGCCGGTCACGTGCGGCGTTGCCATTGATGTCCCCGCGAGGAAGTGACTGACGAACCCCGCGTAAGGCAATGTAGCGGAATACCGGTAGGTCACTTGCAGGATGCCCCCCGACCGATCACCCACCTTTAGAATGCCGCCCGGAGCGCAGAGGCTGGTGCCGGCGCCGGTGTTCGAGTAGGACGCGATTGCCTTGGTGGGACCGACCGCGCTTACGCCGACCACGTCGTCGTAAGCGCCGGGATAGCTGTCTGGGGCGATGGGTGACCCGTCGTTTCCCATCGCCGCGATGAACAGGACTCCGCGCGTGACGGCATACTTGACCGCGTTGCGTTTCGTTAGGCTGTCTGGGCCAGCGGCGCTGTAGTTGATGATGTGCGCGCCATGGTCGACCGCCCATTCCACGCCGTCGCGGAACTTCACGGTAGAGGCTCCCGCCCCGTTCCCGGGAAACGTTCGGACGGGCATGATGGACGACTTTCATGCGATGCCCGCCATCCAACGGCCGTTATTCGTCTGCTCAGCGATCGTTCCGGTGACGTGCGTCCCGTGGCCCACCAGGTCCTCGTCGTTCGGATGCGCGTCACCGGCGATGACGTCACGAGGGTAGACGAAGATCGTGTCTTCGTGATCATCCGCCTGGCGGAAGGTGTTGGATCCATCGGCGTAATCCTCGAAGGCCATGCCCGTGTCGATCACAGCCACGATGACCGAAGAACTGCCTCCGCCGACGCGATCCCACGCCGGCTCGCAACCGATAATCTGAAAGTTCCACTGCCAGTTGTAGTTCGTATCGTTAGGAATGAGCGTCGGCATGTCGGCGGGATAGTCCAGGTACGTCGGCTCGGCATACAGAACGTCGCTACGCTTCGAGAACTCGGCGATCATCCCCGCGACCGTCGTGCCGTTTGGGATCTTGAGTTCCATCAGACCGGGGACCTCGAAACTGGCGAAGTCGACGGAGCAAGCCATGGCGGCCACGACGTCTGCGGCGCGGTCACGGCTGGTCGTGTCCTTGAACTGGACTGTAATCGAGTTGGGAGCGGTCGCGGGACGGACCGCGCGCGCTTGGCCGAGCTGTAGGGTCAGTCCCTGTTCGAGACCGGCAAACGCCTGTCCGGAGCAGAGCGCGAGCACTGTGATGATGATTAGAGTGCTTACGATCGCCCGGCTCACTTGGTAACCTGCGGCTTCGTGCTTCATGCAGTGAAGGTTCCCTTGGTCGCAGTCTTTGGTGTCGGCCACACTCTCGACACGTCCTGACGACGAGCCAGCCTTTCGTCGGCGCGCGGTCAGTCTCCTGCTATTTGGACATTGAGGTGCATCTTAGCTGCTGGACGGCAGGAAACCACGAAGACACGAAGAGCGCGAAGAACGGCGAAGCGATAGCGGAGTTTCTCCGCAGGAGGCAAAGTGATGGACACATAGGAATCGGAAGTGGCCAGCTGTGGGGCAGCCCAGAAGCTGGACGTACGGCGCGCGGCTCTGGAGAGCCGCAGGCACGGAAGGCTGAGGCAACGGCGCGGGCCGGATGGGAGTGGGGTTCGACGGGCTGGAAGCCCGTCGCTACGCGGCGGTTGGGAGCAAGGCGGGAGACGGCGACAGGCGTGGAAACTTGGAAACTCAGACGCCGAGTTTCCCTGGGAGTCTCCCTGCGCCTGTCCTACGACGACCAGGGCACCAGGTCTGATTCTTCCACGGGCAAGCTGCCCGTCGCCACGCGACGGTTGGGAGCAAGGCGGGAGACGGCGACAGGCGTGGAAACTTGGAAACTCAGACGCCGAGTTTCCCTGGGAGTCTCCCTGCGCCTGTCCTACGACGACCAGGGCACCAGGTCTGATTCTTCCACGGGCAAGCTGCCCGTGGCACGTGAGGGTGGGAGGGAGGATGAGGGACGGCGGCGGGCGTAGGAACTCGGAAACTCAGACGACGAGTTTCCCTACGAGTTCCCATGGCGTCCGGGATCGAGCGCTGGACGGGGACAGCCTCGCGGTTGGAGCCGCTCTTATTGCCATGCCAACTCGATCGGAGCGGCGCGCGTCCTCACAAGCCTGCTACAGGGCAAGGTTTCAGAACGCCCTGGTCATCGCTCCTTCTTCTTCTCATCCTTATCCTCGGCGGGTCTCTCCACGCGCGGCGCCCTGGGCCGGTGGGCTGCGCGGCGTTTCTTGCGTAGCTGATCGGCGGCGTATCTCTTCTTCTTGCGCTTGGCCGGCGTCATCAGGTTCTTCTCTTTACCGCGTGCCATCGTGCGTCATCCTCCCGAATGATCTTGCTTAGCGCTCTCGTCTGATCTCAACGACTCCCTTGTCGATTGCGGACCGTGCCCTGGCAGCTTCCTTGCAACGCTCCCACCAAGAGCAGTTACCCGCCTCTCTATATAAGGGATACTGACCAATGATAAGACTCCCTCCCGAAACTGGCAAGAGGAATCGCCGAGGACTTGGCCTGGGTCTTGTGTTGGGCATCTGCCTGGGAGCGGCGCTAGGCAACATCCCCGTGGGCATTGTCATGGGTCTCTCGCTCGGCGTGGCGATTGAGGCCCGACGCTAGCAAGAGCTTCGGAACGCCTCCGATGTCAGTGCTATTGGCGGCGAGGCGGTCACGTCCGCTGCTCACTAAGGCATATAGGAGACCCAGACTGCGTCGTATCGGACATCTGAAGAATGTAGTGCCGGGACCAGAACCGGCACGTAGCGATCTGCCGCGGCCTACTCGTACGTCACGGCCAGCTCGAGCCGGTCGAGAAGCGTCGACATATCCATCGGGCGCCTCGTGGCCAGGTCAATGGAGATCCGGTTGTCGCCCGCCTTTACGAGTGTCGGGTCCAAGGCTATCTCAAACCACGACGCGACGGGGCTGTCCGTCAGAGGGACAGTTGGCTTGGCGATGAGGGGTGCCCGGCCGTTGAGACGCACGACGACATGGTCGCCATCGACGAGACCGGCAAAGCGCAAGCGCAAGAGCGCGTGGGTCGTCTTGCCTTCAGGCGCATTGTCCACGAGATTCTCCCCGACAGGCAGCAGCGCGACGATCCTCCCGCTGGGCGCGAAGACCATGGGAAGCCGGTCAGGGATGACCAGTCCCGAGCGGTTGAACCCCCACAGGTTCTTTGGCTCGACCGGATCGACGGCGTAGAGCTTGTCGAGGCCCTTTAAGGTCTCAGGCGAGCCCATGTGCGAGTAGCGAATGTCGGGCTCGGCGGGGAAGAGATTGAAGGTGTAGATGCCGTCGGCGCCGGAGTGGTGGATGTTCATCGCCGCGGCCCACCAGGCTTCGAGGGCGACGTAGCCCTGCGTCTTCTGCATCCCGGAGCCGCCAAGATTCGCGTGGGCCCGAGCGCCGTGGCGGTGGGCCAGATCGACCATCGTCCGGAGTTGCGGGGCCATGGCCATGGGGCCAAGGTCGCCGCCGAATGTGAAGATGTCCACCAAGTCCTCCCGCAGCCAGGTCTCGATGTCGAGGCCTATCGCGAGGCCGCGCTCGACACTGAGGGGGACGCGGCAACTGATCAACAGCGGGCGGCCGCGCTGGATCGCGATGCGCTCGGTGGTGGCGCGGATCTCCCGCATAAGGTCATTCATCGCGGCGACGTGCTCGGCACTCACAGGCAGGCCATCGGTCGTGGGGCTGAAGTACCTCGGGCTGCGGAAGAAGTCCATGTCGACGCCATCGATGTCGTAGCGCAGGCAGACGTCCTCGAAGATACGCGCGATGTAATCGCGGACCTCGTGGTGCTCGAAGTCCAAGCCCGCCCACCACTTCCGAGGGTCGGTGTATGGGTACTTCTCCCAGTCCTCAGGCTCGCCGAGCAAGTACTCGGGGTGGTCGCGCTTCCACTGCGTGTGGCTCCACGCGGCGAATGAGTCCTCGATATTGTTCATGCGGTATGACCAGAAGACTTCGATGTCGTTGGCATGACCGAAGTCGACAGCCACCGCGAGGGGATCCGTGTCGAGGTCTCGGAGGGCGGCGAGACTGCTGCAGATGTCTTTGACGTACTGGGCGTCGCCATCGGTGACGAACTCGCCGATCAGCTCACCCACTTCGGGAAGGTGCCCCCAGAACAGTCCGCCGCCGCCCGTGCAATAGCAGATGGTATCGACCTGGGTGTTGAGGATCTGCTGGAGGCGCAGCGAGACGAGTTCATCGGGCGTGGTGTACGGCCGAGTGTGGCATCCGTCGTCGTTATACATGATGCGGCGCTGGCTCCGAGCGACCTTCTTGCGGGCTCGTACCATGGCGGCCTCCTCTCGCGAGACTCTCTGAGCGGAGGCCGAGTGACCCGCTGCGAACAAGGCTATGGCTATCGCCCATGCGAGGCGTGGCGGGGTGGCTACCATTGCGCGTTCTCTTTCCTTCTCGCTCAGTGGTGTCGGCGAAGTGATGCTTCGCAGGCTGGGCTCGAGGAACCTGCTCGGTGCGGAGGCTGTGGTTGGGAGGGTCCCCGAGTTTCTCCGTGCGAGGCGAGAGACGGCTGAGGGGGAACTGGCTGAGAAGCGTCCGTGTCTAACGATGTGGAAATCCCCTCGAGGAGAATCAGACCATGCGGATCGCGTTGGTTGCGTGTCTCATAGCGAGCGTTAGCGTCGCGGTGGCGGATGATGCTCGGGCGGTACTGTTTGACTTCGAGGACGGCGTTCAGGGGTGGTTCGGAAATCCCTGGGGCGGGGGAGAGTGCGAAGCGCTGGCCTCGGATGACGCCAAGTATGGCGTCGGCGCGCTGACGTGCGCGTATGTAGACATCCAGAAGGGCGCCAACGCGGTGGGCCCCGATCTTCCCGAGAACGCTCCATGGCGGGACCGGGAGTGGGGCGGCCTGAGCTTGTGGCTGAAGGGCGACGGCAGCCCGGCCAAAATCCGCATCCAGATCGAGACCACCCAAGACCGAAGTCCCGAGCAACCAGGCGGCGCGACGTTCACGGTCGACACGCCGCTGGAGGACGCTTCCTGGCATCGCGTGCAGTTCGCGTTCAGCCGGTTCTGGAGCCGCGAGAAGCTGAGGATCGACTCGTCGAAGATCCGTCGCGTGTTCATCGGCGCGGGCGGGACGCGCGAGTTTCAGATCGATCAGGTTGCGCTGGAGTCGCCGGGGCGGACGTGTTGGTTGGACGCGGACCCGGACGTTCAGCCGGGGCCGATGAATGAGGAGCTGAGCGAACCGGCGTGGACGGCGCTGGGTGATGGGCGGCTCGAGTTGCGGATGGATGTTGAGCCGCTGCGCGACCGAGGCAACGTGAAGGTGCGCGTGAACGCGCAGGTGGGCGGGCACCGAATGCAAGGCGAGGTTGCGCTGGCCGGCGGCGCGATTGTCACTCAGGAGATGGCGCACGTCTTCCCACTGGAGCTTGATGAGGATGCGATAGCCGAGACGACGGTTGAGGTCGAGGCGCCCGAGGGGACGCGGGTGGCATCGTGGGGCCACACGTTCCCGATGTATGGCCCGGAGCCGGAGCTAGTCGAGCCGCCGATTGCGATCTATCCCGTGCCGAAGGAGATCGAGCGGCGGGAAGGCGTGTTCCGCTTCGGCGATGTGACGCGGGTGCGGGTGGAATGGATGAGCGAGGAAGACACGCGGCGGACGGTAGGGCTGTTCGCGAGGGAGATGGCGGAGTATTACGGGAAGACGGTGGAGCTGGTGGAGGAGGGCAAGCCGGAGATCTCCGTGGTTGTGGGGAGGGTGGTCGGCACCGTGTCGCCGCAGCAGGCGGAGTGGCTGAACAATATGGGCGATGAGGGATACATCCTGCAGGTGAGGCCGGACGGGATCAGGTTGAGGACGCACGAGGCAAAGGGCGTGTACTACGGCATTCAGGCTCTGCTGGCAGCGATCGATGATGAGACGACCGTGCCGAGCGAGGCGGCTGCGCCTTGCTGTCAGATCGGCGACTGGCCGACGTTCCCGTTCAGGGGGATCAGTTGCGCGAATCCGACGAACCGGTGGGGCTACCCGAACGATCCGAGCTACGAGGTGGGCGACTTCAACGACTTCATCTACCGGACCGTGGCGCGGCTGAAGATGAACAAGGTGGTCTTCATCGTTCCCGAGGGGATGCAGTTCGATTCTCACCCGGAGCTGTCGGCGCCGAACGCGTGGAGCAAGGATGAGCTGCGCCAGTTCGTGGACTTCGCGCGGGAGCACTACATCGAGGTCATCCCGCTGGTGACGGTGCTCGGCCATGCGAGCTGGTTCACGGTGACGCATAAGGAGCTGGTGGAGCCGGCGAATGACCACAACATCGCGTGCGTGCGGCTGCCGGAGACGAACGCGCTGATCGCGGATGTGATGGCCGAGGTGGTTGAGGTCTTCGAGCCTGAGATGGTACATCTCGGCATGGATGAGTGCTGGTGGAAGACGCTGGACAAGCCCGAGGAGGAGCGCTGCCCGCGGTGTGGGGAGGATTGGCCGCAGATCGTTGCGCAGCAGGCGACGTTCTTCCATGACTTGCTGGCTGAGAAGGGCATCCGCACGATGATGTGGGACGACATGCTGCTGCCCGAGCACAACGGGGGCGCGCCGTATCACACGGCTCGGGCGCTGGGCGGCATCCCGACGGACATGGTCATCACGAACTGGTCGGCGGGTCTCGCGCCGAATTCATCGAAGCGATTTGCGGACGCGGGACTCACGGTGATCCGCAGCAACTCCCACGGCATCCCGCGTGCCGAGGCGCCGTATGTGATCGGGAACATGATGGGGCTCTGGAGCAAGATTCCGTGGCTCACGGACACGTACCACAAGACGTCGGCAACGTATTCGTATCTGGCGCTGCCGCAGGCGGCGGAGTTCTCCTGGAACGTGGACCCGAAGCTGACATCGCGGGGGATCGACCGAGACATGCTGGCCGAGCGGGCGGATTCGGTCATGCGCCGGATCGCGCTGCAACCATCGCCGAATGTGGGCGCCGAGCAGACGGCAATCGACCTGACCGAGGCGTTCAATGGTGATGCGAAGGGCCTCTCGGCGCTGGACGATGGCGAGACGGAGATTGCGGGAGTGGGTTTTGAGGTGACGGATGAGGCGGTGACCGTCGCGGATGATCCGGTGACCGTGCCGGTGGGGGCGGAGGCGGCGGAGATCGATCTGCTTGTGAGTTGTGATCTGGCGCGCGGGGAGTGGGAGGAGTTCACGAAGCGCTTCCGCGAGAAGGACGGCAATCTGGGAGTGCTGATCGGGACGGTTGAGTTCGCGCTCAGCGACGGCACGACGGAGGCGCTGGAATTGAGGTATGGGCACAACGTGCTGCCTTGGGACCGGGACCTGGCGGCGCCGTATCTGTACGGCGCGATCGGGAGTATCTCGACGACGGGCGCATCTCCACAGTCGAACGCATACGTGATACAATGGGTGAACCCTCGGCCGGACGCGAGCGTAGACTCGTTGACGGTGAGGGGAGAGGGGACGGAGGCGGTGGTGATGGTGCTGGCGGCGACGAGGAGGTAGGGGAGACGGCAACGGCTGCCGGCTGGAAGCCGTGGAAACTCAGACACCGAGTTTCCCTGGTCCCGGTAGGCTGCATTGGGTGCAAGGAGAGGTGTGGGAGGATCGTGAGAGGGTTGAGCTAGCGGCTCTGGAAACTCAGACACCGAGTTTCCCTGGGAGCCGCGGGCACGGACGGCGAAGGCGACAGGCGTGGAAACTCGCGGAGTTTCCCTGCGCCTGTCCTACGGGACGGCGACGGCAGGGCGCGATGAATCGCGCCCCTACAAAGGCAACGGATACGGACTTTGGAGTGAACATGAGCAGCAATGAACCACGGGCGGATCGATTTGACCATGCAGCCATCGCGGAGAAATGGCAGCAGCGTTGGGAGCAAGACGGGGTCTACAAGACGGACCTCGAGGGGGCGGAGAACCCGTTCTTCAACCTGATGATGTTCCCGTACCCGTCAGCCGAAGGCCTGCACGTGGGGAACGTCTTCGCGTTCACCGGCGCCGACATCCAAGGGCGCTACTGGCGGATGCGGGGCAATGACGTGTTCGAGCCGATGGGCTTCGATGCGTTCGGCATCCACAGCGAGAACTTCGCGATGAAGATCGGCGAGCATCCGGCTACGCTGATCGGGCGCAATGTCGCCAACTTCCGCGACAACCAGCTCAAGAGCCTCGGGTCGATGTTCGACTGGGGGCATGAGGTCAACACGACCGACCCCGGCTACTACAAGTGGACCCAGTGGATCTTCACCAAGCTCTACGAGGCGGGCCTGGCGTACCGGAAAGCTGCCAGAGTCAACTGGTGCCCGGAGTGCAAGACGGTGCTGAGTGACGAGCAGGCCGAGGGCGGCGTCTGCGAGCGGCACGGCGTGCCGGTTGAGGGGAAGTACCTGGAGCAGTGGTTCCTGAAGATCACCGCCTACGCGCAGAAGCTGCTGGATAACCTGGACTGGATCGATTGGTCGGATGTCATCAAGACCGCGCAGCGCAACTGGATCGGTCGATCTGATGGCGCGAACCTCACGTTTGAGCTGGAAGGTCGGGACGAGACGTTGAGCGTCTTCACCACGCGGCCCGATACCGTCTTTGGCGCGACGTATATGGTGATGGCGCCGGAGCACCCGCTGGTGGGGGAGATCACCGGCGACGAGCGCCGCGATGAGGTGGAGAAATACGTCGCCTGGGCGACCGCGCGGACGGAGCAGGATCGGATCGAGAGCGCGGGCGAGAAGACGGGCGCGTTCACCGGGGCCCACTGCATAAACCCCGCGACGGGCGCTCGCATCCCCGTCTGGATCGCCGATTACGTGCTGATCGGATATGGCTCGGGCGCGATCATGGCGGTGCCGGCGCACGATACGCGAGACCACGAGTTCGCGACGACGTTTGACCTGGAGATCACGCAGGTCATCACCTGCCCTGAGGACCACTCGATCGACGAGGGGGCCTGGACAGGTGACGGCGAGGCGATGAACTGCGGCGAGTTCGACGGCCTGGCCTCGATGGAGGCGAAGGACAGGATTACCGAGTGGCTGGCCGCGCAAGGCAAGGGCGAGGCGGAGGTGCAGTTTCGGCTGCGGGACTGGTGCCTGTCGCGGCAGAGGTACTGGGGCCCGCCGGTTCCGATCATCAAGTGCGATGCCTGCGGGCACGTGCCGGTTCCGGTTGAGGATCTGCCGGTGCTGCTGCCAGACATGGAAGATTATCAGCCCGACGACTCGGGCCTGCCGCCGCTGGCGCGAGACGAGGAATTCGTCAACACCACGTGCCCGAAATGCGGGGGCCCCGCGAAGCGCGAAGTCGATGTGATGGACAACTTCCTGGACAGCGCGTGGTATTTCATGCGGTATCCGTCGAGCGGTCGCGACGACGTGGCGTGGGACCCGGAACTGACGGCGAAGTGGCTGCCCGTGAAGATGTATATCGGCGGCAAAGAGCACGCGTGCTTGCATCTGCTCTACACGCGCTTCATCACCATGGCGCTGCACGACATGGGCCTGCTGCCGTGTGAGGAGCCGTTCGAGAAGTTCGTGGCGCATGGGATCATCACCAAGGACGGCTCCAAGATGAGCAAGTCCAAGGGGAATGTGGTGAACCCGGACGACTACATCGAGAAGTTCGGCGCCGATACTTTCCGCGCATACCTGATGTTCCTGGGACCCTACGACCAGGGCGGCGACTTCAGTGATGAGGCGATCTCGGGGCAGCGGCGGTTCCTCGACCGCGTCCACACCTACATTGCTGGCGGCGTGACGGATGAGCCGCCGAAGAAGTCGTGCGCGCGCGATCTGCATGTGGCCATCAAGCAGGTCACCGAGGACATGGAGGCGTTCCGCTACAACACGGCGATCTCGGCGCTGATGACCTACCTGAACCGGGCGCGCGAAGAGGGCGAGCGATCTCTCGAGGCGTGGGCGACGTTTGTAAGGATGCTGGCGCCCATTTGCCCGATCATCGCCGAGGAGCTGTGGGAGCAGCTCGGCCAAGAGTTCTCGGTACATCAACAACCGTGGCCGGAGTTCGATGCCTCGAAGCTGGAGCAAGACGAGGTGCTGATTGTCGTGCAGGTCATGGGCAAACTCCGCGCGCGGCTGACCGTGCCGAAGGACTCGGAGCAGGAGGCGCTGGAGGCGATGGCGCTGTCTGAGGATGCCGTGGTCCGGGCGATGGATGGGAAGGAAGCGCGTAAGATCATCTACGTGCCGAACAAGCTGGTTAACATCGTGGTTTGAACGGCGGGAGACAGGAGCCCGGAGTCAGGAGCCGGGGGAACGGCGACGGCGGAGACGGCCGACGGGCTGGAAGCCCGTCGCTACGCGGCGGACGGCGACGAAGGCACTAATGAATCGAAGCTTGCATTGCACCACAACGATACGATGGGTTTACGGCGCGTCTGCCTGCCTGGTGGTGGGGCTGATAGTCTCGGCCGCCGCGGGGGCGGCACCGTTTACGCTGATCGTCAACGGCGAGCCTTCGCCGATGAACCCCGCGCCGCTGGTTGAGGCCGGCGACGTGCTGCTGCCCGCGAGCGTTCTCTCCCACCGACTGGGCATCGCGGTCATGCCGACCGAGCCGAAGGGCATCTGGGTCGTCGGCACGTACGGGAAGAAGATCTTTGTCCGGGCCAACACGACGCGCTATGTGAACGACGAAGGCGAGAAGCTCGCCACGCACCCCCCGCGCATGCAGGGCGGGGAAATGCATATCCCCTCATCGACGCTCTCCGCGAACTTCGACCTCGTCATCAGCCGCCCGGAGGACACGCAACTCGCGATCACCGGCGCGCCCGCTGAGGTAACTGACATCCGGCAAGGCTCGCACGCCGATTGGGCTCGGGTGGTCATCGACGTGAGCGCGCCGGCGCTCTTCAGCTGGGAGCAGGATGCGAGCACCGTGGTCATCACCGTACCCGCGCCGGTAGGGACGGCGGCGAAGACGTTTCGCGCGTTGACGTTCCCGGAAGAACTCGTGCCCGAGGTCGCCCAAGAGCCGATGATCGATGGCGGCACGAAGGTTGTGATCGGGCATCGCTGCCCGACCCAGGCGCTCGTGTTCACGCTGATGGACCCTCATCGCATCGTCGTCGACTTCCCGCGCCTGAAGCCCGAGGAACCTGGCCCAGCCAAGGCGCCCGACCAGCTCGCCTACGCGCGCCGCACGGACTGGAAGACGCACAAGATCGGGACGTCGCGCGGGACGACCGTGGTCTTCAGCCTTCTGCTGCGGGCCGCCGAGGGGAAGATCAAGCTCAAGCCCGCGCTGGCCACCGGTTCGGTCAAAGGCAAAGCCACCGTCGGCCAGATCGCCCGAAGATTCGGGGCGTACGGAGCCGTCAACGGCGGGTTCTTCGCGTCGGACGGCTCGCCGCTCGGGATGCTGGTGATCGACGGCGAGTGGATCAAGGAGCCGATCCTCGGCCGAACGGTCATGGGCATCATGCAAGACGGATCGATCCAGATGGGCAACGTGCGCTTCGCCAGCAAGATCACGCTCCCCGGCGCGGGGACGTTCAGCATCGGTAAGCTCAATACAGGGCACTCTCAGCCCGATGAGATGATCATGTACTCGCGTCGGTGGGGCAACGCCACGCCCGAGAAGACCGATCGCGTCGCGACGCGCGTGATGCTGGCGGCGAACGGTCAAGTCCTGCGCGTCAACACCGAGGGACGCGGGATGGTGATCCCCGAGGGCGGGTGGGTGCTCAGCGCGGTGGGGCCTCGGCGAGCGCAACTCGGAAAGGCAACGGTCGGCGGCATCGCGCAACTCCAGCTCGGCACGAATCCGTCGTGGCCGGGCTTGCGCCACGCCATCGGGGGCGGCCCGAGACTCGTTGCGAACGGGCGCCCATATGTCACGGCGACGGCCGAGAGCTTCCGCTCGGATGTTTCGGCCAGCGCCGCGCCTCGGAGCGCCCTCGCCGTCATGCCGAACGGTGACGTTCTGTTCGTCGTCGCGGATGGTCGGCAGAGCAACTACAGCGCCGGGCTGACGCTCGGCGAACTGGCCCTGTTCCTCGTCAAACAAGGCGCGCGCGACGCGATGAACCTCGACGGCGGCGGTTCGACGACACTCGTCGTCGGCGGCGGCCTCGTGAACCGCCCGTGTGACGGGTGCGAGCGGCGGGTGTCGAACGCGCTGCTTGCGTTCAAGGCGGACCCCTCGACGGCTTCCCCGTAGTGACGGTAGAGACCATCGCGCGGTTCCTGAGATGGATATTGAGGACGCTCCTACATGCCTTCGGCACCGACGATCGAGACGATCGTCGTACGGTTGGCATCGACGATCGTCATACGGTATGAGATGGGACGGCCGCGATTGGTGGAGGTGGCCGGCGCGCGGTCATTGAATCCTCCGCTGCACCATGGAGTTTCCCGGCCAGCCGGTTGATTAGGGGGCGCGCACCAGTGACTGACGGTGGAGCAGAGCCACGCGGAGTGATTCTCGTCGTGGATGACGACCCGACGATGCGGGCGCTGCTGAAGCAGTATCTCGTGGGTTGGACGGTCGAGGAGGCCTCCGACGGCAAGGCGGGGCTGGAGAAGGCGCGCGAGATTCAACCAGACCTGGTGATCGCCGATTGGATGATGCCGCGGATGCTCGGGCCGGAGATGGTCCGCCAACTCCGCGCCGACGACAACCTAGCGCACACGCCGATCGTCATGTTGACCGCGATGTCGGATGTGGAGCACCGGACCGAGAGCTATACCTCGGGCGCGGATCACTTCCTCCCCAAGGACTTCCAACCGCAGGAATTGCTGGCGATCATCGACCGCGCGGTCGAGCGGACGGAGCCGCTGCACTACGCCGCCCCGCTCATGCGCGCGCTGCACGACCGCATTGAGGTCGAGGACATGGCTCAAGTCGGCGAGGCCGTCGGGTTGCTGGGTGACTTCCAGCAACGCATGCTGCCGCCCGGCGAGGCCACGATGGGGCCCATTGCGGTGGGCGCTCACCTCGCGCCGAGCGTGATTGCCTCGGGCGACTTCTACGACTACATCCCGTGGGATGAC
>CAZKUN010000244.1:0-13432 GCA_964555935.1 uncultured Armatimonadia bacterium | reverse complement strand
CGGGGTTATGCCTGGGTCTCGCCGGACTTCGACCACTGGCTGCAGGAGTGCGGAGAGTCATTCGCCCTTCCATACGCCCCCGGTCCAAAGCGCGACGAGGTGCACCTGGGGGTCGGGGCAACCAGTCTCGGAAACGTGCTCGTCGGGCTGTACTGCATCTGGCACAACGACGCGGACTTCGGGAAGATCTCAGGTGACCTGGGGTTGGTGGTCAGCAACGATGGGATGGCCTTCCGCGAGCCGGTCAAAGGCCACGTCTGGCTGGCCGCGGAAGATTCCCCGGTGACTCCGGCCCAGGGCGAGCAACACCCGACGGTGCTGTGCCAGGCCAACGGGATCCTGAACGTGGGCGACGAGACGCGCATCTATCACGGTCGCTGGCGCAACGCCCCTTACAGCGACGGATCGCATCTCGAGCACTACTACGCCGAGGTGGCGCTGGCCACGCTTCCCCGCGACCGGTGGGGGGCGCTCGGGCTGGTGCCCAACTCAGCGACGGGCTCCGTATGGTCATGCCCGATCACGCTGCCCGAGGGCGGATGCCAGATACTGCTGAACGCCGAAGGCGCGGACGGCATGAGCGTTGAGATCGCCGATGAGCGCTTCGGCCTGCTGCCCGAGTTCTCGGGCGACAATGCCGCCGCCACGTCCGACGCAAGCGGCCTGGACATTCCCGTGACTTGGCCCGAGGGCGAGATCAGCGACCTCGAAGGGCGCACGGTCCGCTTCCGGATCCGACTGAGTGAGACGGGCGACGAGCCGCCGCGGCTCTATTGCGTCTACCTGCAGGCTCCCGCCAACGCGCCGGCCCTGAAGACGGCCGACTACAAGGTCAAGGGGTTCCCCGTACGAGCTGGAAAGCGTGCCTTCGCCGCCAAGGTCCTCTCGCCGCCCAAGGACCGGCTGGCCGAGGACCCGGCCCTCCTGCTGACCTTCGCCGGCGATCGCAACACGTCCCTGTTCGGGGCGCCCTACGGACAGCCCGCTCAGCACTTCCTGGCCAACGGTCATCGGGCGGCGAGCTTCACGCTCCCGTCGCACGGCGAACGTGTCGATGACTTCGGTGATGGCATCACAGGCTGGCGCAACGCCTTTGCCGCGGGCGAGGATCCCTTCGGGGCGTTCGTCGATGACGCGAAGGCTCTCATCGACGAGTGCATCCGGCGTGGCTGGGCGCGGCCGGGTCGCATTGCCGTCTGTGGAACGTCGCGAGGTGGCTACATGGCGCTGCGACTTCTCGCCGCCGATGAGCGAATCGCGGCCGGCGCGGGCTTTGCGCCGGTTACGGACTGGCGACAACTGAAGGAGTTCGAGGCCGCCCGAGAGCGCGACGACGTGGCCGACCTACGGCTCGCGCGGCTCGTCGATGGCATGGTCGGCAGGGACGTGTTCGTCGCCATCGGCGGAAACGACGAGCGCGCCGACACCGGCAGTTGCCGCGACTTCGCGGAGAGTTTCCGCCGGGCCGAGAGACGAGCGGGCACTGAATCGAGTCGGCTCTGGTATACGGAAACCGATGACGTTGGGCATTCGCTCGCCGACCAGTGGTACGAGATCGGCGAGGAGCTTCTCTTGCGGGCCGCGACGAGCGAGTAGCGCGCCCTCATAGCGGACCGACGGACCAGGCACCCACAGTGAAGATCACCGATGTGACGACCATTCTGCTCACGGGGCCATGCACGAACGACCCCTTCCTCTCGGAATGTCGGGGGCTGCGCAGCGCGGCGTTCATCCGGATCCACACCGACTCTGCCCCAACGGGCCTCGGCGAGACCTACGCCGGTTATTTCTGCCCCGAGGTCGTGCCGGGCATCGTGGAGTTTTTCGCCCCGATCCTGATTGGGCAGACAGTCGACGACATCCCACGGCTGTGGGCGCGGATGTACCACTGCGGGAACTACTGGTGCCGCACGGGCCTGGGCGCCGCCGTTTTGAGCGGGATCGAAGCGGCTCTATGGGACTTGCGAGGCAAGGCCGAGGGTGTGCCGGTCCATGAGTTGCTCGGGGGCTGCAGGCACGAGAGGCTGTTGGGTTACGCCACCGGCGGCCCCAGCAATTACCCGCCGGACAAGCTGCTCGCGAAGATCGACTTCTATCTCGACCTGGGCTTCCAAGCCGTCAAGCTGGGCGTTGGCTCCTATGCGGACGGCGTGTCTCACACGCCCAACTCCCCCTCCGAGGCAGCGGACCTGGAGGCGAGCAAGCTGGCCATCGTGCGCGCGGAGGTCGGTGGCGAGGTTGAGGTCATGCTGGATGGGCACATGGGGAACCACCCAGACACCACTTGGGATCTGGTGACGGCAAAGGCTGTCATGGAAGCCGTCAAGCCCTTCGATCTCTTCTTCTTCGAGGAGCCGCTGCACTACACGGACCCGTGGGGTTACGCCGAGCTCTGTCGAAGCACACCGGTGCCCATTGCCGGCGGCGAGTGCCTGACCGCCACTTGCGAGTGGCGCGTGTTCGCCGAACAGGACGCCTTTGACATCGGCCAGCCCGACGCCGCCTTCACGGGAGGCCTGATGGAGTTCGTCAAGGTAGCGGAAATGCTGGACAAGCGCGGGCGCAAGGTTGCCACGCACGCGTGGGGCGCCGGCGGGGCGCTCATGCAGAACCTGCACTGCGGATTCGCCTGCTCCAATACGGTCATCCTGGAGATTCCACCGGCCTACGCTGGTCTTCACGCGGATATCATCGGCGATGGCTTCGCCATGCAGGACGGCATGGTGCTGCCGCCGCGCGATCCCGGCCTGGGGATCACGCTGACCGATGAGATCGCGAGCCGTTACCCGTTCATCCCCGGCAGCGGCGAGTTCAACAGCGTTCCGGGGAAGATCCTCACGACGTGAGGTACTGCCTGTGAAGCACATCCTGGTGGACATGCCGGACAACCCAGCCGGCCGTGCCCGCATCGAGATGTTGCCGGACGTGACAGTCCAGCGCGTCGAGCCCAGCGAGGAGGCGCGCCCGCTTCCGGTCGACGCCCTCCGCCACAGACACATCATCTTCTGCACGATGCCGCCCGCCAACGTCGAGGCCATGGACGCGCTCGAGTTGGTCCAGATCGCATCGGCGGGGTACTCGCAACTCTACGGGCTGGACCTGCACCTGCGCGGCGCGCGCGCCTGCAATGCGCTGGGGGTGTTCGACACCGCTATCGCCGAGTGGAATCTCGCGATGATGGTGAACCTGGCTCGCGACCTGCGCGGGATGATCCGCAACCAAGAAAGCGGCATCTTCGACCGATCCGCCCGGTTCCAGAACGAGATCCGGGGCCACACCGTAGGCATCTGGGGTTATGGGGGCATCGGTCGCGAGACCGCGCGACTCGCAAACGCAATGGGGATGACGGTACATGTCATGTCGCGGCAGGGGGTCGGCCCGCGGCGCGAAACCTATAGCATTCCCGGCACGGGCGACCCGGAGGGGACGCTCCCCGACCGCGTCTTCCTTCAGGGCGAGGAGAGCGAGTTCCTGGCGGGGCTCGATTTCCTGGTGCTGAGCATGCCGTTGACTCCCTCGACGAAGGGCATCATCGGAGCCGACCTGTTGCGCGCCATGCGCCCAACGGCGTTCCTGCTCAATCCCGCACGCGGGCCACTCGTGCAGGAGAAAGCGTTGCTTCAGGCTCTGCGTGAAGGGTGGATCGCCGGGGCAGCGCTAGACACCCACTACTACTACCCGATGCCGGCGGACCACGCTCTGTGGCGATTTCCGAACGTCATCATCACGCCCCACGTCTCGGGCTCAAGCGCATCGCCCTACTTCCTCGACCGCATCTGGGACCTGTTCGTGCAGAATGTCGAGCGCTATGTCTCGGGCCAGCCGCTACTGAACGAACTCACGCCCGCGCAACTAGCGGGCGACTGACCGGTAGCCAGGCGAGCCAGGGGGAAGCGTGACCTGGGTGCGTTGCGGGGCGCTTCACCGTCGGACGAGTATGGCGAAGTGGTCCCCAGGCATCCGCACCTCATAGAGCGACCGCCTGCGTGCCCGGACGCGCTGTCCGTTGACGTCGGCCACCCCGCCCGAGGCCGGAAGGGCACCGAATGAGCCTGGGCGAAGGTCGCGGCGAGGCTGATATCTCGCGCCTCGCGGGAGGACCACGTGAATCGGACGCGGATGATTGGCGCGACTGCCGTTCTGCTGGCGCTCACGAGCCACCGGTTCGCCACGGGGCAGGAACACATCGTCTTGGTGGACGACGGTCGCCCGGCTTCGGCGCTCATCCTCCCCTCGGACCCCGCACCCGATGAGGAACTGGCTGCCAGAGAACTACGCGATCACATCCACGCGATGTCTGGCGCGAGGCTGGAAATCCGGCACGCGGACCCCAACGATGAGCGCCTGGCGATCAGGATCGGCTCGTCACTCACTCCATCCGCTGAAACAGACATCCGACAGGTAAGCGCCGATCCGGCTTCGTTCTTGGTATCGATTGATGCCGGCGGCATCGCGCTGGCTGGGCTCTCACCCGAGGGGACGCTCTTCGCCGCGTATGAGCTGCTGGAGCAACTCGGATGCCGGTGGTACATGCCCGGGGATCTGGGCACGGTCATTCCCAAGGCGCGCACTGTGACCGCGCAAATGGGGAAGACGGTCCAGGCGCCATCATTCCCGCACCGCCACCTGCAGACCGTGTCTCGAGACCTACCGTGGTATCGGCGACAGCGGTTGGGCGGGATGTACTTCCCGGGCGCGCACGGCGTCGGTTTGCTCCCCAAGGCGACCTTCGACGACGAGCCGGAGTTGTTCGCGTGGCTCGATGGCGAGAGATCGCCGCGACAGCTCTGCGTAAGCAATCCCGAGGTGGTCAGACGGGCCACGGCGTGGGCGCTGGACTACTTCGAGCGGAACCCGGACGCGCCATGGGTCGGCATGGGCCCAAACGACGGGGGAGGATTCTGCGAGTGCGATACCTGCAAGGCGCTGGACTCAGGAGAGTGGGACGCCTATGCGGCGGAGCCCTCGGTCACTGACCGCTACATCTGGCTCTTCAACCAGATCCTGAGCGGAGTGCATGAGGTGTACCCCGACAAGAGAATCGGCTTCTATGCCTACCACACCTACAAGCTGCCCCCCCGCAAGCACAAGCCGAGCCCTCACATCGTGCCGGCTCTGGCGCCGATAACGCTCTGCCGTATCCACGGCATGTCAAATCCCATCTGCCCGGACCGGTCCTTCTATCGGTCGCTGATGGCGGATTGGGGCGAGCTTGTCCCCGAGGTCTTCGAGCGCGGATACTACTACAACCTCGCCTGTCCAGGCTTCCCGTTCAGCAAGATCCACGCCGTGCGAGACGAGACACGCGTCGCGCACGAGGCGGGGATCACGGGCTGGCGGGTGGAGTGCGCCCCGTCATGGGCGTCCCACGGGCCCACGCTCTACATCGCGGCCCGGCTCATGTGGGATGTCGACACGGACGTCGACGCGGTCCTGGATGACTTCGCCGCGAGATTCTTCGGACCCGCCGCAGGGCCTATGGGCGAGTATCTCACGATGATCGACAACGCATACCGCGACACGGACTGTCACACCGGCGCCAGCTATCCCATGCCTAAGGTCTTCACGGATGAGCGCATGAGGCGCGGGCACTCTCTGCTGAGGAAGGCTGAGGCAAGGGCCGCGGGTGACGACATCTTCGCTCAACGCGTGCGGATGTTCCGCCTGAGCTACGAGCACCTCGACGCATTCCGAGACATGCTCGACGCGCGCAACAGATTCGACTTCGCGCGGGCGCAGGAGGCCCTGGGCGAACTCCGGGAGATCACTCAGACGATGGTTGACATCCGCTTGTATCCGAGTGAGCCGACGGAAGACGAGGTTGAGACCCCATTCAACAGCACCAACGATCGCGAAGCGCGGTTGCTCTGGTGGCGCGCGGCGAGGTCGTTCGTCACGCGGTTCTGGTCCCCGTGCACCGAATCCGGGCACGAGCGGACCTGCGTCACCGGCGAACTCGTGGCGGGGCTGCCGGACGCATGGGACTTCCTGGTCGACCCGACGAACGTGGGTGAATCGGCCGGCTGGCACCGCGATGGCCCCATCGGCGGCGGCTGGCAGATGATGCGGACGAAGACGGCGAGCTGGAGCGATCAGGGCCTGCACTACTACAAGGGGACGGCCTGGTATCGCGCGCAGGTCACGTTGCCGGAGCGTTTCGACGGGCGAACGGTGTACCTGTGGTTTGGGGGTGTGGATGAGACAGCGAAGGTCTGGCTCAACGGGACGTTGCTGGGCACGAGCGCTGAGCCCAGGGATGCCTTGCCGGGCGCGGCCGGAGCATTCCTGCCGTTTGAGTTCGACGCCACCAACGCCGCGCGATGCGGCGAGGCCAACACCATCGCCGTGAAGATCACTAACGACCGCGTGGATGAGATCGGCACCGGAGGGATCACCGCTCCGGTGATGTTCTGGTCGCCAAGGTAGCTGCCGCGTCGAGCGTCAGGTCACTGCGAGCGTGTCGCGCTTCCTCTCCAGCCAATACTGGAAGTCACCGTAGGACACGTCGGGTGGGATGGAGTGGTCGATGGTCGGGATGTAGCCGCCCTCCTCGACCAGCGGGCGCACCACGTCGTCGATCAGTCGGTCAATCGCCTCGCGGCCCTTGGCGACCTCCCGTTTGTCTATCCCGCCGAGCATCGAAAACGTCTTCCCATACCTGCGGCGCATCGCCACGGGATCCATGCCTGCGGCGACTTCCATCGGGCAGAACCCGTTGACGCCCGCGTCGAGGAACTCCGGGATCAGCGCCTCGAAGTCGCCATCCGTATCCACCAGAATCAACTCGACCCCGTGGCCGTGGAAGAACTCCATCAGCCGACGGTAGTGCGGCGACAGGAAGCGCCGGAAGAGCTGAGGCCCCATCAGCGGCCCGCCCTTGCCCGCCATGTCCTCGTGGATGATGTAGAAGTCAAAGGTCGCCTCGCTAAGGGCCTTCGCGAGCAGGCGGGTGACGAAGTCCGACAAGCACTCTAGACACTCGTCGATGAGCGCCGGGTCGTCGTGGAAGAGGTAGGAAAGGCGCTCCGTGCCGATCCAATTGCGCAGCATGCTGTAGTAGCCAAACGTCCCGCCGAGAGGGTTGAGCACCGTGCGAGGCATGTCCGTCTGCGTCATGCGTCCCGCAACACTCGCCCAATCGCCCGGGTAACGCTCGATGGGGTCACTCTCGTAGCGGCGCCTCATCGCGAGGAAGCTCTCCCGGTCGCGCACGGGGAAGTCCATGTACTGATCCATCGTGAGGCGGGTGCCGCGCACGGTGCCCTCCTTGAGAGCCCGTCGCGTGCGCCCCCACCCGTCGATGAACGTCTCCTCGCGCTCGTCTTCGTGTAGCACCACAGTGTCGAACGCGGGCATCGGCGCGAGGCTCATGTCAACGGCGTCGTAGCCCTCAAGGCCGAAGTGCTCGCAGCCCGTCATGAGGCCCATTGACATTCCCGGCGGCATGCCCTCGCGTTCCCACCGCTCCTGCGTCTGTCCCCACATGGCGATCTCCATGAAGGGCACTCGATCCGTCGGCTGGTACGTCAGCGTGTTGATGAAGCGCTCGCGCGCGGTCATTCAGGCACCCTCAAAGCTCTGCCGGCTGGTCGGCGGTGACTACTACCACGGAAAGCGGCTCCATCTCAAGCCGTGTCGAACGCGGCAGCGTGACGGCCCGTTCGAGCCGCCGGCTGACGCCGTCATCTCGCACGTCGACATCCCAAAGTGAGCCGGCGCCGTCTGCGGGGCTCAGCGTCACGTCGAATGCCACCGGCTCCGGCGCGACATTGGCGAAGACCCACGCCAGGCTTCCGTCCTCAGCCCGCCAGGCGGAATGCTGGACCGCCAGGTCCTTCACCACGTGTCGCCGACGCGGATCCATCTCGTGGCGCTGGCCATCGAGCACGAACTTCATGTAGGAGGCCTCGACCAGCGGCACGTCAATCGGCGGCGGGCGCAGCATCTCGCCAAACATGATGTGCTTCCAGCAATCGCGCATCGCCCGGAGCGCCTTGCCGTAGAAGCCGAGGGTCACCGGGTTCAGTTCGCGAGGCTCGGGGAAGTACTTGCCGGTCGAGGGCACAACGCCCTGGGCGAGCGTCCGTCCAATGCACAACGTCCAGTATTGGACTTCGGGCCGGTTCGCCTCCGGCATCGCGGCGAGGTATGCGCCGATGTAGCCGCCGTAGATGTACCCAAACAGCGGGATCGTGCGGGAGCCCATGGGCAAGCCCGGTCCCCAGTGGCCGAAGTACTCCATGTTGCCGGCGCGCATGTCGTACAGATCCAACCACGGGATGAAACACTCGGCAATGCCCTCGGTGGTCAGCAGGCAGTCCGGGTTGGCCTCCCGCGCCTGACGCCTCGTTTCGGCGAGGATGTCCGCCCAAGCCCGAGCACGCCAGGCGCCACTGCCGAGGGGGTGGCCGTGGCTCGGGCTGTAGCACGGCTGCGTGACCCCGCCGCAAGGGAAGTTGTCGATCTGCACAACGTCACAGCCCAAGTCAACGCATGCGACGGCCATGTCGATCGTGAGGCGCTTCAGGTACTCCGTGGCCGGACACAGCCGCGTGGCCTCCCAGCCATCGTACCAGCTCGATACATTCACGTCCCCCCGCACGTCCATCTCGGCGTTCGGCCGTCCGTCGCGCTCAAACTCCGACCAACTGTCGAAGGGCGGTTTGTAGCTGTTGATGGCCACGTACCAGTTGCCGCCGGGGATGTATACGAAGCCATGGTTACCGGCATCTCGAAGGGCCTGCATGGCACTACGGAACGCCGCCTCGCCCTCACGCGGCGGCAGCAGGCCGATCGGTCCGGTCCATCCTCCGCCGTTCTCGTAGTTGAAGATCAGCGAGACGAGCGGCACGCCGGCGTCGACCGACACGTGGTTGACCGTGTCGGCTATCTCGCTCAAGCTGTGGTTCAGCTCGATGGTGGGGATGTGGTAGTTCGACATCTGAAAGACGCCGAAGCCCTCCGAGGCCCACTCCGGGAAGTCGCGTTCGGCCAGCCTCTCCTCACACCACCACTGCCGCGTGCCCCACGCCTTGTAGATGTCGGCCCCGTCATACCAGTCGCCATGGAACACGCCAAGCACCGTGTCGTAGTCCCAGGAAGCATCGGTCAACGGCGCCTCGGCCGCTGCGTGCGAGATGGACATGGCGGGATACGGATTGTCTCCGCCTGAGGCCCCGACAGAGAAGCTCTTGACGTTTGACCCGGAATCATGCGCCGCCAGATAGACGCCCGCTTCGTCGTGGTAGTAGAGGGCAATCTGTACCGACATCAGCCCTGGGTACTCGCCGTGGAACCCGCCCATCCCGACGGCGGGCGACTCCGGTCCATCGCCTGTCATGAGGGGCAGGTTGTCGACGACCGGATAGGGGTCCTCGAAGACGAACCCTTCGCCATGCATCGGGACGACGAGGCACTCGCCGGGCGCCGGATCGCCCGCTTTCATCAGACCAGTCACAATTGGGCACGTGCATTGATGCGCAGATAGTCCCGGTCCGACGCCGGAGACGCGCATCCGCCAGGTACTGAGGGCGGACCCGGCCTCCAGAGCCACGGTGATCTCAACCTCTACGGCGCTCTCTGGGAATCCCGCCACGCGCAACCGCAACGCGGCCTGGGAATCGGTTGACTCCGTTTGCCAGCCGACCTCGCCCGCGTCGGCCGAATCCAACGCAACGAACTCCCGGGTCGCCACGTCCAGCAACGTCAGCCGGACCAGGGACCTCGGCGCTTCTCGATGACGCAGCAACTCGCAGCCCGAGCCCTTGTCGAGCAGCGATATCAGAGCTCCCGTCTCGGTGTCGAAGCCCAGCTCAACCAGCCTGTTGCCAAACCGAAAGATGCCGCCGCATTCCCCGGCGTAGAGGTCGTTATTGTGCCCATTGGAGCCCATTGTGGAGCGCCTCCGTAGCGGCAAACCGCCGCTCTTGTCAGATACTCGTGCCGGCCACGAGGGCATCGATGGCTTCGGTGCTGAGCGGCGCGAGACTCGCATCGGGACCGGCGGCAAGGTGGTCGCGGATGGCGGCCAGGAGATACCGGGCCTCGGGCCACGAGGGGTCCAACTCCATCGCACACGCGACCAGATGCCCGGCCCCGACACGACCCTCCGTCAGATAGCCAAGGGACCTACCGACGGGGTGCGAGTGGATGGCTCGAATGACCGGCTCTCGGTCGTTCAACCCGAGGGGCTCAAGGTCAAGCGGCGGCGATTGAGCGATTGGCCGGAAGAACTGCAAGTCGGCGAATCCCTCGTGCGGGAGGTCTCCCAGCAGCGCGTGATCCCGCACGATGATCCCGTCATGCCCGTCCTCATAGGGCGGGTAGTTGGCCGGCGGCGTGAAGTAATACTGCCCGAGAGTGAACCCGAACTTCGGGTTGAACGGACGCACCAGTCCCTCGGACGCAGCCAGCAGCACGCTGCCCCCTCGTCGCAGGAAGCCGAGGACGGCATCGTCCACCTTCTCTGTGAGCAACACGCCGTCTCCATCCCTCGGCGAATCCGTGCGGCGCGCGTCTTCCAAGTCCCGCAGCCAGGTGTGCTCCGGCGCGCCGTAGACGAACAGACTCAACGAGTCCAATCTCACATCAGGCAGCACCCACAGGTCCCAGGCGTTCGCCACATCTCTATCACCCTCGGTCAGCGTGACCCGAAGGGTCGCCCGGACCGGCCGGTCGACCTCAGGCATCGTGAACGTGATGTCACCCAAGGGATGCGTCCGGAAGGGCGCGTGATCCACCGCGAGAGTGCCGGAGCACGTCACCTGCCCGCCGACCTCCAGCTCCCACTTGAGCGTTGGGCGTTGCATCGGCGGGTGGGAGAAGTCCGACACGTGCAGGTCGCAGGTCACCGTCTCGCCGCTCACCTTGACGCGGTCGTCAAAGCCCAGACCAGTCAGCACAACCGTGTCGCCGTTGGCCCGCAGCCAGTCCTCGGCCGTCGCGATCTTGCGCTCGTAGAACTCCGTGATGATGCCTTGAGGCGATGGATTGGCGTCCATCGCATCGAAGTGGCAGATGCCCGCCAGCGTGGAGTTGTCACGCCGGCAGGCCTCCATCTTCCCCTTCGCCTCCACCAACTGAAGGCGCTGACTCGCCTCGACCGCGTCCTCAAGCACGTGCTCGATGCCATGGCGTCTGGCCGCCTCACGCGCCATCAAAGCCGCGTAAGGACGGATCGCGCCGTTGTATCGCTCGATCAGGCGCGCGTCCGGGAACGAACTCCACCAGCGGAACTCGTGCTGGATCACCGGGAGACGCGTGTCAGCGTCGCGGGCGGCCTCAGCGTTGACGAAGTCCTGGGGCAGCGACTCATTCAGTCCGCCGTCGGTGTAGATGACCAACGCGGTCGGCTTGATCGCCTTGGTCTCCTGATCGCACTGCCACGCGGTCCGAGGGAAGTGTGTCGAGTCCCCCAGCTCATTACTCATACAATACACGTTCGCCGACGGGTGGTTTGCGTCGCGCTCGACGACCAGATTCCATTGGCGGCGGAGCGCCGCCCGGTGGGCCGGAGTCGGTGGCGGCCAGGCGTAGACATGCCACTGCGTGTGCCCGCCCCAGCCCCCGAGCATCCCCATTTCGCTCTGCACCAGCAGCCCGACCTCATCCGCGACATCATAGTACTCCGGACCGTAGACGTACGACTGCAACCGCACGTAGTTGTAGCCATAGTCCCGCAAGGCCTGGAGCTTCTTCCGCCATCGGTCGCGGTCCCAGTCGGGGCATCCGGTCTCGGGGCATGAGAGGAAGTCGCCGCTGCCGCGCCAGTAGTACGGCTCGCCGTTGATGCGCAGATGCTTCCCCTCGGCGTCCAGACGCGCGAAGCCCACGCGTTCGGTCCAGGCATCCGACACGACGCCGTCCTCGAGGAGGGTGACGCTCACCTCGTAGAGGTTAGGAGCGTCGGGGCTCCAAGGGTCTGGGGAGGGGAGGGAAATCGTGAAGACCGTCTCGGGCCCGGTGACATCCGTTTCGAACTCCAACTCAGGCCCGGGACGCTGCCACGGTGTGACCGTCGCGCGACATCGACGCGTCGCGTCCGTTTGGGCGTCAACCGTTAGCCTGACGCCAATCCGCTCGCCGAGAAGATCGGGATATAGCAGGCAGCGGGTGATCGCGGCCGATCCCGTCGCGCGCCACTCAACTTGCCGATACAGACCGGACCAGTTCCCCTGCCAGCTATACGCGAAACCCAACTCGCGGTTGGCCTCGTGGACGCGAACCACCAGGTCGTTGTCAGCCTCGCGCCGGACGTGGTCGCCAACCTCGAAGCCGAAGGGGACAAATGGGAGTTGGTTCTCGCCAAGCCGCGCCCCGTTCAGCCAGACCTCGGCACTCGGATGAACCCCGCCGAAGTTGAGCCAGATCCTTTCCCGATCCCAATCGGCGGGAGCGCGGCACGTGACCGCATACCAACCCGTGCCTGCATAGGTCGCGCGCAGCGTTCGGCAGTCCAGCCGAAAATCCCAGACCTGATCTAGCCCATCGTGCCCGAAGCCCTGGCCCTGCCACGAGCCGGGGACCTCGATCGGCTCGCCAATGGCCTCGCCATGGTTGTGCCAGTCCTGGCCGACGCCCTCGTCACCCGGGTCCAAACGGAAGCGCCACCCCGCGTCGATGACCGCTCGGCGCTCGTCGGCGTGCGGGATGAGGGGGTTCACTCGGGCGGGAGTCAGCATGCGGGCCTCTCCGTGGATGGGCTTGCCTTACGCAGGACCAATGCCCACCAAGCGAAGGGCGTTGCCCCAGAAGTAGTCCTCGACCTGGCTATCGGTGAGGCCGGCGGACCAGAAGGCCGCCTTGACGGCTCGCAGGTTCTCAATGCCGACGAGCGGGAGCGCGCGCGCCTCGGCGTACTCAGGCTTACCGATTCCCGTCGCCTCGTCGACCCAGATGAACGTGTCGCCGATGGAGTAGCTCGTGCCACGAATATGTGACACGTAGAAATCCGAGCCATAGAGCAGGCGCCGTGGCCCGACGACATCCAGCGCGACCTCGATCGCCGGCGCCTGAGTCACGGAGGACGTGTCTATCCACAGGTTCCCGAGTCCCCTCAGCGCCGGAAGTCCCTCCAGCACGTGGTACGGGTTGAAGCCCCGAGCGGCGTGATCCAGGATGAGTTGGGTGTTCGAGTAGGTCTCGCAGTAGTGGCGAATCCAGTGTTGGTTGGACGCATCCGCGATGCCTCGCGAGCGCACGAGGTGCAACGTGATGCTCCAACCCTCCTGGTCGGCTACGGCCATCAAGGGCTCGGGCAGGTAGTCCGGGATTTCGGCCTGATACGCGTCGGGCACGTCGGCGTAGAAGGAGAAGGGCTTCAGCCCACGCAGCCCAAGGCGGTTCACTTCGCCACGGACCCACTCGGCGTCGTCGGCGGGACGCACGAGGAACTGGCCACGGCAGATGGGCTCTTGCGCGATCTCGCGAGCGA
>CAZKUN010000243.1:0-13436 GCA_964555935.1 uncultured Armatimonadia bacterium | reverse complement strand
CCTGCTGGACGCCTGGGGATGTCGGTTCGTGATGCCGGGCGCGATCGGCGAGTGCATTCCAACGCAGGATCGGCTGGCCGTGCCGGAGGGAGTGACGCGTTTCTCCCCGCGCTCGGACCTGGCAGTGGAGTGCGTGGGCAAGGGCGGCGATCTGGGCGCGTGGTACCGGCGGAACATGGGCGACTGGCACCACTGGCTGACGGGGCAGCATTACTGGTTGCACGCGATATCGCCGGAGAAGGAGTTCGAGGACCACCCCGAATGGTTCGCCCTGACCGGCGGCGAGAGACGGCCGACGCAGCTCTGCACGAGTAACCCCGAGGTCATCGCGCGGATGATCGAGGTGGCGAAGCGGCACCTCGGCGAATCGCCGCAGCGGATGTCCTTCCCGATGGATCCGGCGGACAGCCTGGATTACTGCCAGTGCGAGGATTGCCAGGCCCTCGACGCGCCGGGCGAGTTCACGAGGGGCTCGCCATCGGTCACGGACCGCGTGCTGGCATTCGCGAATGAAGTGGCGGAGGGCATCCGAGAAGACTTCCCCGATCAGCACGTGGCGCTGTACTCGTACTGGAGCCACTCGGATCTGCCTCTGCGCGTGAAGCCTGCCGAGAATGTTGTCGTCATCGTCTGCCGGAGCAGTCACTGCCTCGTGCACCTGACGCCGACGAAGGCGTGCCCGACGTCGGATTTCCACGGCTTCCTGCGCGAGTGGCGCAAGCTCACGCCGAACATCTACTCGTACGAATACGACCCGATCTCATGGACGGGCGGGCTGCCGTGTCCGACATACCTTGAGGTGGGGCGCTCGCTGAAGGAGCAGCTCGGGGGGATCGGCGTCCACGGGAGCTACTCGGACGGGCAGCAATACGCGGGGTACGTCGGGACATACGTCAATCGGTACATCGCGCGGCGGATGAAGGTCGACCCGACGCAGAGGCCCACCGAGGTGCTGGCTGATATGTGCCAGGCGTTCTTTGGGCCGGCGGGTGAGGCGATGAACGGCTACTACCGGCACCTGGCGCGGATCACCGAGGGCCCACACCCGCGGCGCCAGCGAATCGGCGGTGGGACGACCTTCTACCACGAGTTGTTCACGCCCGAGATCGTCGGCGCGGCGCGGGCGGATCTGGACAGGGGCATCGGTTTGGTGGGGGATGAGGAGCCGTTCGCGACGCGCATCGCGATGGTGGCGGAGAGTCAGGCGCACCTCGAGGGGTATGTTGAGGGCGTTTGGAGGGCGCAAGCCGGCGACCGGCAGGCATCGGAAGCAGCGTTCGACGCTATGGTTGAGGCGATCAACCTGATCGAGGCGCGAGGCAAGATCGATGGCCCCGACGCGAGACGCCGGGCGAAGACGATGCGGCTGAAGGCGCTGGCGGAGCACTTCGCGGACGAGATGGGTTTCGTGAGGCAGTGGAAGGTGCTGGGACCGTTTGACAACAGCACGCGCGACGCCACCTTGCGAGTCGACGCGCCCGAGCCGATCACGTCGCTGGACGGCGCGGATTGGTGGGAGTACGAGAGCCCAGGAGGCTTTGTGAATCTCGAGACGGCGCTCGCGGGGAAGTTGGGCGACTGGGTGCTGTCATACGCGTATGCGGGGACGATCTACGAGGCCGAGGAGGCGACTGTCGCGCAGCTTCGGATGGATAGCTTCCACCCGTTCAAGGTCTTCGTGAATGGCGAGGAAGTATACCACCGGCCGGGGCTTGACGCGGATGCGCCCGATAAGCGGAAGGTCGATGTGAAGCTGAAGCAAGGCCCGAATGTGATCGTCCTGAAGCTCGGCCAGACGCAGATCACCACGGACGCGTACCCGTGGGGACTGTACTTTCGCGTGGTGATCGATGACACGCGCGAAGATGTGGCGGAGCTGCCGAGGGAGTGGGCGTTTAAGACGGACCCGGACAACGTGGGGACGGATGAAGCTTGGGAATCTGTCGAGCTGGATGATGGAGATTGGATGAGGATTCCGGTCGGGAAGGCGTGGGAGGAGACGGCGGTTGGCAACTACGATGGCTACGGATGGTATCGCGCGCGGTTCGCGCTGCCGGCCGAGGCGGAGGGCACGGACATCGCGGCGGCCTTCGGCGGCGTGGACGAGCAGGCGTGGGTGTATGTGAATGGCAAGTACATCGGCGAGCGGACGGAGGACTCGACAGGCACGAAACTCGGAGAGTTCTGGGACGCGGGATTTGAGATCCCCGTGCCGGCGGAGCAACTGAAGTTCGGCGAAGAGAATCTGCTCGCCGTCCGCGTGCATGACTGGAAATACGCGGGCGGGATCTTCCGCGGCGTGCGGCTATTGGGGGCAAAGAAATGAGATGCGAGAAGCACGCGCTTGCGTGCATAGCATTCGTCGCGACGTGTGGGGAGGTCTGGGCCATGGATGGATCAGCGCTATCCGCCAAACTGACGCCCGCGCCGCAGCAGATGACGGTCGATGGGGGCACGTTCGAGCTGGAACGTGGCACGCTCGCGGCGCCGGATGGACCGGAGCACGAGGCGTGTCGGACGGTGCTGAGGGCGGCCCTGGACGGCGTCGGATCTGGAGATCCGACCTACGAACGCCTGGCGCATGACGCGGTGGCGGCGGGCAATACGTTTGCCATCGGTGAGGCCGGTGAGCTTCCTGACTTGCCGACGGAGGGCCAGGCGGAGGAGGGCTACGTGCTGCGGGTGACGCCGAGCGGGATCTCGGCGCGAGGCGCGTCGCCGGCTGGGTTGCTCCACGCGGCGCAGACGGTTCGGCAACTGGCGCGGATGGCCGAAGACGGCCAGGTCCCGTGCATGACGATCGTGGACTACCCGGAGTTTCGGGTGCGGGGGATCTATATCGAGGGCGGCCAGGAGCGACACGGGCAGATCGTGGATGCCGACTACATCCGGGAGCAGATCCGGCGGCTGGCCGAGTTCAAGATGAACACGCTGGTGCTGGAGTGCTACAACCTGCTGCCATACGCGTCGTTCCCGGCGAACGCTGACGAGGGGACGCTGAGCGAGGAAGAGTGTCGCGAGATCATCGCGGAGAGCAAGCGCTACCACGTGACGCTAATCCCGTCGCTGCAGACGCTGGCGCAGGCGTACGAGCTGGTGTGGCTGTGCGATGAGGGCGAACCGTATCGCGAGCCGACGGCGCCGGGGCTGATGTGTCCGTCGAACCCGGAGATCTACCCGTTCATCAAGGGGCTGTATCGGGATCTGCTGACATGGTTCGACGAGTCGCCGATCATCGGCGTCGGCTGCAGCGAGATCGACATGCAGTGGAAGGAGCGTTACTGCGAGCGGTGCGGGGAGCGCGTGGATGCGGGGGAGACCGTGCGGGACTTGCTGCTCGGGCACGCGGAGAAGTGCATCGAGGCGGTGGAGGAACTCGCCGAGGAGATGGGGCGAGACGTGCGCCCGCTGATGTGGGGCGATGAGTTCTACATGTACGGTCCGGGCAAGGACTGGGTGGGCATCGAACGGATCAGCCAGCCGACGGTGATGGGGCACTGGAAATACTGGCGCGACTATGTGGGGATCGGCGGGCTCTTGGAGCGGGGGCATGACGTGCTCGGCGTCAGCGCGATGTACAACCACACTTTTTACCTGGCGGATCTCACGCCGGAGAACCCGCCGAAATCGTGGCCCTCGATGGAGCAGACGGGGACGATCAACATCACCGAAATGCTTCAGGAGGGGAAGCAGGCGCAGGACGCCGGGGCTGACTTCTGGGGCGCGGTGACGGCGTCGTTCAGCAAGCACCGACTGCGGGCGTTTGATTCGATGTGGTATGGATTCGCGCTGAACGGGCACGCGTCGTGGAGCCATACCGAGCGTCCCATCGACGACTACCAGGCGGACTTCACGCAGGCGTTCGCGAGGCATTACTACGACGCGCGGACGGATGAGGCGGCGGCCGCGCTGGCGGACGCTTGGGAACGGCTGGACCGATGCAAGTCGCGGCTTGAGCTGGCGAACCAGACGCTGGGCGACGTGGTGGGGGTGTACGATACGCAGGAGGCAGGCTACCAGAATAACACGCTGATGGGGGCGTTTCGGAAGTGCGGGGAGTTGACGAGCGAGGGCGATGCCCTGCGCAGTATCCGCGATGCGGCGGACGAAGTGGTGCGGGAGTCGGGTGAGGTGATGGAGCTCATCAACGCGCAGCGGACACACGTCGGGCGGGTGCCGGAGCTGGCGGATCTGTGGCTCGCGGGCGAGAAGATCTCGGCCCACGCGGAGCGCCAGATTCTGATGATCGACGCGCAGGCGGTGCTGACGGCGGCGGACGGCGCCGAACTGGAAGTTCGGCCTACGCGGGCGACGGCCGACTGCGCCGAGAGCTGGGCGGAGCATCGGGTGCGGATGGAGCGGATTGACCTGCGGACGCGTCACCTCTACTCGCGCGGCGATCCGCTGGGGCTGAGCGCGCTGATGCGTGATGTCGATGCCATTGAGACGCACCTGAGGACGGTCGCCGAGCCGGGAGGCGTGGAGGCTGAGCGGGAGGTGCTGCTGTCGGAGTCGTTTGAGGCGCTCGATGAGGGCAAGTGGATCACCCTTGGCGATCCCGTGTTCGTGGCCGGGCACCTCGAGACACGCGCGCCCGGAGGGTGGGAGAACTACTGCGGGGTCGCGACGCGGCAGGCGTTTGGTCTCGAGCCTGACCGCCCCCTCGTGGTGGAGTTCGAGCTGACGCCGGTTGAGATGGGTCAAGACAGTCAGCTACTGGCCTCCTCCGACGAGACCGGGAAGCTCGTCTACCAGTTTACGCTCTACGGACCGGGCACGCGCCTCGGCATCTACACGCAGAGCGCCGACGGACTCGAGGGCGCCTGGACGAGTACCGAGCCTGGATGGAAGCCGAGGTCCTTCAGTCCCGACGTGGAGGTCGGCGTGAGCTACGTCGTTCGAGCTGAGATCACATCGACGACATGGCGGGTGACTGTTCGCGAGCGCGGCGAGAGCCCCTGGCAACCGCCGCTCTGGGACACCGGGGCCGCTCCGATGAACCGGGTGGACAGCACGCGCCTCCTGTTCGCCGACGTGGAGCCCGAGGACAGCGGTGGCGCTTCGGTTTGGGGACCGATCACCATTTGGAGGGCCCGATGATGCAGTTGATCGCATGCGTGACTGTCGCCGGCGCGGCCTGCGCCGCGACGCAGATGCCTGACATTGCGGATGGATGGAAGTTCAGCAGGGGCGATGATCCGGCGTGGGCGGATCCGAGTTTCGATGACTCGAGCTGGGCGGCTGAATCAGACGCCGACTGGAAGATGGATGATGGAGAAGACTACCTCGGCTTTGGCTGGTATCGGGCGCGTTTCTCGCTTCCGGAGACGCTGAAGACGGACGCGGATTTCGCGCATTACGAGACGCTGAAGCTAGAACTTGGGCGGATCGATGACGTCGACACCACCTACCTGAACGGCGAGGAGATCGGGGGCCTGGGCACGCTGCCGCCGGAGTATGAGGGCGCCTGGCAGGCGTGGCGGAAGCACTGGATCCCAGCCGGCGTCCTGCGCTGGGGCGAGGAGAACGTTGTGGCGGTTCGAGTGTACAACCACAACGGCGGCGGAGGGATGCTGGACGACCGGAGGTTGTTGAGCGTGCCGGGTTGGCGCGATCACACCAAACTGCGGGTGGGCGTGGGCCGCGGCGATGGGATCTTCGTCGAGGAAGACGCGCTGCCGATCTCGGTGACGCTGAGCAATGGGTATTACGAGGAGCTGGCGGGGACGCTGACGTGGAAGATCGAGGACGATGAGTGGAGCGTCCTGGCGGAGGAAGAGCAGCAGACCTCGGTGGCGCAAGGGGCCGAGACCACGCTTGCGCCCGAGCACTCGCCGACGGAGCCGGGCTTCTATCGCGTGAACTGCGAGTTCGCGCTCGACGGCGAAGGTGACCCATTGGAGCTTTCGACTATCCTGGGCTATCGGCCCGAGGAACTCGCCTCGCCGTCGACGCGTGAGGCGGACTTCGATGACTTCTGGCGCGACACGCTTGGCGAACTGGCCACCGTTAAGCCGCGCTTCCGCATGAAGCGGACGCCGGAGCGCGATACGGCGACACACGAGGTCTATGAGGTGAAGATGCGGTCGCTCGGCGACGTGCGCCTGGGCGGATGGTATGAGATGCCGAGGGAGGGGGAGCGCTTCGCGGCGGTGATGCGCGTGCCCGGGTACAGCGGGGCCATGATGCCCTCGGGACGCCCTGAACTCGTAGCCATCCTCTCGTTCAACCCGCGAGCGCATGGCAACAGCCAGAAGGATGTGCCGCACGACCCGCAGGACTACTGGGTCCGAGGGCTGGATGACAAGCAGGGATACTTCTACCAGGGCGCCTACGCCGACTGCGTGCGCGGGGTGGATTTCTTGGCGTCGCGGCCGGAGGTCGATGCAAGTCGCATCGCCGTGACGGGAGGGAGCCAGGGCGGCGGCTTGACCCTCGCCACAGCGGCGCTCGATCCGCGGATCAGCGCGTGCGCGCCTGACATCGCGTTCCTCTGCAACTGGGAGAAGTACTTCAGGGCCACGAAGTGGCCGGAGATCGATGGGTGGATCGCGGCGGAAGGGCATCGCTCGTGGGCGAAGATGCTCCGGACGCTGAGCTACGTCGACGCGATGAACATGGCTGGGAGGATCACGTGTCCGGCCTTTTTCAGTATGGGGCTTCAGGATCCAACCTGCCCGCCAGCGACGATCTTCGGCGTCTACAACCGGCTGGACGTGGCGAAGGAGTATCGCGTCTACGCGGACGCGGGGCACTGGGTTCCTGATGAGCACAGTGCGGCGAAGTGGAAGTGGATGCTGGAGCAGCTTGGCGTGGAGTTGGTCGACGAGCCGAACTGACGCCATCACTGGGGGATTCACCATGTCACAACGCAAGCCGAACATCATACTCATCAATTGCGACGATCTGGGCTACGGCGACTTGGGCTGCTACGGCTCGGAGGTCAACCACACGCCGCACCTCGACCGGATGGCGGAGGAGGGGCTGCGGTTCACGGACTTCTACATGGCCTCGTCGATCTGCTCGCCGTCGCGGGGCGCGATGATGACGGGGTGTTACCCGCCGCGGATCGGGTTTGGCGATTTCGATGGGCGCTGGGTCCTGTTCCCGGGGCAAGGCGTCGGCATGGGCGCGGATGAGGTGACGGTGGCGACGCTGCTGAAAGATCAGGGCTACGCGACGAAGATCGTCGGCAAGTGGCACTGTGGCGACCAGCCGGAGTTCCTGCCGACGCGCCATGGCTTCGACAGCTACTACGGCATCCCGTTCAGCAATGACATGGGCCGGCAGGCGACCGATAACCCCGATCTGTATCCGCCGCTGCCTCTGCTGCGGGATGAGGATGTCATCCAGGAGCAACCGGATCAGACCGGCGTGACGGAGCGATATGTCGAGGAGTCAGTGCGGTTCATGCGGGAGAATCGCGAGCAACCGTTCTTTCTGTACCTCGCGCACATGCACGTGCACCTGCCGCTGTATGCGGCGCAGACATTCGTCGACGCATCCGAGAACGGCGCGTACGGCGCGTGCGTCGAGGCGATCGATTGGAGCGCCGGGGCGATTCTCGACGACCTGAAGCAGCTCGGACTGGACGACGACACGCTGGTGGTTTTCACGTCCGATAATGGCTCGCGCGGAGATCGCGGCGGCAGCAACGGACCGCTCAATGGGAGCAAGGGGACGAGTTGGGAGGGTGGTTTCCGGTTGCCATGCATCATGCGCTGGCCGGGCGTGGTGCAGCCAGGGAGCGCTTGCGGCGAGCTGGCGACGTCGATGGACTTCCTGCCGACGTTCGCCGGGCTGGCGGGCGCCGAGGCGCCGAGTGATCGGATCATCGATGGGAAGGACATTGGCGCTCTCGTGCGTGGCGAACCGGGGGCGGAGAGCCCGCACGAGTGCTTCTACTACTACTTCGGCAACGCGCTCGAGGCGGTGAGAGACGAGCGGTGGAAACTGCAGGTCGGGCGGCGTGGCGAGCCGACGCTTGAGCTGTATGACCTGGTGAATGACATTGGCGAGACGACGAATGTTGCTGATGAGAACCCGGACACCGTCGCGCGGCTACAGGATCGGCTGCAGGCCTGTCGCGAGGACATCGGCGATTCGGCGACGGAGACGGCTGGCACCAATAACCGGCCGATCGGCCGGGTTGAGAATCCCAAGCCGCTGACCGAATACGACCCGGATCACCCCTACATCATCGCGACGTACGATCTGACGGATCGGGGGTAGAAGGGCGACGGCGCAACGGGGCAGGCGCCCCGTTGCCACGCGTCGTCAGTTGTTGAGCGCTAGAGTTTCCAGCCCTTGCGGCGGGGGCGGCGGATCCACTCGTCGGCCTCCGGTCGGCCCACAGCCTTCATCTTTTTGGCGTTCCACTCGATGGCGCCACCGCACCGGATGGCGACATTCCCAAGCAGCGTGAACTCAGTGAGCGGACCCGAGTAGCTGAAGTCGGATGATGCCTTCTCGCCCGTCTTGCAGCAGTGGATGAAGTGCTGCTCGTGGCTCATCCCGATGCGCGGGATCGTCGGCTCGGGCGGCTCGTACGTGAGGTCCTTGTCATACGGGTGGACGGTGACGCTCCCGGCGTACGTGCCGTGCTGGATGATCCCCGTCTCGCCCTTCAGAATCATACCTCCCTCGCCATCGCCAAGCTGGAGATCGTCGGGCACGCCTTCGGGCCGAGGCGCGACCATTCCCGCGTACCAGTTGACGACCACGGGCGGCATGTCGCCGCGCGCGGGGAAGCTGAATCGCACGTGGGCGACATCGGGATGCACCTCATCGTTGCCGGCCTCCTTACGCAGACACTCAACAGTGCTCGGCGCCCCGAGCTTGAGGGACCAGAAGACGCTGTCGAGCGTGTGAACGCCGCGGTCGCCCATCATCCCGCAGCCGAAGTCCCACCACGCGCGCCACTTCGCCGGGTGGTAGGTCCGGTGGTACGGGCGGTATGGCGCGGGCCCGAGGAACAGGTCCCAGTCGAGCGTATCAGGCACGGGCGGCGTCTCGGTGGGGCGCTCGCCGAGCAGCGTGCTCCAGTTCGCGTGACCAAAGGGAGTGTACGCGAGCGAGCACCACGCGTCGACCTCGCGGACGTCGCCAATCGCGCCGTCCCAGAGCCACTCGCAGACCTGGCGAATGCCGTCGGATGAGTTGTACTGGTTGCCCATCTGGGTGACCACGCCTGTCTTCTCGGCCACCTTCGCGAGCGTCCGCGCCTCGTGGACGTCGTGCGTCAGCGGCTTCTGGCAGTAGACGTGCTTGCCGGCCTCCATCGCGGCCTTAGCAATGGCCGCGTGCGTGTGGTCGGGCGTGGCGATCATGACCGCGTCGATGTCGGTTTGCTTCTCCAGCATGACGCGGAAGTCGGTGTAGCGGGCGGCGTCGGGGTACTGGTTGAAGGCGCGAGCGCCGGCGGCATCGTCGACATCGCAGAGCGCGACGAAGTTCTCGGTAGCCATCTGCGAGAGGTTGGCGAACCCCATCCCCCCGACGCCGATGCCGGCGATGTTGAGTTTTTCATTGGCGCCGAAGACGCGGCCCGGGACGTAGTGGAATGCGGCTGCGGCGATTCCGGCTCCGGCGGCTTGCTTGAGGAAACGGCGGCGGGTTGGCATGGTAATGCTCCTGGGAAGCGGCAGAACGGCGGATGCCTTCGGCATTGACAGGCGAGACGCCTGTCCTACGGGACGGCGGCCGCTAGTTCTCGCGGTCGATGAGTCGGCGGACGATTCGACAGGCTTCGGCGACGCGGGCTTGCATCGCGCCGCTGAGGGCGCAGGTGTCGCGGAAGATGAGTTCGACGAAGTTGCTCTCCGCGAAGTCGAGTGTCTCCTGGATGTGGGCCTCGAAGTCGGCGGCGTCGAACGTGGCCGCTGTGAGTTTCATCGGATGGGGCTTGCGCGAGAGGACAACGTCCCTGCCCGCGGATGCGGCGATGGACTCCTGATCGCACCACGGCGAGACGGTGACCTTGCGCATATTGCTGAAGCCCTTGAGCGTGTCCCAGAAGTGATGCACGGGCTCACAGCACCCGTAGTAGACCAGCCCCAGCCGGTCGGCGACGCGGCGCTGGTAAGGGTGGATGAACTCGGCGTACATCTCCGGCGACAGGCCGATCGCCTCCTGCGCCTCGATCCAGCCCCAGCAGTCTTGCGCGAGCGCCTTGTCGCCATTGGCCAGCTCGCGGTTGGGGATCTCATCGGTGTATCCGCAGCTTCCAGATCCGACATCCAGGTCGCGATTATTGAGCGTAACGAGTCCCTCGGCCTCGAGCCAGTCGACGTAACGCTCGCCGTCGGCGGCGAGGAACTCGAAGAACGCATGCACGTTCTCCGGCTGGTCGATCATCGCCATGTAGAAGCCATCCATGCCCATGAGATGCACGGCCCGCTGAGCGAGGCTCGTGCCGGCATAGGTCATGTGGTGGCCGATGATCTTGACCGGCAGAATGTCGCCGACGAGGTCGCCGGCTAGCTCTGCCAGGCGATGAGTTTCGTCGCGGTTCACGCTGGATTCGGTTGGCACGAGCTTGTGGAGACTGTTGGCGAGATCGGCCATGGGCGTGTTGGTCTCATAGCCCAATTCTCGCCCCGTTGCATCGGCGGCGCGGGTGATCTCAACCTCAGGGCAGACGGACGTGCGACCGACGATCCAACTGATGCCCAGAAACGGCGGGAAGACGCGGTCGTCATCGATAAGCCTGTGGTTGGTGAGCGCGCGGACCATCTGGGCCTCGATGCCGCGCTCGAAGGCGCCCTCGCACTGCAACTCCGGCAGGAGGTCGGCGAAGAACGTGCCGTTGTCCTCAATCTGGAATGGGACGGTCCGCTCTTCGAGCATGTTGGTCCTGCGCCAGATCTCGCGGCGATCGTCGATGACGGCGTTCGTGGCCATCTCCGCGTACTCGGCGGCCAACCTGCGCAGCCGGTCGCGATCGCTAGGTGAGGTCATTGCGCTCCTCGGCGAACTGGGCATTGAGTCGAGCCTGGAAGTTTGGCATGGGGGCGGCGCTGACCTCCCTTCCGCTCTTCGGCGACGCGGAAGGCGTTCGGACTCCCAGCGGCGAAGGATGTGATGGTCCGATGGACTCGCCGGGCGCGGCAGAGAATTGACATCATAGGGAGGCGTGACTGGTGACCAAGCAAGTCTCATCGACGGTGGTGGCTGTCGTGATTGTCGTGGTGATCCTCGTAGTCGTGGTTGTCGGCATTTTCATGTTCAAGGGCGGCGAAGAAGTGAGCGAGGACGAGATGGAGGCAGGACGCCAGGAGGCGATCCAGAACTACCAGAGCGGCACACCGAATCCCGGAAGGGGAGCGAACAGCGTGGCCCCCGAGGGATCGACGCCAAAGTAGTAGCGGATACACTGAGCAGGCGTGAAAAGCGGCCGGGCCCCCAAGGCCCGGCCGCTTCTCGCTTCTTGCCTGAGTGGACGGTCGCATGTAGCGGGCAGACCCCGCCACGCGCCACGCTATCCCGATCACGGACCCCAGAGCGAGGGAGTCGTGACCACCGTCGTGCCCTGCATCCACTTAACGTGCCCATCAGCGAAGCAGATGTTCAGGCCCTCATTGTGATGGGCGTACGGGCGGCGGGCGCATGCGCCGCAGCCCGTGCCATCGAAGTGGACATCGCCCGGAAAGGAGACATTCCAGTGCGCGTTGCCGTTGGGAGCGCCCCAACTCTGGGGGTCAGCCGCGTTAGCGGCGGGCACGGGTGCCGACTGCGCGGACTCTGCAAGCAGGCAGACCTCCGCCGGACGATCGATCGAGCTGTCCTTCATGATCCACAGCCTGATGTTCATGCCGTAGACAGCGCATGACGGCTGCCCGTCCACGCTCGGACACTCCCAAAGCTGGCGGTTCTTGACGTACGGCTCAGTCAGCACGCGCCACGTGCCCGAACCCAAGGAGCACGGGTTCTGGCCCGCCAGCCATACGGACCAGCCGATGGGAAGTCTCTCATCGTAGTCCTGCGTGTACATCATGCAGCCCAAACCCAACTGCTTGATGTTTGACAAGCAACTGCTCTGCCGGGCTTTCTCTCGAGCACGGGCGAATACGGGGAAGAGAATCGCCGCCAGTATGGCGATGATTGCGATTACTACCAACAACTCGATGAGGGTAAAGCCGTGGTCCCTGCGCATCGATACCTACCTCCTACGGTACCTGGATTGTAGCCGAGAGCACTATGGCCGTGTCTCGTGCGGTCAACGAAAGCGGTCCGCCGTCTCCACTTGCCACTTCGCTCCGTCCGCCATCATCCCCTGCGTGCCCGATGATGATAGCACGCTGTAGCGCGTGCGCATTTGCAGCGCGTCACTCGAAGATGAGGGTGCTGAACTGCTAGGGGACGATGAGCGAATCGCCTTGGATCGGCGATCACGGGTGGACCTTGCGCGGGTCGGCATGGCGTCACCTACAGTCCGAGGATCATGTACGCCTGGAGAGTGCCGGACTCATCGGAATTGAAGAAGCCCATGGCGCCGTCGGGCGAGAGGAACGGGTGGATGTGAGCGTTCTTGTTGCAGGTTGAGCGTGGGCTGACCAGGTAGCGCCAGCTGTGGAGCGCGTCCTTGCCTGGCTTGCCGAACTCGGCCATCTGAATCGAGGTATTGACGCTAAGTGGTCCGGAGTCGGAGATGAAGCGCTTGCCGGCGATGTCGGTGGCGAAGTGGTAGAAGTGCGGGTCCGGAAAGTCGCGGCTGAGGTCATTGCGGACGCCGTCTGGGGTGTCCAGACCGACGTGCTCGGCGTAGTCCGCCTCCTTGCCCTCGATGAGCTGGGCCTCCGGCGGCTTGCGCGTTGCGGTGCTGGTGAGGGCCCACCGGCTGCGTCCGCGCCAGCATTGGTGCCCCTGGCAGGCCTCGTTGCCGTCGCGCCCCCATGGCATGTTGCGGAAGTCGGTGCCATCGTCACGGATGACGTGGATGTCGGCGCCGACTCCGCCCACGAGCGTGGTCACCACGCCACGCGCGTCGGCGACGTTGCTGTGGTTCTCCTGGATGAGGATGTCGTGCTTGTCGGCGCCCTTGGATCGGGAGTACTGCGGGTGCATGTTGCACCAGCTCTGGCCTTCGATGATCAGCTCCACCGTGGCGGCGTCGATGTCGAAGACCATCAGCCCCCATGGCGCGTTCTCGGTCTCGCCATCGCCCAAGAAACCGGAGATGGCGATCCGCTTGCCGTCGGATGAGATGGTCGAGAGCGGGTAGGGGCGGCTGGGTCGATACGTGGTGCCCGGCAGCGGCGCATCGACGGCGCAGATGGTCTGTCGGCCGGTGCCGTCGAGGTTGACGCGCTTGAGCGTCAGACTTCCGCCGCCGACCTCGGTCTTGTTGACGAAGTAGTAGGCATACTTGCCATCGGGACTGACCGAGACGGCCGTGGAACCGAGTTCCTCGGTCAGCGGCGACATCGCGCAATCGT
>CAZKUN010000242.1:0-13457 GCA_964555935.1 uncultured Armatimonadia bacterium | reverse complement strand
GTACACCCAGATACTAACACTGAACCTGGACTCGCTTTAGGGGGTAAGGCCAACGGAGGCCGCACCACGCCTGCTGTCCAACTTCTCAACGGATGCGAAGTCCACAAACCGCCAAGGCGTGCGGCAGATCCCGCCGATCTTGGGTCCCACAACCAGATGCCCATGTTTTTGGAGGCTGGATGGTGAAGCAGTTCCGCGGACAGCTGACCGTTCAGCTAACGGCAGGGCACTGAGTTGGGTATGGGCCATCCCGGCGAAGAGACCTCGGGGGGTCAGAGCGATGCAAACTGGTATCGGTCGGAACAGATTGCTTGTGGCGATACTGATGGTAGCCGCGCGGGGGGTGTGGGCGGCGGATTACTACGTGTCACCGGCGGGTGACGACGCGAGCGCCGGGACGACCGAAGAGCAGGCGCTACGGACGATTCAGGCCGGCGTCGACAAGCTGCAGCCGGGCGACGCGCTGATCATCCGGGGCGGCACGTACAGAGAGGGCGTCACCTTCGAGCGTAGCGGCGAGGTGGGGCGGCCGATCACCATACAGCCCTCTGATGGCGAGCAAGTGCTTGTCACCGGCTGCGACCCGGTGACGGGCTGGGAGCGGCATGAGGGCGACATATGGCGAGCGCCGATGTCATGGACGCTTGGGCTGGGGATGAACCAGGTGTTCGCCGGCGATGACGTGCTGATCGAGGCGCGCCATCCGAACGAGCCAGGCCCAGACCTTGAGATGTACGTCGCGGATCTCTCGCCGCTCTGGCCGACGTTCGCCGAGTTCTCCATCCCCGATCCAGGAGACAGCCCCGGGCGCATCGTCAGCGACCTGCTGGAAGACGACCCCGAGGACCATTGGAAGGGCGCGTGCTACTACGGCGTGCATTTCCACGGCTGGGCCGCGCAGACGGGCGTAATCGAGGCTTCCGGGGCGGGCGAGATCACCGTGGGTGACCGGACGCAGGGCTGGTGGTTCCCGGCTCCGTATGCCGCGGCGTACAGCCCCGAAGAGGGTCGAGGGATGATCGTCGGGCACATGAACGCGCTCGACCGCCCCGGCGAGTGGCACTGGGAGGACGGCGTCCTCTACCTGATTCCGCCGGACGGCGAGAAGCCAACTGACATCGAGGCAAAGCGCAGGCCACTGGCCTTTGACCTGAGCGGGCAGTCTCACATCCGGATCAGCGGGATCACCGTCAAGGGCGCGTCGATGCGCCTCGATGGGTCGGGGAATTGTGTCGTCGATAGGTGCGATCTGTCCTACATCTCGCACTTCACGCGCCACTACAACATGGGCCAGATCGAGCACGGGCGCGATACCATCAAGTCGGGCGAGACGGGGATCTTCATCGGCGGCCGGGACAACACGTTCACGAACTCCAGCGTGCGCTTCAGTGCCGGAGCGGGATTCCACATCCGTGGGTATCACCACACGATCCACAACTGCCTCATCGACGAGGTCAACTACACGAGTCACTATCTCAACACAATCACCGACGCCGTCGGCGACTACGGCGACTATGAGGGCCTGCTGTATGGCGGGCACGCCATCACGCACAACACGATGCGGAACGCGGGCCGGCACTTCTTCAACTTCCACGGCAACGGGACAAGCAAGGCGTCGCGAGACCGCGGACCGATGGATTACATGGCGACGCTGTTCGCGCACAATCACCTCTACAACGGGATGCTCCAAACGCGCGACGCGGGGCTGATCACGGGGTACTACGGAAGCGGGGGCACGCTGAACGACCTGAACTCGCAGGTGGTCTACAACGTGCTGCACGAGAGCTACGACCTCGCGGCGATGCGGTGGGGCGTGCTCGGGCTGGTCTACCTGGACGCGGGAACGTGTGATATGGATCTGCACCACAACCTGCTGTGGGCAGCGCCCGGATCGCTTCAGCGGGGGCTCTGGTACAACACGATGTGCGTGGACGTGCATGAGCGCGACAACGTGTTCCACCCGCAGTTCACGAGGACGTCGGCGGAGCTGGAGCCGGCTGATTTCCCCGAAGGCGTGCCGTTTCGGTTCGGACATGATTTCGACAGCCCGGCGCCCGTGCCGGAATGGCCGCAACTGGAGCGCCTGCGCATCGAGGCCAGCACTGAGACACTCGCGGATGGGGACGTGGTGGCCCTGGGCGAGGTGGACTTCGACGCGGGCTGGGAGTCGGCTGTAATGCGCTTCGCGAGCGAGGCGGAAGCCATCAATACTGACAAGACAGCACGCGCCGCGCCACGCCACGCGAAGGCCACGGACCCACTGGCGATGGAGGCGACCGTCAACGACGGCACGAGCGAGGGCGTGGGCAAGCAATGGACCTTCATCCACACGATCAAGGACGGGGCGTGGGTGCGTTTCAGCCAGGTGCCGCTTGGCGAGGGGTACAGGCGACTTCGCGCGGTCTACGGGAACGACCAGGCGCAACCAACGAAGCTTGAGATCCACCTCGATAGCGTGGATGGCCCGACGGTCGGGACAGTGAGCCTGCCTCAGACGGATAAGCCGCGCGGCTCGAGGATCCAGATCTACGCTGAGGCGACGGGAGAGATATCGCCGCAAGCAACGGGGACGCGCGACGTGTACCTCGTCTTCCGCTCAGACACGGGGATGATGGTCGGAGAGTTCGAGTACTTCCGGTTCGAGCAGTACCGCGGGCAGATTGGGCTCCAACCAGAGGACGCGAAGGTCGAACTGCGAATTGACGCGGAGGATGGGGAGATGATCGGCGCATTCCATCCGCGCTTCACGGGCGGCGCGACGGCCGACGCCGTGGCGACGCTGGAACCCGTGAGCGGGACGCGCGCGCTGTTTCTGACCACGCGTTCGGCGGCGGAGGGATCGATTGGACGACTTGAGGGGATCTCGCTTGAGAAGGCGAGGCGGCCCGTGGACATGACGGACATCGGCCTGCCGCCACGGCAAGACGATCAGGGAAAGTACGTGTTTGCCGCCCCCACGCATCGACCGCAGGCGAGTCCTGCTGACATGTATCCGCCCCGCGCGCGTCCGGCGTCGACCAAGCCCGCTCCAATCGCGGCGGCGACGCGGATGGCAGCGCCGCCGACCCTCGACGGGGCGCTAGACGAGTGGCCCGCCGATGCGCGGAGCATTACGCTGGCCGAGTCGTGGGACGGCTCCGAGAGCGCGGCCGATCCGAGCGACGCGTGGATCGCCTACGACGATGAGGCGCTGTACATCGCGGCCCGACACCCGATGCCGGAGGGGGCGAAGCTCGAGTACACCAGCCACACGTGGGGCGCTACGGATGCCATGGAGATCGCCATTCAAGACGGGTATGCCGATGAACCCGGCCCGGTGCTTAGCCTGTATGGCTGGCCGGACGGACACGTCGTGTCGACCGATGAAGCGGGGGCTCCGGCTGATGTCGTCGCGAGGCTGGAAGACGCCACGGCCTACGCCGCGGCAGTCGGCGATGGCGAGTGGACATGCGAATGGCGGATGCCCTTCGCGGCAATGGGCTTCGAGCCGGAGTCGGCTCCGATGCTGAGCGCCAACTTCGGCGTCAGGAAGCTGGCCGAGGGCGCCTGGGCGATCTGGCGAGGCACGGGCGGAGCTAGCCACCAGGTGAGCAAAGCCGGGCTGGTCGTGTTTCCCGATGAGTTGCAGGCGGCGGATGTCCCACCGACCGATGGGTTGGAAGTGTGGCTCGATGCATCGGACGCAACGACCGTGGCGGCAGACGAGACGGCCCATGTCTCGGTCTGGCGGGACAAGAGCGGAAACGAACGACACGCCGAACAACCCGACATCGAGGTCCAGCCCGCGTACGTGACGGACGGGATAAACGGCAAGCCGGCCGTGCAGTTCAGCGAGGACACGAAGACACGGCTCGAGCTGCCCGACATCTCGGAAGAGAAGATCACCGCCACCATCTTCGCCGTGTTCAGCAACCCAGAACCCGGCTCGGAGGTCAACCACGACGCGCGGATCTTCACGGCCAGCGATGGCGAGGGATATGACTACATGGTCGGGCTGGCCGCGACTGTGCCCGGCCTGCAGACCGGCGGGCCGCGTCAGAGCGCGCAGACCTTCACAGATCGGTGGGCGAAGCACGTTCGCGTGGGGTGCTTCTCACCAGGCTACCAGACGTACTTCACCGGATACGTCGCGGAGATTCTGGTCTACAGCCGCGTGATGACGCGCGAGGAGCAAGATCAAGTGCGAGTGTATTTGGCGGTGAAGTGGGAGTTGGAGTGATGACCTTGAGGCACAGTGCAATGACGACATGGATACTTGCCGGTGCTCTAGTCCTCGTGGCTACGATCGCGCGTACCGCGGAGAAGCCGCGGTTGGTGGTGCTGACGGACATCGGCGGCGATCCGGACGATCAGCAATCGATGGTGCGGCTGATGCTGTACGCGAACGAGATGGACATCGAGGGCTTGCTCGCGACCGACCGCAATGAGCCCGAACGCATCATTGAGATCGTCGATGCATACGAGCAAGTCAGGCCTAGATTGCTGGAGCACGCGCCCGGCTATCCGAAAGCAGACGCGCTGCGGAGCATCACCAAAGTCGGCCTACCCAATAGCCGGACGGTGGGTAGCCTCGGCACGGACACGGAGGCCTCGGATTGGATTATATCGGTGGTGGATCGGGACGATCCACGGCCCGTCGACATCGCTGTTTGGGGCGGGCCAGGGGAGTTGGCGCAGGCTCTCTGGCGCGTGAGAGAGGATCGCACGGCCAACGAGGTCGCGGAGTTCATCTCGAGGATTCGCGTCCACGCCATCGACCACCAGGATGAGACGGGCGCGTGGATCCTAGAGAGCTTCCCCGGCATCTGGTACATACTCGACAACTCTCAGACGGGCGACAAGCACGTGAGCTGCTACCGAGGGATGTGGAAACACGGCGACCGGTCACTGACGTCGCTGGCGTGGCTGGACGAGCACGTGCGGCACCGACACGGTCCGCTCGGGGCCGCATACCCACCCCGGACGGCGGCGCCGCCAGAGAACGCGCTGAAAGAGGGCGACACGCCGTCGTGGTTCTACTTCCTGCCGCATGGCTTCAATGACCCGACCGAGCCGACGTGGGGCGGCCGGGGCGGGCGGTTCCAACCTGAGGACGGCTACATCCGCGACGCGCAGGACACCGTGGGCGATGAGACCAGTCGCATGGCGACGATCTGGCGCTGGCGGCAGGCGTACCAGAACGAGTTCCAGGCGAGGCTTGACTGGTGCGTGAAGCCCTTCGGCGAGGCGAACCACAGTCCGGCGGCAGTGCTAAACGGCGACCGATCTCGAGACGTGGTGCGGATCAGCAAGCGCGGCGGGAAGAGGGTGAAGCTGTCGGCGGCGCGCTCGACGGATCCGGATGGTGATGCGCTCGCCTTCAAGTGGTTCATCTACCCGGAGCCCGGAACGTACGATGGCGAGGTGGAGTTGCAGGGCGCCGGCAGTGAGACCGCCAGGTTCGTCGCCCCGCGCGTGGACGAACCGGCGACGATACATGTTGTGCTGCAGACCACCGACGATGGGGATCCCTCACTCCACAGCTTCAGGCGGGCGGTCGTGACGGTGAAGCCGGGGTAGTCAGACCGCAGCCGTGGCTCGCACAGACTCCATCTGTCCCAGAATCAAGGGCTTCCCGAGCACCCGCATGTTAGCTCTCGCCGGTAGGGTCCCGCAATTGATCTGCGTTAGCGCTTGGACCAGGAACGTGGGGCTGTCATTCGTGTCTCCGGGGGAGCGTCGAGATGCCCGCGGAAGCCGGAGGGCGGCACAGGAACCACCCAGTGGAAGGCCCGTCAACGCCACTCGACCGAGGCCCCAGATTCACGGACGATGGGTGTCCGCACCCTACGCCATTCATCCCGCGTGACGCCACGTGGGCTTGCGAGATGGCTGACACGTGGGACACGATGGAATTCACCAAAGCCGCCGTTCTCGACATCGAGATCCTCAATGGGTTCTCGGTGCTGGCGAGCGACGTCGTCCGCGGGTTGCGTCGCATCTAGCCAACGCGCTTCCACCCGCCTGGCTCTTCGACGAACACCTCGCCGCTCCCCGCGCCGACTACCGTGCGGTCCTCGGGGTCGATCTCCGCGAGTGCCGGGAACGCCCGGGCGCTCAGCGGCGCGAGGCTAACTGTCAGCGTCACCTTGCCCTCGTGGATTCGCGCGCGCCCCTCGAAGACCGGCACTGTTTCTCCGGCTGGCCAGGTCAACTTGACATCACGCCTGCGCGAGCTGAAGTTGACGACCCCCAACCAGTTGCCGGCAACCAGAGCATCCGCGTTTGCCGGCGTCCGCGGCCGGAGCGTGCTCTCTGCCATTGACCGCGTCGCCTCGTGATCCTGATTCGGGCCAATCGCCACCGCCAGCCGTGACGCGAGCCGGCCTCCCTTGACCTCCCTCGGCTCCTCGACGTGGTTCAGTATCAAGAAGTCCTCGAGGCCTCTGTACGTGGCATACGCGTGGCAAGCCTGGTACGAGACCCCCGCGCTGCCGAAGACCACGTATCCTATGCAGTCGTCCACATTAACCCAGCGCGCTCGCGGCCAGCGGAACCACTCGTCCTCCCCGCCAAACCGGGATTCCGCTACCGCCTCGCCCGCCGATGTCCACACGCGGCGCCGGCCGTCCGCCAGCGCTCCCAACTGCTCGTAGTGCTCGTTCCGGATGGAGATCTCTCCGCCTCGCTGCTCGGTAATGCGCAGGTCTCGCTGGGCCTTCACCTGGTCGAAGTACATAGCCACATCATCGCTGGGAGCTAGCAGCGCCACCTGCTGGGCCAGCGCGCCGCCCTCGCGTTCCACCTCCATCACCGCCGCCATTGACTGGCCGTCCTCGTCCACGCGGGCGCGCCCGTCGCACATGCCTCCGCCCCAGTTCTCATCCGTCCGAATTGTCCCGAGCATGCTCTGTGGATGGGGAGTCACTTGCCACGAGCGCCCCTTCGGCTGGACGAGAACAAGCGGCCGGTTCCGCCATGAGAACGCGGCGAAGCACCCCTTCCCGCGTCGGGTCGCGAGCCCGCCGTTCTCGAAAACGCGGATTCCACGGCGGCTCCGATCGAACGCCGTCGGCGTCACCGGCTCGGCGCCGTCCCCCATGGCGCAGTGCAGCACGTACGCCCGCATCAGCGCGCTGATGGCCCCGCGCTCGGCCGTGCGCATCGACTGAAACTGGTTCAGCCGTGCCGATTCGGGGTTGCTGATGAACAGATTCCCGCCGCCGACGCTATCGGCTATCTGCCGACAGGTCTCCGCGGCGCGGCGCTCCAGGTACGCCGCCTGGGGATCGCCAAACAGCAGGCTCATCGCCGCGTGTTGCAGCACGAGGCCGTGGTGAGTCACGTACCACCAGTCCTGGCCCTGCACGGGCGTGAGCGAGCCGTCGGGTTCGGCCCATGACTTCAGCACGTCATACAGCGGCTCGCGGTTGAACCTCACGACATCGGGAATCGGCTCCCCGGCGTGTCGGCAGTACACCGCATAGGCCGCGGCGAACGAGATCCCGCTCCCCATGTAGTTTGGGTGGACAAAGTCGTGATTCTCGGCCGTGAAATCGGGATGCGTCGTGATGGCCTCGGCCCACTGCGACACGGGCCGGCCTTGCAGCGGCTCCCGGTTGCGACCTCGGTCATACGGCGTCATGCAGACGTTGGCGACCCACCGTTGCGCGGCGTCGGCCCACTGGGTGGCTCGAGGGTGGTCCGGCATCATCAGCGCCGCCACGCTCAGGCCTTGAGCAGTCCAACCATTCTCCTCGGTCTGCGTGTTGACGTACACGCCGTCAGCCGCCGGGTGATCCCGCCACGTATCGGCGTAGGTGGATACCGCGTTCACCACGAGTTGCTTCGTTTCGCCATCGAGCCGGTCCCACAGAAGCCACGCCGCCTGCCCGAGGCACGCCACGGATACCCCGTGCTGGCTCGCCTGGAAGAAGCCATCCCCCTCGCCGCCCCACTTCCGTTCGGATGCGTGGGGGTTGGGGCCCTTCGCTCGGACGCAATCGGCGGGGCCTGAATCGTGCGTGAACCCCAGGTAGCGTATGGCGGCGATCACGTGATCAGCGAGTTGCTGCCGCGAGGCGCCCGACACCGCCTCATCATACGGCCCCACCGTGACGAGCGATGCCAGCGTCAGCGCCGTGTGGGCCGTCTCGTTGCCATACCAGTAGCTGCCACCGTAGAAGTGCCCGCAGTCCGGCCGGCCTGGCCACTGCTCGAACGTGCCATCCGCAAGTCGGGCCCATCGGAGCGCCACGTGGTAGAGCGTGTCGTCCCACGCTCGGGCGCGCTTCCGCCGCAGCTTGGCCGGCTTGATGCTGTCGATAAGGCTCTGGTCGATTGGGATCTCGGGCATTGGGATCACCTCATGGCTGGCTCTAAGCGCGCGTTGCCAGCATGCCGATCGTTCCGGCAATCTACCATCCGGCCTACTCCGCGCTGTCCACAGCGGCCTTGATGGCGCTCATCACATCTTCGGGGGCCATCCCCTCCACCGTGACGTAAACGGGGGCGGTGCGCAACTCCAGGACATGCGCGTCGGCTTGGCGGTTGACCTCTACGGGCACGCCCATCATATCATGGCCCGTGACGGATGCCCCAAGGTCGGCATGCAGAACTCGTGGGGCCAGGAGCGCGCCACGCGCCCACATCGCTAGCACGGTCGCGCCCGGCTTCGCGAAAGCATGGATACGGAACGCGCCCTCCTCCAGGCACCCCGCGGGTTCGGCGCCCGAGAGCATCTGAGCGGTGGCCGCGTAGGCGGCGTAACTTGGCTTGGGTGATCCGTCATACTCCAGCAGAGGATGCACGTACCAGCCGGAGTCCAGCCCGTGAAACATGCGCGGGCTGCCGATCTCTTGCCACGAGTAGTAGTGGAAGAACGTCTCCACGCCCAGGCTCTTGGTCTCTATGAGGTGCTTGGCGGAGGCCTCGGTTGCACCCCGGGATGCCTCGCGGCGGCCAAGCCACCAGTAGAAGGATGGACACGCCGTGCTCCCCTCCGTCATCCAGATCGGCAGATGCTCTCCGCTGGCCGCATCGATCTGCCCGCGCAGTGTTTCGTACCAACTCCGGACCTGGCCCATCGCAATCGCATCGGGCTCGCAGTAATGATGGTACGACACCGCGTCCATGTACTGAATCGCGCCGGTGGCCAAGACTCGATCGGTGAACTCGGGCTTGGGCGGCCAGAAGCACCCGCCGACCACCACGCACTCAGGATCGGCGCGCTTGGCCTCGGTGTAGGCGATCTGGAGCAGCTCACCGTACTCCTCGGGCGTGCCGGCCCAGAAGCCTCTCCCCCACGGCTCGTTCCAGACCTCCCAATGGTTGATCTTCCCCTTGTAGTGGTCGACAGTGCGGTAGACGTAGTTCGCGAACTCATCCCAGTCACGGGGCGGCCACGCGCGCGCGCCGACCTTCTCGCCTCCCGGATCGCGGCCGGCCCAGTCGGGAGTGCGGCACAGAACGCCGAGCACGCCGACGCCTCGCTCGAGCATGGCGTCGACCGGCTCGTCGTACCACACGAACTCGCCCTTCTCCGGCTCAACCATGAACCACTGGGCGTAGCTGGGCATGTCGTGCAGGCGCCAGAAGGCCGTCCCGCCCTTGGACATGGCCGTGAGGGCGTGGTACTCGGGCGGCGTGCCTACCGTGCCGTGGCAGCCGAAGAAGGAGTCCCCCTCCGCCGGACGCTCGGGCACGACGCAGAGCTGAGCCTCGTCGAGGACGGTGGGGGGATCCGATCGCGCGTTGACCAGCGCCAGACTCACGAATCCCGTCTCGGGGAAGCTCAGCGTTACGGATGCGCGACGCTTCCTGGTCGAGAGGGATCGCGTCAAGAGCGTGTTGCCCGAGATGTCCGTGGCGATGAGGTTGACCGGCCCGCGCTCAGCCTCGGGTCGGGCGGACGTCAGGACCGAGAGGCGGACGGGCTCTCCCTGCCGGGGGAAGCGCTGCGCGCGAGGGAAGTCGAAGCCGACTTCGAGAGGGAGCGCGGGCGCACACTCGGTGAGTTCGCCCTCCTCAAGCTGCACGTTGTCGACCAGAAAATCCTCGCCCGCCGTCCGACCGATGCTCAGGTAATAGCGCTGGTTCTGCTCGCAGAGAGCGGTAAAGCTGAATGCATGGCGCGCCCAATCGGCGCCCACCGCAAACTCCTCGTGTGGCCGATCGCTGCCTCCGACCTCTCGGGCGGACAACTGCACAACGGTGCCCTCGTTGGGCGCGCGCAGGTATGCCGAGAGCGAGTAGCGTTGTCCCGGCTTCAAGGCGACGGGCCGGCCTTCCAGTCTGTAGCGCCCGTCGCTGTGCCACTGGGCGCAGTGCCCGCCGTCGACCCCTCCTTGTTCGATCGCGACCGCTTCGGGCATTGTCCAGCCCTGCAACCCGACCTCGAAGCCGCTGTTTTGCACGAGGTTGCCCTTCACGATCGCCGGCACGGACGGCGGCGCGCCGGGTGGACTCTCGCTCGCCACGAGCGACAGATCGTCGAGCCACAACGTGCCAGGGCTCTTGAAGTGCACGAAGATGCCGACAGCCTGCCCATCCGCATCAGCGGGCGCAGCGACCGAAATCGAGCGCCACTCATCAGTCACCAGTTGGGTCACGCCCAGATAACTGTGATAGGGCCGCCCCACGTCGCGCACGGATAGCCGCACGGGGGCCGCGAGCCCTGTGCCGCGAACGTGGGCCTGGAGCGTGTAGACCTGCCCAGCCACGACAGGTGGTAGGGGCAGATAGGCTTGGGCAGCGCCGCCCCGATACGCGACGCACTCCAACCGGAGAGAAGCCCCGCCTTCATGGGCAACGCTAGCGTCCTGCTCGAGCGTGGTCGCCAACTCTCCGTAGGAGTTCGCCACCCAGCCGTCGGGAGGCCGCCCCGGTTGGCCCGCTTCCATATCCCCATTCGCGGCGAACTCGGGCGGCTGTGCCGCGCAAACCAGCGCGTTGAGCGCGACGACCGCAAGCAAGTGAGCCATTCTCAGAACTCCTTGGGAGGCGTTCCCGCAAACTCCGACGGGACTGAGCACGCCGGCGCTGGATGAACGGTCAACCGTTCGCTGTGATGCTTCGGCAGCCAGGCGCCACACGCCTGCCCGGCCCTCGCGCATTCGGGTACGCGAGCCAGTCAGGGCGTCGACCCTCCCGGTGACGGCGGCAACGGGCCCCAGTTTCGCCAAGCTCTAGGACGATGACTCTCCGAACCGCACGGACTTCACTTGTCCGCCTCCCGCGGCCCCGACGTGCCGATCGAGACCATCGAGGTTACCTGTCCAGCCATGGAGAAGTGCCGGGCATACTACGCGCGACCCAATAGCAACAACGAGCGAGACGAACTCAACGGCCTGACCGAGAAGGCACGCGCCGGCAACGGCATTGCGCGGCGCGAAGTCGCGGAGGCTTTGGCGGATCTTGGTGAGCCGGCCGTGGAACTGCTCATCACGTTGCTCAAGGACCCGGCTGACGCCGTCCGCGGCGCCGCCGCCACAGCGCTCTGCGGGATCCCGGACGTGCGAGCCATCGGCCCGCTCATCGAGACGCTCCACGACTGGGACCACCACATTTGCACCTTCGCCTCGGACGCCCTCGCCGCGATCGGCGAACCGGCCGTCGAGGCCCTGCTGGCGCAGCTCGGCGAGCCGGGCTGGAAGGTCCGCTGCGCAGCCGCCAGGGCCCTTGGTCACATCGGCGACAAGCGCGCCGTCGCACCCTTGATCGCGGCGCTTCACGACGACCACTCGATGACCCGCATGACCGCCGCTGGCGCGTTGGGAAGGATCGGCAGCGTGCGCGCGCTCACGCCTCTGATGGCGATTCTGCGGGATGGTTCCCCGAGCGTTCGCCGCGAAGCCGCCGGCGCGTTAGCCCTCATCGGAGGACCGGCGTTGCTTCTCCTCCGGGACGCCACCGGCGATCCCGCACACCCGGCCCACAAAGAGGCGACACAGGCCCTCCGGGACGCTGAGGGCACGTAGCTGCTGCCCAGATCGCGCGCGACACCGGCGGGCGCTGCTGACGCGCGTCGCGATGTCGGGTGTGGGTGAATCGCTCGCAGTCGATGGGGCGCCGATAGCACAGGAATCACCCAATGCGAGGCCTGATGCCGGTCGGTGAACCACACCCTAGATTCTGGGACGATGAGTTTGCGGACCGCACGCCATGGGAGGCTTGCTAGCCCGCGTCCCCCAGAAGTCGAACTACTCGCAAGCCCGTCAGCCCCGCTGCCTCACGAGGATTGCCAGGTGATCGCCGGGCATCATCAGCTCTGTGAGCACCGTGTTCCCTTTGCGCAGTTCCCTGACATCGGGAGCCGCAACGGGGGCCCCCTCACCGTCGAGAACGTGCACAACTGCGGAGCTGTCATCGCCCCAGCCGAATCGTCCAGACCGGTTCGTCAGGATGCGCTCCTCGCCGATGACGACCCCGGCGCGCAACTCGATGGGGGTGATTGGGAACATGGGTGCTTCAATGGCGAAAGCGGCGAACGAGATCCCGGCCCGATCCAGCAGTCGCCGGGCGATATCACATTGGGTGCGCGGATCGGGGTTACTGTAGTCGGTCAGGCATAGCGGGTGGCTCAGATGCGCCGCGATAACACCGTTGTCTTCCGGCGCTGATTCCACGAAGCACTCGAGCCCCCAGCTCTGCATGGTACGGGTGTAGTGGGGGCCGTTGGCGATGACCGTCTTGCCCTTCGATCTCAGGTACGCCATCTGAGCCGTCCGCCACGGCTGCATCAGCAGGATGGCGCTGCTGACCTTGCCGGTGACCGTGTGGGAGACCGGGTCAATGACGACCGTGCAACCGTCCCAGGTGTCACCGTAAGCCCCGAAGGCGGGGACATTACTGGCGGTGATCTCGTCAATGTAGACGTTTGCATCCAGGCCCTCGGCGATGAGCTTGGCGACATCCGTCAGGGCCTTGCCGTAGGAGTTCTCAAGGGTCGGTAGGAACAGACTGGGCGAGGGGATGTAGACGGTCTTGGCAGGCGTGCCCGAGGTGTCCAGGCGCGACTGTCTGGGTACTTTCCCTCATGCCCCGGTTCGGTGCACAGGTTCTGGTGGGTGTAGATGAACGTCTCCACCTCCGCGTCAGCTTCATCCAAGGCCGACACCACCTTGCTTGCCAGCTCGCACCAGCCCTTGCAGAGGGGGAGCGCCGTCCCATGTTGTAGGGTGATGCCCTGCGCCCGTTCCTCCTCGGTTCCGAAGGTCGGGTTGCAGAGCACCACCATCTCAACTCCCCCCAGCCATTGGCGGGCGGGTTCGGCCGCTGTCGGCACGCCCCCGGGATGCACCCATCGCGATGGGCCGCGCAGCGTTGTGTTACTGCCCCAATTGCGACGGATGGCGTTGACGAAGTCCCAGTAGTCGCCCTTCGGGACGGTGTAGATGCTCCACTCCAGCGTGTGGGCCTTGCCGGGCAGAATCGCCAGTTGCGGGTCAGACAGCGCGACGGCCCGGTCCTCCACGAAC
>CAZKUN010000241.1:0-13512 GCA_964555935.1 uncultured Armatimonadia bacterium | reverse complement strand
TTTATGAGATGTTGACCTATCATCAAACATCCGCCGCTCGTGGACTTGCGGGTGCGCACACACCCCGCCCAGTCCGTGTCGCTGTAGACCTCCACACCAGCCGCTCGTTGAAAAGGGTACTCAAAGACCACACGCCGATGTCCTTCCAGGTACCTTCCGAGACGCTTGAGGGCCTGTAGCCCCGTGGTCGTAGGTGTGCTCATCCAGCGACATATCTCCTTGCTGCTATACTGCGCATCTGGTCTGTCCACTGACAGGTAGTTGCCCCGGGCTGCAACTGCGCGGAAAGCCGTCACCTTGGCCTGCTCGAGAGGGGCGTCCTTGTCCACCATCTCCCTGGTGACCTTGACGCCGGGCGTGCCCACCTGCTTCGCGCCCTCGAGGCTCAGGTCGACGATCATGCGCTCTGCCTGCCGCGGATCGGCTTCGTACTCGAGTCCGCTCGGTGTCCAGCGCACGACACGGTTCAGGATGCGCAACTCCTTGTCGTCATCCTCAGCGGGGCCCAGACGACCGACCTCAGTGAGCTCGTACTTCTTCTGCATTTCCTGCTTCAGCCAATCCAACTGGATCTTTGGCCCTGAGCTGGTGAAATCATCTCCGTGCACGCTCGTGATAACACCTCTCTCCGCATGCCTGAACACGCATGCGCTTGCGTCTCCGCGCAAGAATCCCAGAGATCGCAGGAAATTTGAGTACTCACCATGCCATCCGTCGGCTGCTGCTCTGGTCCCGTACATGTGCACCTGTAGGAGACCACAGAGGCCCTTAGCCTTGTCCGCGTCTTCGCTGGGCAGGTCGACGTACGTCGGGTCGCCCTCGGGATCCTTGGCCGCGTTGAAGTAGGCTCTGGAGATGTCGATGACGCTGATCTGTGTGCGCTGCTCCGACTTGGGGCAACGCTCGTGGCTGATCACACCGTCGATCTCCGTCGCTGCCAGGCTCAGCACTGTGCGAAGCGATTCCAAGGGCGGCGTTGGCGCAAAGATACTATCCTGGCCCGGGAGCCGGATTTCTCTTGCCACAAGGCGACTGCGGTACCTCGGCGACTCGTCGTCGCCTTTGTTGACATCCACCCATTTCACCGTGATAGGCGGACGTCCCGTGCGCGCTATGGCCTCTGCCCGCGGGCGCTTGATCCAGACGCCTTTGCAAAGGAAGTATTTCAACTCCTCGCGTCGAGCTGCCTCCACCAGCTCGGGGATCAGTGTCTGGCCAGTGATGGCGTCCTTGTAGACGCGCGCTCCTTGTACCGTCAGCGTCTCCTCCTCCAGCTGGACCTCGTGGATGTTCTCTATCTCCATGATCATAGACTCCACATCCTGCTGGTGCCCCTCGACCTGCATGCCTTGGATGCCCTCCTTGAGGACCTCGTGCCACGCGCGGAGCAACTCGGCGTCCGCATCGCCATCGAGCCCGAGCCAGGCACGGTCGTCGACGGCTCGGCCGACATGAAGCGACTCATCGACAGGATCGGCTCGGCGGACCTCGGCTGCAATCTCGATGTCGGCCACGCATTCCTAACCGACACCGATGTCTGCGAGTCGATCCGCGAGTTGGGGACGGCCATCTTCCACACTCACTTCGAGGGCATGCCCAAATGCGAACACAACCACCTGCTCCCGGGCGAAGGCGATATCGACCTTCAGACCATCAAGACAGCCCTGGACGAGATCGACTACTCGGGCTATTACACGGTGGATCTCTTCGACATTGCAGACGATCCCGTCCGATGGGGCCAGGACGCGCTGCCAGGCATGGAGAAGCTCAGGTAGATCCGCCGCACCACCGCAACCGGAGAGGAAGCCGCCAATGCAGTTAGGCACTTACGACGCCCACACTCACACAACATTCTCCGACGGTCGAACGGCCGTCGTCGACAACGTCCGCCAGGCCGAAGCCTGTAGCCTTGAGGCAATCGTCATTGCCGATCATATCTACGACGAGCCGGAGTGGTTTGGGCAGATGCTCGAAGAAGTCGAGGCTGCCGACGCCGAGTTCGACGTGAAGGTCCTGGCAGGCGGCGAGGGCGTGATCCTCAACCCCGACGGCGAGATCAGCATCCCCGAGCACGTCGCGCAACAACTCGATTTCATCCTGGTCGATTTCGGCGGGAAGACAGAGGGGATCGCATACAGCGCGCCGGCATCGATCGAAGCATTCACCGAGAATGTCGTCTCCGCGATCTGCAAGGCATGTGAGAACCCGCTGGTCGATGCGATCGCGCATCCACTGAACCTCGGGCGATTCCCGGCGGCCCTCTCCCCCGTCGACTTCGGAGCCACGCCGCTGATCGAGATGGCGACGACGTTCGCCAAGACCGGCACGGCGTTTGAGGTCATGAATCAGATGCCCTGGTGGTTCCCTAACCTCACCGTGAAGCGAATCACCAACGAGTACGCGGACGTGCTTCGCGTCTTCAAGAGATACGGCGTCGCCTTCGTGCTCGGCAGCGACGCCCACTCATGCGGCGCCGTGGGCAATCTGCGCTGGTGCTTCCGGGTGATGGAGATGGCGGGGATCGACGCTAGCGACCTGATCGACCTGCCCATGGCCGGCGAACGCCGCGGCAAGCGCTAACCTGGTGCTGGATGCCGTCGTAGGACAGGCGTCTCGCCTGTCAGACCCGTCTGGGACTATCGCGTAGCGACGGGCTTCCAGCCCGTCGGACCCGATCACGCTCCGATACCATCGACACGGGGGTACCGATGCTCGATGCCAGCAGCCCGCCAAGTTGGTTACGTCCCGCCGCATTGAGGTGGGTTGATGCGTCCGATCAGTTCTACGGTCTGGGCGCGTTGCGCATGGCCATCGGTCCCGGGCGTGATGCTCGGACCCCGGAGTGGTCGCGGGCGTGGTCCGATGTCGTCCATTCGCACCGCACGCTCGAGGCGCTGCGCGATGCCGGCGTCACCGCCATCACCATCCACTTCGACCACGGCTTCGGACCGAGCGCCCAGGCGGAGGAGTTCCGTCGAGCCGCTCGCTTCGCCCAGTCGTGCCGCGACTTCGACCTGCGCGTGTTCGCCTATGTTGAGGCCGGCGCTCTCTACTACGAGACCCTCCTGCCCGACCGTCCCGGGATCGCCGCATGGGCCCAACGCGACGGGCGGGGCGACATCATCCGCGCTGAGGGCAAGCCCGCGTGGATGCCCTGCTATCGCAGTCGCGGATACCTCGAGATGCTCAAGGACAGCATCTCAATGGCCGGCGAGCAGGTCGGCGTTGACGGGATCTACCTGGCGAATCTCGGGCCTCACGCTTGCCGTTGCGAACGCTGCCAGGCGACCTTCCGCACGCTGCTCGCCTCCCGCCACCCCGAGCCCGCCGCATCCTTCGGGCTGCACTCGCTCGACCACGTGCGTCTTCCCTCCCCCGCCGCCGTGAACGATCCCCTGCGTCACGAAGCCGCTTACTTCGAGGTCTACGCGCTCCGCAGCGCGCTGGCTGAGTTGCGCATCCACCTTAGGTCGATCAGCGCGCAGGTGGCGCTCTGGGCTGATCCCCGACTCACCTCCGGGCCATCGGTGGATTCATGCACCGCCCTCTGGGAGCTAAGCGCGCCGGCCGATGTGATTACCTGCAACGTCCCGCTTGGCAACCACGATGCTCTCCGCGCCCGCGCCCACGCCTACCTCGCGGGACACGGAACCCGCACGACCGCGTGCGTCGCGCCCATGGGAGATCCGACGCCTGAGGCGCTTTATCAAGAGCTAGGCGTGGCCCTCGCGTTCGGCGGACACGTGCTGGCCGGTCATGGCGCGTTACGCCCCGCCGATCCAGCCATGACGCCGCGATTCTCAGCCGATGGGCCGACGCGCGATGTCTGGCGAAGCTGTCTGGAATTTGCGGCCCGTCACGAGCATTATCAGCACCGAGCAACATCCATCGCTGACGTCGCGCTGGCGTTCAGCACGACTGACGTCGCGTCCGAGCCGATCGAACTGGCAACGTTCCAGTCAGCGGAGCAATCGCTCATCGATGCGGGCATCCCGTTCGACCTTGTGCCTATCGAGAGCGCCGATCCAGGCCGCCACGCCGTGCTCGCCATCGCCGGCCAGCCGCGCATGTTGGAGGCCGAGGGGGATGTGCTGAGGGGTATTGCGGAGGGTGGCGGAGCGCTCGTGCTCGTCGGCGACGTGGGGACTCGCGACGGCTTTGGCCGCCGACGCCGAGTCGATGTCTTCGCCGCCATCGATGAGCTCGACAATGTCAAGCGCGTGGTTTCGCCTGACGACATCCCGGGCGCCATCGCCAAGTTGATGTCCGACCCACCCGTCGTAGAGATTGAGGACGCGCCAGCATGGAATGGACAGATCGCGGTGCGTCCGTATCGCCTGCCGACGGGCCAGGCCACGCTGCAGATTGCCAACGTCGGCGACCAGCCCGCCGAAGGCATCCGCCTCCGCGTCCGCCGCGATCTCGTCCCGAGCGGGCACGTCGCCTGGCACGATCCGGGCTCCGCCGACCGCATGCTCGACTGCGCGACCGACGCCGACACGGTCATCACAGCCCTCCCGCCCCTCCACGCCTACGCGCTGATCGTCACGTCGTGAGGCCGATCGCCACGGACTGAGGAACAGCCATGATCTGTCGATGTCTGGCTTTGCTGACATCTATCGCATCCGCCGACGACGTCCTCCTCACATCGGGCCCGATCGAGGTCCTCGTCACGCCGACGGGTATCGAGCACGTCCTCCTGCGCGACCGTCACGTCATCGGCGATCCACGCCCAGACCGCGGGACGGCCGTGCGCGCCTTGATCCACGGTGAGGGCTTCAGCACGCTCGCCGCGCCGACCGACGAGGGCAGCGATCCGCCCAAAGTGACCTCCGACGCGAACGGGCGCGCCGGCATTGCATTGGCCGGGGTGATGGCGCATGAAGCGGGCGGCAAGTGGCGCTGGACGATGGAGATCGGCTTCGATGGCAGGACTCTCGACGTCGAGTACTCGATGACCGAGGTTGAGCCGCCGGCCGAGCCGATCCTGAGCAATCGCCTGCAGATCGCGCTGCCGCAGGAGCAGATTCTCGGCCTGGATCGCAGACCCGAACATGTCAACGAGCCCGGCGTCGAGATGCTCGTCCGCTCGCGAGACGGGCAGGAATGGCGCGAGCCATTTGGCGCAGATCCAACCCACTTTGCCAACCCCGCGGAGTTCATGCTGCCATTCGATGAATCCCACGCGCCCCTGTCGATTGACGGCGATGCGGAGCGACTCGAGTTCTGGCAGGGAGGTTGGCTGCAGGTCGCCAGCCTGCACTTGGCGCGACCGGAGCCGGAAGTCTCGACCCGCATCCGACTCGACCTCGGGCCGCTGGGCGCGAAGCGCGGCGAGGTCCGGGCCGAGCCCATCCCGGCGCCGGAGGAGCCCTGGCTTGCCAAAGCGCTGCAGCCACGCGCCAAGCCTGAGCGCATCGCGCGCTTCGTCCAGAATCTCGACTTCTGGAAGAACAAGCCGCTCGAGGAGAAGCAACGGAACTGCGCGGAGTTGGCCAAGCACTTCGATGTCGCCGAGGGGTTCTTCGCGTACCTCGACTGGCGCTACGCAGATCCCGCCGGCAATCGCGTTGACACCTTCACTCGCCAGATCCAGGAGTGGACCGATGTGGCCCATGATGCGGGCCTCAAGGTGGCGCTATCGTTGAGCTGGTCCACGCCACTGTCTCATCCACGCGATTCATCGATGCCCGAAGAGTTCTGGGGGCAGGTCTTCGATCCCCTAACCGGCGAGTTCGCCAAAGTCGAGCAGGGCTTCGACTGGGGCGATCCCGCTGCCCGAGAGGCCGCGTTCGCGGCGCTGAAAGACGTCGCCGACCGTCTCCACGGCGTCGACTACCTCTTCTTCAACGAGCCCCACTTCAACGTCTCCACATGGTACGAGACGCCCTTCTATTCCGAGGCCGCCCTCACCGATTTCCGCGAGTTTGCCGGCGATGGTTCGATCCGTTTCCCCGCCAAGCCTTACGCGGTCGAGACCTCCCGCACGGACAACGCGGCGACCCAAGGCCACTGGCGCCTCTGGCATGATTGGATCAACCAGCTCTACACCCAGCGCATCGCTGGTGAGGCCCGCGTCTTCGCCGAGGCCAACCAGGACAATCCCGACTACGGCGGCGCGATCTGGTTCCAGGCCAGCTCCTGGTTCGGCGACGATTTCGCCGTCGACCTCGACCAGATCTGCGCCATTCCCGAGGTCACCTACATCGTCTGCGAATACGCGACCACCCGCGATCACCCCGGCTACCGCGCGTTCCGCTACTATGCCGACCGCCATCAGAAACGCTTCGGCACCTTCGTCAACGTAGGCCGCTACGATGCCACGCAGCCCGGCTCCACTCGCTACCAGGGATCCGTGCAGGATACCCGCCGCGCCATTCGACTCGGTATTGAGGAGAACGCTGACATGGTCGCCGCCTACCCCATGTGGTCGTTCTTCCCATGGAATGAAGCGCACAGTCCGGAGCGGGTCCAGGCGTGGGACGAAGAGCTGCCTCCCCTCACCCCCTGACCCTCGCCATCTCCCGCCATGGGACAGGCGTCTCTCCTTCGCCGTCCGTAGGTCGGGTTTCCCAGCCCGACGCCGTGGACTGGACCGCCCGGCTTTCACCCGCCCAGGGCCGGCGCGTGGTCGTCTCTCCCTGCGCCCAATGCTGCCTAACTGGGCCGCCGGGTTTCACCCGGCATGCCGTTGCCGTTCAGTCGTACGCCACCAGGCTCACGTTCCTCACTTCCAGCATCACCTCATCAAGCTCCGTGTTGCACCCGATCGTCACCTGGCCAATCGCATCCGTATCCAGCTTCCCGTTCTCGTCGACAGGCGAGTACGATCCCCACATCACGTCGCCGAGCAGCACCACCACCCGCCGCCATTCCGCCGTCGCCGGATGGGCCAAGTCCGCATACATCGATCCTCCCGCCTCCGCGATTTGCAGGCGGCTGTTCGTGGTCGCCTCAACCGGCGTCAGCCGATACTCATACGCCAGGCCCTGGTAATCGCCCCAGTCCTGCGGGTCGGCATACGTCGCCCGGGGGTAGCACCACCGATCTCCGGGGCCCGTGAACGTGATTGGGAAGCTCACGTGCCCATCCCCCGACTCGATCTCCATCTCCCCGTTGCTCGGGATGTTCTTCGCCCACCGGGCCGCGTCGTTCAGCTCCAGATCCAGCGTCCGCGTGGGCTCGCTCGCGGCCACGTCGATCCTGGCGTAGGAGACACATGGCGCGGTCTCCTTGCCCCCGAAATCGCCGCGCGCCCACACCTTCGCCGGCTCCGCGAGGTCCGCAGCAGCAGCAGGCATCAGCTCAAACGCCACCGTCGTCCACCCCAGCGGCTCGAGCATCACGTCCGCCGCGTCCTTATCCGCAGTCCAACCATCGGGCATCTCGACCCGCACGCTCCCGCGCGTCGACTGATCCGCATCGAAGTTGTAGACATCCACCATGTACTGCACCGGCTCGCCGGCGGGGACCATATACGCGTTGCGGTCCTTGTGGATCTCCTCGGTCGCGATGTGGCCCACGAGCACGACCTTGTGCGGATCCAGCTCCGGCATCTCTCCCGCCGCGCGCGGCTCGCCCGTCAGTTCCACATCGCCCAGCCCCACCACGTACCGCATCTCCGGCCCGGCCGCCACGATGCCCGCATCGCCCTCAACCACTCGCCCAACCACGTCCACCACCCGCGCGCCGTCTTCCATAGGCAAGTCCAGTTCCGTCTCCTCCTCCGCCCATACCACCGCCACGCGCTCGGATCCGCTATCGAACACGTACCCCTCACACGCCTCCATCGCCAGCTTCCCGAGGTACTTGCCCTCACCCATCAGCCGCACCGCGGTGGCGATCGCCAGCAGCGCCGGTCTCGGAGTCGCATCCGGATGCATCGCGCCGAACTGCACGCCTCGCTCGGGGTAATGCGGCAGCACGAAGAAGAAATGCTTGTCCACGCTCGCCGCCAGCGATATCGCGAACGACCTCGGCACGAACTCCGCCTGCCCGCGTTCTTGCTCGGGCGTGAGATCCTCATCGTCCGCGTGCTGCAGCCGTATCCCCGCCTCCGTCAGCCAGACCGGGCGCTCCTCCACGCCGTAATCCCGCGTCATCTCCATCCACATGTCCAGCGTCTCGACGTACCCGTCGATCGGCGAGTACGTGTGGAAGTTGAATGTATCGAAGTAATCCGCGATCCCGCTCTCGAAAATGCTATCGCTGAACCGCGACTTCCCTCGACAGAGCGAGCACTGCAAGACGTTCACGTCCGGCTTGCCCGCCTTAAATCCCAGGTAAGCCGCTTTCTGGATGCCCGAGTACTTGTCGCCGAGCTGATCGAAGAAGAAGATGTCCGGCTCGTTCCACGGCTCCCACGCGAGGATGTCCCCCTCGAAATGCGCCGCCGCATCCCGGCAGAACTCGTACACGTGCCTCAGGTCATCGGGGTTTCTGGTCTCCTTGCCCGGGTGCGTCCAGCCGGGCGAATCGTGGAAGATCTGGTAGTTCCTCACGCCGTTCGCGCTGAGCACGTCAGCGACCGTCTGGTACTTCCCCCACTCGACCGTGCCCTGCTGGGGATTGACCTGCCCCCAGTTCAGCCGCTCGCGCATCCAGCCGATGCCCATCCGTCGCAGCATCTTCGCGATGGGCTCCCGCTGGTCCGCGCCACTCAGCCAGGCCGTCGCGCCGTCCACCGCCAGCGGCCCGTCCGGCGGGTCCTCATCCGTCCGCGCGGCGATGATCCCAAATGTCGCCATCGCCCCACCGCAGTTCAGCTCGTAATACCCCGGCCCCAGGTCCGGCACGCTGATTTGCCCATCAGCCGTGCCCTCCCACACCACCTCGCCGTCGTAGTCAGTCACCTCCACCTCGCCCTCACACGCAAACTCAACCGCTTCCCCCACCATGAAGACATGACACGGCGCCTCACATGTCACCTGAACCGCCTCCTGTCCACAGATCGCACCACCAACAATGATGAGCGCAAGCATGAATGCCTCTCTTACTTCGTAGGGGCGCAATTCACTGCGCCCTGCCGTTGACAGGACCAGGGAAACTCGGTGTCTGAGTTTCCACGCTTCCAGCCGGCATACCGTCGCCGTATTCCGTCACCAGTCTTCGCCGTTCTTCGGGTCTTCGAGTCTTCCCGCTTTCGTTGCCTGTGCCGTTACCCGAAGACCTTCGGCCACAGCTTCACAGCCGTCATCACTACGTTCGCCAGCAGCAGCACCACGCCGAACACCACGAAACCCTTCGCCCACGGCGCGAGCGGCCGGTCCTTCGTCGCCTTCGCATCGAAGAGGACGAGCACCGCGGCGACCGCAGCCAGCGGGATCGCCAGCAGCGTCACCGCCTGCGCCAGCATGATGGCCGTCACCTTGATATCGCTCTCGCCATTCGTCGGCGCCGTCAGCAGAATGGCGATCGCGGTGATCATCCCAACCAGCAGCACGCCCGTCGCGAAGATTTTCGTCCACTTCTGCTCCAGCAGCGGCTTCGGCTCATCCCCGCCGTCCTCGCTCAAGCCCAACCCATCACACAGATGCACGCCGCCGATCAGCGAGTTGCTGATGAAGCTCGAGTATGCCGCCGCCCAGAACCCCGCGCAGAAGATGTACTTGGCCGAGCTGCCGAACACGCCGCCGAGTTGCTCCGCCATGTCCGCCGCGTCCTTGACTTCCTTATCCGGATACAGCACGCTCGCCGCGGTCATCATGATGACGCTGCCGATCAGCGTGAAGATGATCGACCCCATCAGCGTGTCTGTCGCGCCGGCCGACATATCGTCCTCCGTCCATCCCTTCGCCCTCACCAGGTACGACTGAAACGATGCTCCCACGAGCACGAACGTCGTCGCGATGAGGCCGCCCACTTCCAGCCAGTTGACGTTCGCCGGAAGCGTCGGCACGAGGCCCGTCACGATTCCCCCCACATCCGGCTTCGCGATCACGAGATTCGCGATGAACGCGCCCAGCATCAGCACGAGGAAGGCCTGCATCATGCGTTCCAGGACCTTGTAGATCACCTTGAACCCGAACAGGAATAGGATCGAACTCACCGTGAAGAACACGGGCCAGACGATCTCCGGCACGCCCGGCAGAACCAGCCCCAGCGCGGCCGTCACGCCCAGGCAGTTCCCAAACTGGAAGATCGTGCTCACCAGCGAGACGCTCACGCCCGTCACCGCCGCATACTTGCGTCCCAGTTTCTTGGCCGTCAGGCCTAAGAACGTGTCATCGCAGTACACGCCAAACCGCATGAACAGGCCGATGAACCCCGCCATCATCGCGCCCGCCAGCAGGCTCAGCCACAGAAGCTGGTACCCGTACTTCGATCCCATCTTCGAGAACAGCGACAAGCTTCCCGGCCCGATGATCACCGCTCCCACGATGAACGCCGGTCCCACGCGCCTGAGCCGATCCGTGAACTTCATCCAAATCCCTCCCAATAATCGTCGCCCGCAGGTTCCGGACTCCGGCGCGGTTATCCTTGAAAGGTCTCCGCCGCCCTCGCGCCTAATTCATCCAGCTATCACACCAGCAGGCCGGAGCCATCAGATGACCTCCAAAGAACGCGTCCTCGCAACCCTCGCTCACCAGGAACCCGATCGCGTCCCGACCGGCGAGTTCGCCATCGACTACGCCGTCATTGAGAAACTCTTCGGCCGCAAGTCATACCATCGCGGCAAGCGCCAGTACATAGAGGCCTTCTGGCAGGGGCGGCGCGACGAGGTCGTCGAGTCAATGAAGCGCGACGCCGTCGATCTCTCGGTCGAGTTGGGCTTTGACATGGTGAGGGTCGATCTCGTGCCGGACAAGGACCGCGTCTTCCCGCCTCTGACGCAGATCGATGACCTGACGTGGACGGACGACTGGGGGGCGTCTATCGCTACAGCGAGCAGACCCACGACATCATGATCCTGGAGGCGCCGTCGGGCGGACCGGCGTACGACGACCCCGCCGAGATCGTCGATGGCATCCGCATTCCGACTGAATCCGAACTCGAGGTCGTCCACCACGTCGTCGCCGAGTTGGGCGACACGCACTTCATCTGGATCGGCCCGAGCACTGGCCCCGTCGGCCTGCCGTACCCATCGGCGCTCTGGGTTGAGCCGTGGCTCATGTCCCTCGTCGAGAATCCTGACGGCGTCCGCGACGGACGCCTGAACCGCGCCGAGGCGGTCGGCAAGATTGCGGCCTACTGGAAGTCCAAGGGTCTTGATGGGCTCTGCGCCGGCGAGGATCTCGGTTTCAACTCGGGGCCGTTCATGAGCCCTCAGCGCTTCCGCGATCTCTTCGTGCCCGGCTACCAGGCCCAGGCCGCCGCGTCCCACGCGGCGGGGCTGCCGATGATGTTCCACTCATGCGGCGTCCTGACGCCCATCTGGTCCGACCTCGCCGACACGGGCTTCGACGCCTACCAGGCCATCCAGCCCGAGGAGAGCTTGCCCGATCTCAAAGCCACCATCGGTGATCGCATGACGCTCTGGGGCGGCGTGTCGTGTCACAATCTCGTGGTCAACACGCCCGAACAGATCCGCGATGAGACCGCCCGCGCCTGCGAGGCCTGCATGTCCGGCGGCGGCTTCATCCTCGGCTCCAGCCACTCCATCGGCGTGACCGCCACGCCCGAAAACGTCCGCGCCATGCTCGACGCCGGCCGCGAGTTCGGCACGTACTAGCGCCGTCCACTGTAGGAGGGGTTTCAACCTCGACCCCGTTGCGGTCTTGGACCGCGAGCTTCCAGCTCGCATCGCCGTCGGAAGGGCCGAATACGAGATCGAAGTATCCGACCCGCCGCATTCTCCTTCACCGCCAGTCCGGCCCGCTCGGTACACCAACAGTCTGGATGATGGTCCGGACCTGTCCCGTCGCGACGTTGACCGCGTAGAGTCCGGGCGCGCCTTCGCAATAGCCCCCGACGGCGATCTCGGAGCTATCGGGCGACCACGTCGGCGCCTCGGACGCCTTAAGTGAGGCGGGGGGTGGGGACGCGGCGCGCGCCCAGGCCATCGGCGTTCATCACCCAGTAGCCCAGGTCGGTGAACGCGATGAGCTTGCCATCCGGCGACCAGGTTGGGTTATTCCTCCCACTGCCGGAGTCCGTCAGCATCCTCGCGCCGCCTCCGTCGGCGTCCATGACGAAGATGTCGTATTGGCGCTTCTGTACATTGTTGGCCACGTAGACGATCTTGGCGCCGTCGGGCGAGAACTGGGCCTCACGCCCTTCGGTCACCCGCTTCTGCCTGCTGCCATCGGCATTCATGATCCATGTCTGGGAGGGGGGCGGCGTCCATTCGTTGGAACACGATCCGCATCCCATCCGGTGACCATGCCGGGGCAGTGTCCGCCGCCGGGCTATTCGTGAGGTTGCGCAGGCCTGTGCCCTCGATCTGCATGACCCATACATCCCTGGTGCCATGCTGCTTGGGCCCGAGGACTATGGAGACCGCGATCTTGGTTCGGTCCGGGGACAGCGCCGGGCCAAGCGGCCCCCCCAGGCCCTGTTGCGATTCGCCTATGACCACTCCCGTCCGGATTGACCACTTCCAGATGAGGAACTGCCCCCCCCCTGAGCGACTGGCTCGTACACCACGAAGCAGATCAGGCTGTTTCCTGGCAGCGGCTCCACCAACGGCGTCACTACCGGCAGCGTCGCTACCGGCGGGCGCACCGTCGGACCTAGCCACACCGGCAAGATGTCGGGGCCCTCATCGTTGAGGGTCAGATTGGTTTGGTCGTCGCCGTTGGCATCCATCACGTAGATCTCTGCGTTGCCGTCTCGCTCGGCCACGAATGCGATCTGTCTCCCATCGGGCGACCACTCCCGGTCGGTGTCGGAGGCGTCGCTCCGGGAGAGGTTCGTCTGGCCGTCACCGTTGGCATCCATCACGTAGATCTCTGGGTTCCCGTCCCGGTTGCTCTCGAACAGGATCTTCGTCCCATCAGGCGACCAGCGCGGCCGGAGGTCCTTCCCCTTGGCGTCGGTCAGCTGCCTCTGCGCGTTCCCGTTGGCCATCATCACGAAGATCTCAATACTCCCGTCCACATCGGTAATGTACGCAATCTGCGATCCATCCGGAGAATACGCCGCATGTCCGGAGTTGTTCTCACCATGCGTGAGCTGCGTCTCCGCCTCGCCATTGGCCCTTACGGCCCAAACCTGCCAGGTGCCGTCCCGGTTGTTCTCGAAGGCCATCCACTCGCCATCGGGCGACCAGTCGGGAGGGCTAACGTCACCCTCGGCATATGTGAGCTGTTTCTGATTGGTGCCGTCGGCGTTCATGATCCAGAGATCGTCGTTCCTCCCGCCAGGGCCCCGGCAAAACGCGATCTTCGTGCCGTCGGGCGACCACTGGGGCGCCGCGTCTACTGCGTCGTTCTGGGTCAGGTTTGTCTGCGCGTCTCCGTTGATGTCCATGACGTAGATCTCGCTGTTCCCATCCCGATCACTGCGGAACGCGATCTTGGTGCCGTCGGGAGACACGGTCTGAGCGTCATCGTCGTACTTTGTCCCGGCAAC
>CAZKUN010000240.1:0-13543 GCA_964555935.1 uncultured Armatimonadia bacterium | reverse complement strand
GTACACCCAGATACTAACACTGAACCTGGACTCGCTTTAGGGGGTAAGGCCAAGTTTCCGCCGCCCATGAAGTTCCAGCCAGGACCGTCGCCGACGGGCCGGTGGCTGCGCTCGTCGTAGTCGCCGACGTACATCAGCTCAGCCAATCCGATCTCCTTGATGTTGCTCAGACACGATGTTTGACGTGCCTTCTCTCTCGCACGGGCAAATACCGGGAATAGAATTGCTGCGAGAATAGCGATGATGGCTATTACAACCAGCAATTCAATCAGCGTAAAACCTCTCCGCATCAAGTTGGTGCCTCTCTTCCGATGCTTCTTCGCGTCGAATGGGTACGTTGACAATGAGCTTCCCGCGCGTCGCCGCGAGGGACGTGTAACTACTCTCCTGCTGGGGGAGGCGCGCTGCCGCCGGCCGCTCCGCCCTGCTGCATTGACTCCATCATATCCTGCTGCATCGTCGCGTCGATCTGTTCTTCATCAGCGCCGGGAAGGTCTTCTCCGCCGCCGGCCATGACCTTCCAGCCGATGAGGCTGATGACGGCCAGGACAACTACGATTGCGACTACGATTGCTGTGGGACTGAGGTTCTGTTTCACGTCTATGTTGGACTCCCTTCGGTTCCCCCGTCTGGGGGTGTTGGTTGCCCGAGCCTTCCTATGTCAGACTAGGCGCCCGGCACGTTGACGGCTAGGTGGGACTGGTGTTCTACTTCACGTCTCAGGTCGAACGCTCTCGCCGAGATGACACGCGCGGTCGTGCTGAGCGCGTGTCAGCATCACGGATAACCAGCCGTCAGGCTGGTACCGGGACGGACTATGGGGTTGCTGCAACAGGCGACTGGGAAGGTCGAGCGGCTCGCCTAGACAAGAGTCGCACTGGACATTCCGGAACGGCTATCAAAGAGCATCACCAATCGTACGGTTGCTCCGGCCAACGTCTGCCGGAGATGTCCACTGTCTGATCATTTGCCCCACGCCGGCGGCGGGCCTCCATTATACAATGGTAAGTGTCGGGATGCACGGTAAATACAGCATTTTCGCTTAAGTCGAAGGGTAGCGTCCGCATTCGCGGGTGGCGTCGAGGAAGACGCGCATGTTGGAGATCGGAGCGTCGGGCGCGATGGGGCTACCGGCGCCCATGACAAAGCCGCCGCCGGCCGCCGCGACGTCGAGCTGGCGACGCACCTCGGCCGCGATCTGATCGGGCGAGCCCTTGGGGAGCAACCTCATGCCATCCACGTTGCCGCAGAGCGCCTTGCGGCCATTGACGATGGGGGCGATCTCGGCGATGTCGAGGTGGAACCACTTCTTGCTCTCCTCGAAGGCGATGGCGTCGATCTCGAGGGCGCAGGCGCGCTCAAGTTTCGGGACGATGTCACCGCAGAAGTAGTAGGTGCTGGCCTTGCCGCTCGCGCGCAGCGCCTCCGCCAGCTTCACGTTCGGCTTCCAAACGTACTCCTCGTAGTGACCTGGTGAGATGACGTCAGTGTAGTACTCGTCGAACCAGAAGCCGTCGACCGGCGCCGTTCGGATCGTGTCGATGTAACGGTCCAACGCGCGCTCGACGAAGTGGGCAAGGACGCTCGGACGGTCATGCATCGCCAGCATCGCGCCCTCGTACCCGAAAGCGCCGATCGCGATGCAGAACGGTGAATTGATGCTCCCGCAACGGTAGGAGTCTTCGATGGCGGCGGCGTGTCTGGCCTTGAGGTCGTCGTAGGGGTCGGGCCCGGTCGGCGGCGGCGTGGCCGACGGAGGGGGCGGCTCGAAGTAACGGTCGACATCGGCGGCTGTCTCCAGGCCGCGAGGCTGGGCGCTGACCCCGGGAGCGGCGGCGCTTTCGATGCGCACGTTGGCGCCGTCGCCAATGATCCGGTGCTGGTCTGTGTCGAGGTACTGGATCGCCGTGTCGATGAGTTGGGGCGTCATCACGTCGGCCTCAAACGTCCGGACGGTGGGGAAGATGAACTGGTGGTCGATGCGGCCGATGAACAGATCAAGGACCTGCTCGATGGCATGGCGGCGGATCTCGATGTCTTCATCGGCATCAATGGGGCGCTCGGGCGCGCCGCCCATCCGCCGTCCGTACTCCAGCAGGTACTCCAGCGTGGCGTGGCGGTTGGCGTAGAGGCCGTGGTAGCACAGAAACGTGGGCACGACATCGGGCGTGCCGTTTCGCAAAGCCGTCAGCATCCGTTCACGGGGCGTCATGCTTGCTCCTCAGTCGGCGCGACGGTCGTAGCGGCGGTAGTCGCTGGTCTCCACGATATCGAAGTCCCCGAAGTGGTCCATGGCGTCGTCGAACAGCATGTTGAGTCCGAGGTTGTCGGCGGGGAAGTGAGGCACGACGACGATGCTCGCATTGCGCGCGCGAGCGACTTGGTTGAGTTCTTCGGACGTCGCGACGACCCAGAGCGTCCCGCAACCGGCATCGCAGAGCGCCTCGAACACCTGTGGCGTTGGATTCCACCCACCGTAGAATGCGTAGTAGGTCTTGCCCAGAGGGTCGCGCCGATCGCCCACGACGATCTCCGTGCCCTTGCCCCTGTCGATGAGCTGTTGCACCTCAGGCCAGGAATCACTGATGTCGAGGAGATCTCCGACCGTCTGGGGCTGGTCCTCTTGAATGGTGCGGGTGCCTTCCTCGAACATGTAGAGATCCGCCGGGCTATGGATGGTCATCAGCGGCATGTCGAGCGCTTCGGCGATCTGGGTGATGTTGTAGCCAACGGCCCTCTGATCGCCCTCGCAAGTCGGTCGCACCAGCTTCTCGGCCTTGTAGGCGGGTACGCCGAAGTTCGTCAGCATCTTCACCTGGGGCCAGACAGCGTCGCGGACGGATCCCAAGCCGCCGCCGATCGCGGAGGTGTGGTGTGCCACCACCAGGTCGACCGGCTTGCCGTGGTGGCGGAGGTTATCGGCGAGGAGTATCTCACTGCCGGTGATGTTGACGCCGCAGATCAGACGGTTGACCTCGGTCGCGTCGTCTCCGCACGCGATGCGCGTGTCGCCGAAGGGATTCGTGAGGCGCTCGGCGTCGAAGACTCGCTTGGCGACGCCGTCGAGAGCCTCGTATTCGGCGCGAGCGTCAACCATCTGCTGGGCGAGCGCATCACGACCGCGGGGCGCGCGTTCCAGGCCTCTCTCGATGGAGAATTCGTGCAGCTCTCGGACGGTCATGTGGTCGCCTCTTTCTCGCGTTGACACCGAAGGTGCGCGCGATATACAGTTTACAGGCTACTATCCCCCGGAGACCGAGGAGTCATGCTGGTGCTAATCCCACTCATCGCGGCGATGTTCGCAACGACGGATGCTGAAGCCCAGCGGCCGATCCTGGGCACGCAAGTCCCCGAATCGGACCGTGACTCTCTTCTCGCCCAAGTCGCTCCGCTCCTTGAGATGACGGAAGAAGAAATGCTGGCGTTGGTCCCGGCGCAGGCGGGCCTGTACTTCACCGACTGTCCCAACTGCGACGAGGGCTACCAGGAGGGGCAGTTCGCGGTGAACTGGAAGCCGACAGACATTCCGCCGTACGAACTCGCCCAGCCAGAGCAGATGCGCTGCAAGTACTGCGCTCACGTTTACCCGAGCGACCTGTACCCAATGGATGACGTGCTGAAGGTGGAAAGCCCCACGGGCGAGACGCACCGGTATCCGTTCTGGGCCGATGATGAGGGCTATCGGCACTTCTTCGCCGCGCGCCTCGATTACCTGAAGATCCGCGCGATGGAAGAGGCCGCGAACGCCTTCGCGCGGTTGCACGTGCTAACCGGAGAGGCCGACCACGCGCGCCGCTCGGCGCTTATCATCCATCGCTTCGGCGAGGTGTACCCCGGATACTGCTACCACGTGGACCTGCCGTTCCGCGAGAAGGAGATCCTGCCGGGGAACATCGCACCCAAAGACCGCAGGAGCAACTATCGGACCGCGCACTGGACGTGGTGGTCGTACATGGACGTTCCCCGGAAACTGGTTGAGGCGTATGACCTCATCGCCGAGGCGGATGCGCTGGGAGAGCTGTCGCGCGAGCTAGGCACAGACGTGGTCTCTGACATCGAATTATTCCTCGTCTACGCGACCGACGATGTTCTGGACCAGCGCGACGACTACACGAACATGAGTCCGGGCATGTGGGGCGACTTCGTTCGCGTCGGCCGAGTCGTCGGCAGGCCGGAGTACGTCCATGAGGCGATTCTCCGGCTGCGGCGTTTCGTCGAGCCCCGGTTCTTCTACGACGGCGCGTGGAAGGAGGGCGCGCCATCGTATCACTCGCAGACGGTCAGTAACCTGGGCGTGGTCATCGATGTCGCCCGGGGGTACTCGGACCCACCGGGTTACGAGCATCCGGCGACGGGCGAGCGGTTCGACGACCTCGATGTCGCCGGCGAGTTCCCCTTGCTTGAGAAGGCCGCCGCGTTCCTGGATCTCATGTGCCTGCCTAACGGCAGGATGGTGCCGGTCCATGACACGTGGCACAACGGGAGCTGGCGCGCGCGGGAGGAGTCGACGGCGTTCCTATTGCCGGGGCTTGGTCATGCTTGTCTGGCTCGCGGCGCGGGCGACGCGCAAGTGCAGGCCCATCTTACCTGGTCGCCAGGCTATGGGCACGTGCACTTCGACGGGCTGAGCCTGATCTTCTTTGCCGGGGGCAAAGAGCTGCTGTCGGATGTCGGTTACACGCACACGAAAGCGCGCGGCGTGACGTTGGCTACGGCGGGACACAATACGGTCGTCATCGACCTACTGAACCAGACCGCGGACAAGAGCACGTATGGGGCGCTCCGGTACTTCGACGCGAGCGACTCGGACTGCCAGCTCGTGTCCGTTGACAACCCGCATGTCTACCCGGACGTGGCGAGCAAGTACCGCAGGACGCTGGGGCTGATTGGCGCGGGCGGCGACGCGTGTTATCTGCTGGACGTGTTCGAGGTGACCGGCGGAGATCAGCACGATTACTTCCTTCACGGATGCGCCGATGAACCGTCAAGCGTGGCGGCGACGGCGGAGGGAGCGCGGCTCGCGGGCGAGGGGGTCGACAGCCTGCTCCCCGATGGGTTCGAGTTCAAGCCTGGCGAGGCCGAGACGGATGCTTGGGATATCGTGGAGCCGGCTTACGCCTATGGGTACCTGGCGAATGTGGTCGCGCACCGTCCAGGCGATGGCATCGCGACTGTTGACCACTCATTCGAGGGCCAGGAAGCAGGCCTGCGGACGTTCGTGCTGACGACCAAGGGTGATGAGCTGATGACCGGCACGAGCCCAGCGATCCGCGGCGCGGGCGAGAATGACGCTGAGATCGACCAACACCACCGGCCGTTTGCGCTGCTCAGGCGAAGAGGCGGGGAGTCGACGTTTATCAGTCTCAGCGAGCCGCACGCGGGCGCGCCGGCCATCACCTCCGCGCGCGTTCTCGAGATGCCGGGAACGGTCGCCGCTGTTGAGGTTGCGATGGGCGCGCGGACGCACCTGATCCTGGTTGGCGCGTCGGGCGCGTCCGGGAGCTATCGCGATCTGGCGCTGAAGGCTGACGCTGAACTGGCGATCCTCGTCATCGAGGGAGACGAGTTGACACGGGCAACCGTTGTGGGCGGCAGCGTGGCATGGGGCGAGGTAACGGTGGAGTCGGGGGCCACGGCGGCTCACGGCCTGTTGGGAGTTGATCGCGACAGCCGATCGCTGTTGGTCGATGGCGCGTTTGCTCCAACGGAGGGAAGCACGATCCTAGTCGATCACGCCGGAGAGAGGGTGTCGCCGTATACCGTCGAAGCCGTGGCGCCGGTGGGCGACGCCACGAGGATCACGACCACCCAAGATCCCGGCTTCATCTGGGATCCCGAGACCGCGACGGCTACGTTCGAACTGCTGCCCGGGACCACATACGTCGGCCCCCATGGCGTCCGCCAGATGCCGGTGACTCACTTCACTCCGCCGGGATGAGCGTGACCGTTAGGCGCTCGCCGAAATCGGCGCGGTCGTCGGCGGTGAGGTGGAGGGTGATCTCCGTCGGTGCGGTGATCTTGACTGTCGCCTCGAATCGCGCGTCGGCGAGCCATGGGACGTCGTCTGCGAGCGGCTCGCGGAGGGTGATCGGCGGATCGGCATCGGCCGTGAGGTAGACGCCGCCCGGCCCGGCATGTTCTGCAGGCGCGAGCCACGTTGCCCGGCCGAGGTTACCGAGCGATGCGCGAATGGTGACCGGCTCCGATGGGTCGATCTCAACGGTCTGCCCATCGGTCTCGATGCTGGCCCAGTTGCCCTCCGCGTCAAGCACGTCTAAGGGTGTTGAACTCGGCGTTGAGGTACTTCGGCGGGTTCGCGCCATTGTAGGGACGGTTGCCGACGGCGATGACGGGCTCGTCCGCTGAGGTGCGGTCAGTGGTCTCGTCGATGAGGATGGGGTTCTCGCCCGCCTCGGCCGCAGCCATGAAGTCTTGGCCGATCTCCGCCCAGATGCCTTGGATGCCGCTCGGGTCTGCGCCGCGGTCGACTGTGAAGGTCTTCTGCGTGTCGGGCAGATCGCGCGGACTGGTCATGCGGTCGGCGAAGTCATGGATCACCTCGGTGACCTCGCGCCAAGTCCCATCCGGGTTGATAATGCCGTAGTCGCTCAGTTCGTTGACCCGGTATCCGCCCGGATAGAACCAACAGACGGCGCCGTCGGCGCCGGACCTGAGGACCATGTTGAGGAAATCGCGGTAGAACTGAGCGGTGATCGCCAACTGCTCCGGGCTCTGGCTCATCGTGTTCCGATCCCACACGTGGCGACCGAACTCCGCCCACATGACAGGACGGCCCGGCGCGGCATAGCGCGAGTAGGCGGCGGTGAACCACCCCGGCTTAATGCGATCCCAATCGCCGATCCGGCCGTAACCCTCTGGCTCCATGACGTCGACCGACTTGGCGAGACCATGGAAATCATAGGCGATCCACGACGCGCCGACCGTTGGGTCTCCGGCGGTGTTCATGCGGAAGCTGATGAGGTGATTTGGATCGACGCTCTTGATCTTCTGGGCGGCGCGGAGGTGGGCCTTGCTGAGAAGATCGTCAAGGAAGCGCCGGTAGGCAATCGACATCGCGCGCCAGTCGCCGTCGGTGGCCACCTGCTCGTCGGATGGTGAGGTGACGACCTCGTCGACGCGCGGAATGGACACTCCCCAATCGGTCTCGGCGTTTGCGACGCTGCGATAGCGCTCGACGACCCAGTCTTCCCACGCGCGGTCATGCACCTTGCGGCGCTCGTAGTTGCCGAAGACGGGTTCCCACGCCAGATCATAGACGAAGATGTTGTCCATCTCCGCCAGGCGGTAACGCTGGATGATCTCGCCCGTCTCCGGCCACTCGAACGCGAGCGGCGTTCCGGGGCGGAGCGAGAGATTCACGCGCAACCCGTGCTTCTCACAGCGCATCAGGAGGTCGAGGAGGTTGCGGCTGTCGATGGAGCGGTGGTAGACGAAGACGCTGACCATGTTGAAGCCCATGGCCGCGCATCGCGACAGGTCGCGCTCGGTGACAGCGGGATCGTATGGTTGCGGGTCGAGCCAGAACTCGAAGTACTCGTTGTCTTCGATGCCGCATTCCGAGGACGGCATGTAGTTCACGCCATGCGGGAACCAGGGCTCGTCGCCGACGAAGAAGTGCCCGTCGCGGGCGGTCACGTGCTGGGGCTTGCTGGGCTTCTTCCAGACGATGAGCGGGTGAACGAGTTCGCCGATGACCTGGCCGTCGCGTTTCAGCGTGGTTGTCACGGTATACTCTCGGCCGGGGCGCAGGCCACTCTCCCAGACGGTGGATACGACAGCCTCGTCGCCCGCCGCAACCGACACGGGCATGCGCTTCCGGAACGATTCGATGAACGGGCGGTCGTCGGGATTCACGACGAATTCGACCGTCATACGGCCGGTCGGTTGGGCGCCCCCGTTGCGTACTTGGGCTCCGAGTTTCACGGACTCTTCGCCAAAGTAGGCGTAGAACTCGCTGCCGCCCTCATAGAGGAAGATGCCATCGATCAGACGCTCCGCCAGACGGACAACCGTCTCGAGGACGCCTTCCTGGGCGGCATAGTCGGCGTCGCCCGCAGTGATGGAGACGATCGACCCGCCAGCATCGTTGAGCATCAGCGTTGCGAGAGTGCCGGTGACCTCGCCGCCCGCGCCTCGCGCCTGGACGAGGGGCACCCAACGCCACTTGCGCTGCTTGCCAAAGCCCGTGCCTTGTGGGCGGACGTGGCTGGACAGGACCGTAAGGGGCATCGGCAGGACGGACTCGCCGAGGATCGGGAGCCCGGCCGACGCGTCGAGCGACGCGGCGTCAGCGTTCTCGTAGATCTTGTAGGGCGGACTCACCGTCCCGATGACGGGGACCTCGGCCGATTCGAAGACGATCTCGTCGCTGAACGGGTTGGACGCGGAGCCGATTTCGTCGATCCAATACTCGTGCTCGCCGCCCGGAACGGGCGTGTGGGTGAACGCCAAGCCGAACGCCATTGTGCCCGCATTTGCCGGGTTCAGCACGTCGCCCGCGCCGCCGCGGCCCTCGCTGCTGCTGTCCTGCCAGAAACGGAAATCGGCTGGGCGCAGGGCGTGGTGGGTCCACTCAGCTGTCAGCGGGATGGTGGCGATCCATCGCGACCCATCGCGCTCGCGCCACTCCATCGAGAGCTGAGTCGTGCGCTCAGCGCCCTTAGCCCAGAAGCACGTCAGCGTGTCGCCAGGGCCGAAGGCGCCCTCGGCTACTGTCATTTCGTGCGTGTCCCAGCCGGTCAGATCGCCGATCTTCACGTGGAGCGCGGAGTTCGTGTCGCCAGCTCCCGCACCCAGTTCGGCAGTCGTTTCGCTCTCGGTGTTGTTGGTCCCGCGGCGAAGGTCGGGGAGCGTGTCGAAGCTCTGGATCATGGTGGTCGGCTCGACGCCAGCCAGCCGGGCGAGGTACTCTTCGCGGTACATCCACTCTCCGTCAACCTTCGCGACCTGGCGGCTGAAGGCAGGGGCGCCGATGGCGATGAGGTCGCCGCCGCCGTCGGTATACGCGCCGATGGATTCAAGTGCCTCGGCGGGGAAGGTCTGAGGGTGAGTGAGAACGAGCATGTCGAAGCGTTCGGGATCGAGCACGTAGGGATTCGCGAGATGATCGCCGGCGAGGGGCGTGACCGATATACCCGTCGCGGTGAGCGCCGCGATGTAGCGGTCGACCACGGCAGCGTCGAGGCCAGGGAGATCGTCCCTCAGCACGGCGACGTTACCAGCCTCGGATTCCTCCCAGCCCAGCGACTGGAGCACCTGCGGCGCGTCATCGGCGTGTTGCTTCATGGTCTCGGCTTGCGCGGCGGTCATGACGGGCAGCGCCTGGGTCTGTACCATCGGGGCAAGTGGGTTCTGCCAGTCCTCGCCGAGCCAGAGCGCGAGGATGATCGCGCGGTGATCCGAAGCGGAGGGAGCCACCAAACGAAGGCCCATCTCGCCCGTGCCGGAGATCTCGCGGCGCGCGGCCGACAGCACGACGTGCTGCGCGCTCTTCAACTCGCAGTTGATCCGGACCGAGCCCTCGGGCACGGAGTAGCGCGCGACGACGGTGAACGGCTCGCCCTCGACGATCGGCCCGTCGATCGCGACGACGCGGCATTCGGCCGCAGGGCCTTGGGCAGCGGCGAGCGCGGCCACGGATAGGAGAATTGCACAGGCTGACAATGTTCGGGACATGCGGCCCTCCAAGCCATCGTTCAAGTGTCACGGCGCGGATCTCGGTGGCGACGGGCTCCTTGTTATTGGCGCCGGGCTCGCCGATGGTGTAGATGAGGTGGGGGATGGGCACGCGGTTGTGCCCGGTTGCGCGCTCGAGGCTCGGGAACCAGTTCGACGCGGTAGAGCCCGCGTCAGAGAGCATGGTGGTTTCGAAGGTCTGCCCGCGATCTTGCGAGACGAGCAGGAAGACGCGGTTTGTAGGATCGCCCCAACCGCCCGCCTTGTTGGCGGACACCGCGACGTAGAGGACGCCCCTCTCGTCGAAGCAGCACGTGCCGTGCGCGATGTGAGCATCGGGCATCAGCGCGCGGACATCGGGAGACAGATCGCGCGAGACCCACTCGCTGCCGTCCCAATGACAGAGCGCCGCGCGGCCGGGCTTGGGCATGTAGTGGCCGATGGTGAAAAATGGCAGGCCCTCCGGCGAGAGCGCGACATTGCCGACGCGCATGTCGAAGTCCGGGCCTTGCTCCACCCACCCCGGCATGTCGGGCGTGTAGGGCAGATCGATCGGCGCTCCATCGACCAGACTCCACGAGTCGCCGCCATCGGTGGACTTCAGGTAGCCCGCTGACTTGCCCGCGGCCGGATGGAGATCGTACACGTGGAACGCGAGGTGGATCGTGTCATCGCGTCCGACGGCGAGCGCGTTGGTGAATTGCGTGTAACCATCGGGCACGTTGGCGTCGACGAGGGCGACGGGCTCGGACCACTCGCCGCCGGCTGGCTTGCGCTGGTAGGCGGTTTGCCACGGCTTCCCGAGGCCCCGATAGGTCGCGTGGAGGGTGTCGTCGGAATCGCAGACGAGACTGGGATACGTCGCGCCGACGCCGAAGACGCCCATGTCGATCCATTCGGAGGCGTCGTTTGGCCGCGCGGAGCGTCGGTACTGGATGTCGCCATGATGCGGGCCGAAGACGATGTGGAGGTAGCCTGCGCTATCGGCGACCATCGCGGGGCCGCCGTGGTTATCGAAGCCCGTGCCGACGTGCCACTGTCCGAGCCATTCGCCCGTGTTGCGGTCGTAGGTGGCGACCATGCACTCGGCCTCGCTGCCGAGCCACGCGAAATGCGTCCGCCCGCCCCACGACACGATCTTGTTGCTGAGCGTGTAAGCAGTGCCTCGGGTCGATCCGGTGGTCGAGAGCGTCTCCTGCTTAATGGCCTGAGTCATGCCGACCGCCCCCTGAATGAGCGCGAGAAGAATGATGGCGCGGGTTCGCATGGGTGAACTGTCTCCCGTGGAGTTGCCCGCGTCTTCCCCGGTCGCGAGGGTTTGCCCTTGGCGCGGCAGGCGGGGCAGCGAATCAGAAGGGCCCGGGAGTCCCGGGCCCTTCCTGGCACGTATTCAGTTGTTGGACGAGTCATCATCCGGGAAGATGTCGTACCAGTGTTCGTACCAGTTCTTCATGGCGTTCGCGCGCCTGACGATCTTCTCTGCGCGACGCTCAAGGGCGCTCGCCTGTGGGAGTATGTCTGGACGCTCGCGAGCAACCCAGAACCCCCTGGGGCCGCTACAGACAGGCAGTTCGTACGTGAGCGCCAGGTCACGGGCCGCGTCGCGAATGGGGTTGTTCTGCCGCGTTGGCGCCTCTCCAATGCCGACCGCGATCTGGTCGGTTGTCTTGGCGTTCTCCTCGCCTACGGCGTTGAGGAGCAGATACTGCTTGACGGCTGACTTCAGTTCAATAGACACACTAGCACTCATGGTCTCATATCTCCCGGGGGCCGCGCAGCTGCGGATTCCCCTTGTAATCCGGGCTCCCAGGTGGTATGATAACCAAGCGCTGGGTAGCCTTACAGCGTCGACCTTGCGGGGCAACCTGCGAGATCGTTGCGTCTTCTGAGCGGCCCCTCTGCCTCCAAGCTATCGGGGCCGCTCACCGTTCTTCTAGGCCACGAGTGCTAGTCGTCAACATCACCTCCCTCAGGTTCCTGAGCATCAGCGGGCGCATCTGACACGAACGGATCAGGGTCCGGGCGCCACAAGCCCCGGCTAACTTTGCGTGCCTTGCCGCTCCGGTGTACGTGGGCGTAGAGGTTGTTGCGTGGATCCTTCCCACGACACGTAAGCCCCCGTTCCCGCATGCGGTCGAGTATTGTCTGGGCGTTGAGAGGGTCTGGCGTCTCGCGGAGGATGCTCAGCGCAGCCTCAACCAACGCATCCCCGCCGATCTCCTCAAGGCGAAAGTCATCTTGGTCCCGGACGGGCAACGCCTCGATGCGCTCGGGCGCCACATCGCCCTCATCCTGTGCGTCGTCAGCCAGACTCACACCGGCAGTACGCAGGAACGCTCGCAATGCGTCGCGTTCCGTCACCATCGGCTCGATCTTCTCATCGAGTTCGCCGAGACGGGTGCGCATCGAGGCGAGTTGCCGTGGGCTAAGGTACGAGCTCTCGCGTGGTGAAGACACGGTTGGCCTCCGACCGGAGTTGGTTTGCTTGGTCCGGTAGTATGAGTATACCCGAATCCGGCCGCCAACACAACAGGCGGACGCAAAAAACACTCCAGTCGCTGCGTTGACAGTGTGTTGACAGTGTGTTGGGAGTTGCTTGGTGTGTGGGAGTGCCCACGCATCGGACGCCACGATGGGACCGCGACCGCACAGCGCTTCAGCGACGGAGGGCCTTCGGGCATGCGGGATGAAGTGCGGTCGCCAGTAGGTTCAGTCCAGGAAAACGAGGGAGCATTGCCATGTCAGATTCCGCTCGCATTGCGTTTGTTGGAGCCGGCAGCCACTCGACGGAATGTCTGTATCCGTGCATCGCGCACATCCCGGAGTTCGATCTCGTGGCCACCTGTGATCTGGACGAGGCGCGCGCTCAGAGCGCCGCGAAGCGTTTTGGAGCGGCGGAAGCGTGCGCGGACCTGACGAAGATGCTGGACACGGTTGTGCCCGACGCGGTTTGCATCTGCGGGATGCCGGACATGCATCATGATGTGGGGCTGGAGTGCCTGAAGCGGGGCTTGCCGGTGTGGATGGAGAAGCCGCCGGCGTGGGATCTCGCGGGTTCCGTGGAACTCGTCGACGCGGCGAGCGATGCGGGCACGTGGGGCATGGTGGGCTTTATGAAACGGTTCGCACAGGCGAACGCGGTGGCGAAGAGCGTGATCGACTCGGGCGACATCGGCCCGGTGTCATCCATCACGCTGATCCATGGCGCGGGCAAGTACGACGAGCATCGGCGGATGCTGCTGTTCAACGGGATCCATATGATCGACCTCGGGCGCTTCCTCGGCGGCGAGTGGAAGGATGTCTTTGCCTTCGGCACGGAGACGGCGGCCGGGACGCAGGCGATCAGCGCGAGCTTCACGCTCGTGGATGGGGGCGTTGGGCAGCTCAACATCAACTCGGCGCAGACGTGGAATGACTGCACCGAGGAGGCGTATGTCTCGTGCGCGGAGGGCGCGATCAAGATCGATTCGGGGGCGACGTGTGAGGTGATCGCCCAGAATCGCCAGTTCGCCGAGCCCGAGGACATGCGCGTGTTTGGCTGGAGCGATCGCTACTTCACTTCCCATAACCTATCCGGCTGGCACTCGAGCGGCCACCACACGAAGGGCTACTGGGGTGAGTTGAGCCACTTCGCTAGGGCAGTGCTCGGGCAAGTGGAGCCCATCGCGACGCTCGCGGACGGCGTCGAGAACATGCGGATCATCGAGGCGATCCTGCGGAGCGTCGAGACGGGTGAATCAGTCGCGCTCGCGGACGTCGAATGACGGGAGGGCACCATGGAGATCATCGAAGGCCTGCCGCTTGAGTCGATCGGACGGCTCGCGAACGCCTGCGGAGCGCTGGCGAC
>CAZKUN010000239.1:6266-13627 GCA_964555935.1 uncultured Armatimonadia bacterium | reverse complement strand
AGACGGCGGGCGTTTGGCGGGCGAGCGCGGAATCGGCGACGCTGGAGATCGCTCACGCGCCGGCGGTGGTGGTGCCAGGGGCGACGGAGCAGGTCTACTGGGGCGACATTCACGGGAAGACGAGCTTCTCCGGCGATGGGCTGGCGCCGATCGATGACTACATTCGGTATGGGCAGGACTCGGCCGGCATGGACTTCACGTGCGTGACCGACCACTCGGGCTGCGCGCAAGGATCGTGGATCACCACGCAGGAGAAGGCGGCCGAATACACCGAGAACGGCAGGTTCGTTGCGCTGAAGGGGTTTGAGTTCTCATACGCGCGCGGCCATCGGAACGTGTACTTCGACAATCACGAGATCGAGGACGTGTGGCCGAAGGAGCGGCTCAATCTCGATGGCGACCGGCCCTTCTTCGAGTACTTGCGAACGCGGAAGGGCGAGCTGGTCAGCATCCCGCACCACACGCTCGTCTGGACGGACTGGGACGTGTACGACCAGGAGCTTGAGCCGGTGTGCGAGATCTACTCCATGTGGGGATGCTCCGAGCGCACGGTGGGCGAGGGCAACCCGCTCTGGGACAAGAGCTGCATTCCCGGCGGCGGGGCGCAGGCAGGGATGGCGCGGGGATATCGCTACGGGTTCATCGCATGCAGCGACACGCACTCGGGTTTCCCCGGCCGGCAGTATCCGGATCGATACGGATTCTGCTTCAGCTATAAGTCAGGGCTGTCGGCGATCCGAGCGGACGAGCTAACAGCGAAGTCGCTCGTCGACAACCTGAAGGCACGCAACTGCTACGCGACCACCGGCGCGCGGATCTACGTCGAGTTCGCGGTCAACGGCCACCGGATGGGGAGCGAGATCGAGTCAGATGAAGCGCGCGAGATCACGGGGCGCGTGGTGGGGACGGCGCCGATATCGCGGATCGACATCGTGCGCAACAACATGGACTGGAAGGTGCTGACGCCGGGTGTCGATGACGCGGCGATCGAGCTGGTGGATGAAGAGGAACTCGCAGGCACGACGTGGTACTACCTGCGGGTGACCCAGGCGGATGGGGAGATGGCGTGGGCGAGTCCGGTGTGGGTTACGGCAGGGGATAGGGGACAGTAACAGGGGACAGGGAACGGCGACGGCAACAGCAAGGAGACGGAACGGATGAAGCGCGATGAGATGAACTCGATATGGATGGATCCCCCGGCGATCTATCGTGGAGCGCCGTTTTGGAGCTGGAACAGCAAGCTCGAACCTGACCGACTGCTTCGGCAAATCGAGTCGATGCATCGCGGCGGGATGGGCGGGTTCTTCATGCACAGTCGGTATGGGCTGAAGACGCCATACCTCTCGGACGAGTGGTTCGAGTGCATCAGCGCGTGTGTTGAGAAGGCGCGCGAGTTGGGCATGAAGGCCTACCTCTACGATGAGGACCGGTGGCCATCGGGCCCCGCCGGCGGTTGGGTGACTCGAGAGAATCCACAGTTCCGGTGTCACTACCTGGCGGCGCGCGATCCGCGCGTGGAGATGACTGAGCTGCCGCTGACCGACCCCGGCGGGCCGCAGAATTCCGGCGGGGGCGATCCTGAAGAGCACCTGGTGGAGACGCTTGGGACGTTTAGAGTGACGACGGACGACGTGGGGTCGCTGGACAGCTACAAGACGCCCTACTCGGGATTGGGCGACGCGTTGCTGTTTGAGGTGCGGACGGAGACGCCGAATGGCTGGACGAATGACGGCGGGTACCTCGATACGATGAATCCGGAGGCGGTCGAGGCGTACATCAAGAGCACGCACGATGAGTACGCGAAACGGTACGGCGATGATTTCGGCAGCGTGATCCCGGCGCTGTTCACCGATGAGCCGAACTATGGGTACTGGAACGCCGGTCCCGCGGGCGAGCATGAGGTGCGGGTGCTGTGGACGCGCAACATGCTGGCCGAATTCAAGACGCGGCGCGGGTACGATCTCGCGGAGCATCTGCCCGAGCTGGTGCTTCACGGCGCCGACGGATTCAGCAAGGTCAGGCATGACTACCACCAGACGCTGACGGAACTGTTCGTCGAGCACTTCAGCAAGCGTTGCGGCGAGTGGTGCGAGGAGCATGGGCTCGCGCTGACGGGGCACTACCTGCTTGAGGGCGCTCTCGACGTGCAGACCAAGGCAGCGGGCGCGTGCATGCCGCACTACGAGTATCAACAGTGGCCGGGGATCGATATCCTGACCGACCAGACGGACGAGCTGATCACCGCGAAGCAATGCAGCTCGGTGGCGGACCAGCTTGGGAAAGAGCGCGTGCTGAGCGAGTTGTACGGATGCACGGGCTGGGACTGGCCGCTGGAGGGGCACAAGTTCCAGGGCGACTGGCAATACGCGGTGGGCGTCAACTTCCGCTGCCAACACCTGACGCACTACAGTCTCGCCGGCGGCGCGAAGAGGGACTACCCGGCCAGCATCATCGACCACGCGCCGTGGTGGGATTACTACCGCCATATCGAAGACTACTTCGGGCGGCTGAGCTTCATGCTGACTCAGGGCAAGCCGGTGCGCGACGTGCTGGTGATCCATCCGATCCAGAGCGCGTGGGGTCTCTACACGCCGGCGGCGGCGGAGCAACCAGCAAAGCTTGGCGAGGTGCAGGACGCGCTGACGTCGGTGATGCGCGCGCTGACCTCGCACCACTATGATTGGGATTTCGGCGATGAATCGCTGATGGCGAAGTATGCGAGCGTGGCCGGCGCGAGAATCGCGGTGGGGCAGATGAGCTACAAGCTCGTGGTCGTCCCACCGTGCGTGACGCTACGCAAGAGCACGGTTGCGCTGCTGGAGAGCTTCATCGAGGGCGGCGGCAAGGTGCTGTTCGCGGGAGCCCCTCCGACGGCAGTGGACGGAGAATCTGGGGGAGCGCTTGATGTCGTGCTCGCGTCGGCGGAGTGCTGTGGAAGCGAGCCCGACGAGTTGATCCCGGCGGTCGAGGCCGCGTTGCCTCGGCGAGTGAGCATCATGGAGCGCGACCTCCAGCAGCAGTGCATGTGGTCCATGCTGCGCGAGATCGACGGCGGCGCGATGCTGTTCGTCCAATCCCACGACCGGGAAGCCGGGCACCGCGTCCGGGTGACCACGCTCGGCGCTGCTCCGGTGGTGCGATGGGACTTGCTGACGGGCGGCAAGACGATCGTCGAGGCCTCCGAAGTGGGGGAGTTGGTGGACTTCCACCTGGACATACCTCAGAGCGGATCCGCCCTGCTGACGCTCGGGGTTGTCGTGCCCGATGCCGCGGAGGCGCCGGGCGACCTCAGCGTCATCGAGACCCGCGAGCTGGATGGGCCGTACGAGATTGAGCTGACCGAGGAGAACACGTTCCCGCTCGACTACTGCGACTTCTCAACCGATGACGACGGCTTCAGCGAGGTCATGCCGACGCTGATGGCCGATAAGCTGATCCGCGCGAAGTTCGGGCTCGGGACGCGTGTGGGGAACGAGCATCAGCCGTGGCATCTCTATGCGACCGGGGTGGTCGACACGACGCCGCGCGAGCGGGTCAGGCTGCGGTGGATGTTCCACGTGACGGACGTCCCGGTCGCGTGCGCGCTGGCGGTGGAGAACCCGGAGGATTATGGGATCTTCATCAACGGGAGCGCGGCGGGCGATATCACCGGCTTCTGGGTTGACGAGGACATCAAACGGATCGACATCACCGACCTGATTGTGCCGGGGCAGAACGAGGTGCTCCTGACGTGTGACTACCGGCCCGACATGGAGATCGAGGACATGTACCTGGTGGGGGACTTCGGCGCCGCGCGGATGAAGAAGGAGGCGCCGGCGCCGGGGAACATGACGCTCGTGCAGCCGCCGATCCAGCTTCAGTGGGGGACATGGGTCGGGCAGGGGCTCGATTTCTATGGAGCGGGGGTCAAGCACGCGGTGAAGGTCGATGCGCCCGAGGAGGGCCAGCGCCTGCGCGTGAGTCTGCCGGAGGTCGCGTGCTCGTGCGCGGCGGCGCACGTGAATGGCGAGACCTTCGTCATGCCTTGGGCGCCGTTTGAGGCGGACGTCACGGACGCGCTGGATCCGGGCGAGAATGAGATCACCATCGAGGTGATCGGCGGGCGCAAGAACATCCTCGGCCCGCTACACACGCCATGGGGTCCCGGCACCGGTCCGCACTCGTTCAGCCCCGACCACGCGCACTGGACGCGGGAATACCATCTCACCGAGCATGGCTTGCTCGGACCGGTGGTGGTTGAGGTGTTGGAGTAACGGCAACGCGGGACGGGCGTCTGGACACGACAACGAGCTCCCCAAGGGGAGCCCGTTGCGGTCTGCGGCATCGGACGCGACGGGGGCGAGCGAAGGCTATTCCCCGAACGCCACCCCGCCGTCTTGGCTGCCTTGGTTCTGCATCTTCTGCATCTGATCGGCCATCTCTTCCGGGCCGGGAACGGCCTCCTCTTGCTCCTTCGCGTCAGCCTTCGGCTTCGCGACTGCGAAGTATCCAATGGCCACGACGATGACTATGACAACGAGTACCGCGACGATCGCTACGGCTGGCGAAATCTGTTTACGCACGGCAGTCCCTCCTCTGTGACAGTTGCGCTGCCCCCGACATGACGAGGGCGCTAGTGATCGGACGCGCTGGCGCTTGACAGTTCCCGAGTTCGCCATCCGGAGTCCGAATGCCTGCGAGGATGGGCTCTCACCGACGTTTCTGTAAAAAGTCCGAGGCCCGTGCGGGGGTGGCAGGTGTGACGCGCGTCACAGGCGAATATGGACCTGCCATACACTATCCAACGAGGAGGCCATGTAATGCGTAGAAGCGGTTTTACCCTTATTGAGCTGTTGGTCGTCATTGCGATCATCGCCATTCTGGCCGCGATCCTGTTCCCGGTATTTGCGCGCGCCCGCGAGAAAGCTCGGCAGACGAGTTGCTTGTCGAACGTGAAGCAGTTGACGCTTGGCTGCATGATGTATGCCCAGGACTACGACGAACAGTTGCCGAGCGCGAGGCCGCACTACGAGGGCTGCGCGACCGACGCGCAGATCTTCTGGCAGAACCTCACGCAGCCGTATGTAAAGAGCAAGCAGCTGTTCGAGTGCCCCGGCAACAACTACGTGCGTTATGATTGCGGGCGGTTCAAGTCGTACATCCGGAACCCGACCGATCTCGTCCGCACCAACTACGGCATCAGCTGCCGGTTTGGCACCAGCGGCGGCTACAAGATGTCGCGGATCGAGCACCCGGCCGACATCTACTACATCGCCTGCGGTCTGAACGCCGGCGGCGGTTGGTGGCGCGGGTTCCAGGAGCAATATGGCGGTTGCGGTATCTACACGAGAGAGATACACAATGGGGGTATCAACATAGGGATGGCCGATGGTCATGCCAAGTGGATCACCAGCACCAAGGCCTTCGCGCCACTGCGCTCCGACTACTTGACCTACATCCCGTGGCAGCCGAACAGCACGACCCGCCTCGCGGGCTTCTAGAGGCAGCCGCTGCCCAGACACTCCGACGGCCCGCCGAAGAGATTCGGCGGGCCGTTGTCGTTCTGTCGCTTGGCGCGGCCGGCGTCAGCCAGGCGCCGTCGGGCCTACGGCCCTCCCATCGTCTGTTGCACGATGTATATGTAGGGCCGGTTGCCGGAGGTGGACGACTCCCTCGACACCCAGTCAACATGGCTCGTGGCTGTGTCCAAAGGGGGCACTGTCAGCCACAGGCCGTAGTTGGCGTCCTCGTCGTCGATCCAGCGATCGACCCAGTCGAGTACGCTGCCGCTCCACCAGGTATCCTGGTCGACCGTCTCTGATCCCTCGTCGTAGCTGGGGCGTGAGTTCCACGTCACCGAGCCCTCGCTCCATGAGGAGGTGACAAACCACACGCGCCGCCAATTGGGGATCCCAGTGTAGTCGTCCTCGAGCAGATAGAGCGTCGCGGACACGATCGGGCCATTGGCTTCCGAAATGCCGCTCAGGTCGAACTTGACCAGAGTGTCGCGGCGGTTCGAACCTGAGTAATTCGGCCCGCCGCACCGCAGGTAATCCTCTGTGCCATAGTTCGTACTGGCGTTGCCCTCGTCAATGTACGTGTCGGCGATACAGGGGAGCGTTGTGTACGTCGTCCCGGCATCCGCGCGCGGCACGGCAACACCGCCGATGAGAACGATGGATGCCAGCGCGACCATCAAGAGGGTACCTCTCCTACCGACGTCGTGTCTGCCATGTCTACTGACCATCTCTCTTCACCACCCTCTGTCAGAATGGGACGGACGGAAGACTAGCTCCGCACGTCCTTACCACCACAGATCCGAGGCCTGCATGCCCTGGCTGCGATTTCGCCTCCTTTCCAGGCTGACGTCTGCTCCGCGCCCAAGGTAGGCGCGCACGTCGCCAATGATGCCGGCTCGGTCTCCGCGGAATCCGTGTCGTCTGAAATGAACTCGGCCACCGAAGCTCGCCCGGGCATGGGGTTCTCGAGGACAGTCGCTATCCCGGACGTGCATGCGTCCACTGGTGAGCACTGCCGGCGGTCTGCGCGTTTCTGGGGGTTCTACGGACTCAAGCCTTGAGGCAAACGATAGAAGTGATGGAACTGCGGCTACCATTGCGGCCACCTCGCGCCAGTGCTAACTCATACGACGCATCAGATATAGTCATACATCATAGTTGGAAAATTGTCAATAAACTAGTTACTCAACCTTAATATAGAATCTAAATTATGTTAACTGGTGTAGAATACGTCTGATTGCAGTTCCTGTTGGGGCGGGACGCGGGGTGATCAGCCGTCGACGTGGCAACGTGAGAAGGCCCGCCGAAGAGATTCGGCGGGCCTTCTCTGGGTCGTCCATTCACTCAAGCCACGGCTGCAAGCAACGACGGGCGCAGTGAACTGCGCCCCTACTTCTTCGGCGCGTGGGGCGATGGGTCGGCGTTGACGGTGGGCAGCCACCGGGCATGCTCGGCCTTGATCGCGGCATACTTGGCGTCGCCGGCGAGGTTGGTCCACTCCATCTCGTCGCGGGAGTGGTCGTAGAGTTCCTCAGTGCCGTTGTGGTAGCGGATGTAGCGCCACCTCTCGGAGCGGACGGAGTGGTTGTTCTGCATGTAGGTCGTAACAGCGGGCGGCTCCCAGGCCATGTTCGGGTCCTCGAGTAGCGGCAGGAGGCTGTTGCCCTCGAGTTCGTCACGCGGGCCCAAGTCGCAGAGATCAGCCAGCGTCGGGTAGACGTCGAGCAGGCTGACGGGCCGCGAGCAGCGCGCGCCGGGCTGGGCGACGCCAGGCACTACGAACATGAGCGGGTTGTGGGTGGCTTCCTCCCACAGCGCGAACTTGCGCCAGTGGAGTTTCTCGCCCAGGTGCCAACCGTGATC
>CAZKUN010000239.1:0-6256 GCA_964555935.1 uncultured Armatimonadia bacterium | reverse complement strand
ATCGCCCCATAGCACGACGATCGTGTTGTCGCGGTTCGGGCCGGCGTCGAGCGCATCGAGCACGCGCCCGAGGCACGCGTCGGCGAAGGAGACGGAGGCGAGGTAGCCTTGGACCGCGCGGCGCCAGTTATCGGTCTCGATGACCTTCTTGTGGTCGCCGCCAGGCCGGGCGATCTTCACGCCGTGCGGGGGGACGTCGTCGAGGTCATCGTCTTTCACGTTCGGCAACGTGATCTCATCCACCGGGTACATGTCGAAGTACTTGCGCGGGACATACCACGGGAGATGCGGTCTGAAGATGCCGCACGCCAGGAAGAACGGATCGCTGAAGTTGCGCCCCAACTCGCCGCTGACCCAGTCGCACACCTTCCAGTCGCCCATCTCCTCGTCGGGGACATCAACAGGCCCCCAATCGAAGTGGGATGTCTTGGGAATCCCGTTGAGCGGGCGACCGTCGGGCATGGGATCGCCGGCGCGGGGCTGCCTCATCGATGGCCAGTACGTCTGCCAGGACTTGGGATCGGGGAACCCGCCGTGGTAGATCTTCCCGCTGCCCTCGACGACATACCCGTGGTTCATGAAGTGGGTCGAGAGCGTCACGGCGTCGGGAGCCGCTTCGCGGAATGGCTGGCGGTTATCGTAGACGCCGGTGGTGGATGGTCGCAAGCCCGTCATCAGCGACGCGCGCGAGGCGTTGCACAGCGGCGCGGAGCAGTGCGCGTTGGTGAAGAGGACGCCGCGCGAAGCGAGCCGGTCGTAGTTGGGAGTGATGACATCCGGGTGCCCACCCATGCAGCCCATCCAGTCGTTCTGGTCATCGACCGCGATGAAGAGGACGTTCGGGCGCTCGCCCTTCTTGCCTTGGCTGAAGGCAAGGTGGGGCATGAGCGCCGCGGCGGCGGAGGCGGCGGTGGATTGGATGAAGGATCGGCGGTTCATGTGCGGGCCTCCGGGGACGACAACGGCGTCGGGGTTGAAACCCCTCCTACAGGCGGCTAGCGGTTGACCCAGATTGGGCTGGACCAGGCCAGTTGGCCGTTGAGCTGGCTGACGCGCAGGTAGTAGTAGCTTCGCCCATCGAGCGGCGCCGGATCCTCCCACTCGACGGTGGTCTTGTATCCTGCCTCGGGAATGGCCGTGTGGCGCTTCACGATGTAGGCGTTGTGGTAGAAGACATCGCGGTTCTCGACTGTATCGGGGTCGATGTCGAACTGCTTCCGGATCGCCGCGCGGCACTCTTCATCGAAGAGGATGAGCGCAGACCCGGCCATGGCCTCGGCGAGCGTGAACTCCATCGCCCGACCATCGACTTCGAGCCGAATCGGCGCGTCGACATCAGCCTCGATCTCGAAGACGACCGTTTGCTGGCACAAGGGCGTGAGGCCCCCGCCTTTGCGGTCAATCGTGCGGAGCTGGAACGTGCCCGTGGACTCCACCGACTGGCCGCGCGTGGTCGCGCATAGCTCAGTGGAGATGATCTCGCCACCAGCCGCCTTGAGCGAGCCATCCCAGACGTGCTCGCCGGTCTGGATGCCGTGAGATGCCGTCGGGCCCCAGCCGACCTCGATGGGGATCTTCGCCCGCGCGCGGCCGGATGTGGGGATGTCATACGAGCCGTTGTGGCAGTGGGTGTGGACGACCCGGTTGTTGCGGATGACCTCAATGCGATCGAGGCCCTGAGTGCAGTCGACGTCGACCGTCAGGCGGACGCCATCGGGCGCGTCGAGGCAGTCGCCCATGAAGCCATCGTTGATGCGGTACTTGAGCCCGATCCGATCGCCCGTGACGCCGTAGACTCGGCGCGCCATGAAGGCATCCCAGATGCTCTCGGTGGTCAGCTCATCCGCGATGGCGGCGAGCAGGCCCATGTCCCATCGACCGGGGAAACCGGAGCCGTTGTCGCCGGAGGCGCTGATGCCGAGACGATGCCCTCGTGCGAGCCCGTCCTGGATCGTGCCGCCGGTCACGCGCGGCGCCATCTGCGCGTTGCCCCACATCCGGCGCGGCGTGTTGCAGCCCTCCGACGAGCCGTGGACGGAGTAGACCTCCGCGAAGGGCGAGACGTCGTCGTCGTGATGGTCCCAGTCCTTGCCGCGGTTGGCGACGCTGTAGGCGGTGTGATGGGGGATGGCGATCGCGCCGAGTTTCTTGAGGTTGGCAAAGAGATCGTCGACGTGGAGCGACAGATCGAGCGGCGCGGGCTCTCCCCGGAAGAAGACGTTGCAGTCGCCCCAGCGCGTGCGGTCGCCGGTCCACTCATACCCAGGGAAGCAAACCATCTCGCCCGGATCGTGGTACTCGGCGCAGAGGCGCTTGACGAGATCCCACTCGGCCTGAAACTCTGGCCTCATGCCGACGCTCTCGACGTGCAAGCCCTCCGGCGTGTTGTAGAAGAACGCCGGGTAGTAGACCATCGGGAAGAAGTCGAGATGCCCGCGAGCGCTCTCGAAGGCGCGGCGCAACGTGGCCTCCCAATCGCCTTTGGGCTGCCACTGCGGCTTGAACTGGGCGTGCATGTCGCCCCAGTAGAGATTCATGAGAGAGTCTCCCAAGCGGATTGATGTCGAAGGTACCCGTTCGATCAATGGCGCAATGATCCCTGGTTTGATCCGCGACATCGGATGGAGGGCCAGACATGATTTGGGGATATGCCGGGCCGTGGTTTGGGGAGTTCACGGGCGGCGACGACTCGATGCTGGCGAAGCTGAAGTGGCTCGTGGCTAACGATTTGCAGACGACGCACGTCTTCCTGCCGGACCTCGCGGCGATGAGCGACGGCGAGCGCGACGAGTTCGGGCAATACATCGCCGATCACGATCTGCGCCTCGTGCCGGTCGTGCACTTTGACTTCATAACGGATGACTACGATGAGGTCCGGCGCAACACGGATGAGGCGGTCCGGGCGATCGGCGAGTATTGGCAGCTCGTGCGGGCGCCGATCGTGACGACGCTGGTGGGCCGGTACCATCGCTTCATGCGCGAGCCGTCATTCCAGAAGCAGATGGACAGGCTGCCCTCGGCAGTAGCGCCCATCGCGCAGGCGTGCCATGAGTTCGGAACGCCGCTGGGAATCGAGAACCATGGGGACTACTACTGCGCGGACCTCGTGGAGTTGTGCGAGCGGACCCCGTTCCTGAGCATATTCCTCGATACGGGCAACACGTACCTCATCGGCGAGCAGAGCATCCCGGGAATCACGGTGGCGGCGCCGCATGTGATCGGGACGCACTTCAAGGACCACCACGTTTGGCCTGAGAAGGAGACATACCCGCTACGGTTTGAGGTCGGCGGCGCGGTGCTGGGCGAGGGCGACGTGGGCTTGCGCGAAGCGTATGACATCATCGTAGCGAACGCGCCGGACCCGAAAAGCCTTGTGATGATGATGGAGATGATCCCGCCTCGACCGATGGAAGTTGACGAGTGCTTTGAGAAGACGATGGCGTTCGTTCGGTCTCTGCCGGAGGTGGAGTAGATGGCCGCCTTGCGGACGGCGCTGGTCGGATGCGGACCGATGGCGGGTTGGCATACCAGCGCGGTGGATGCGCTCGACGAGTTCGACTTGATTGCGCTGTGTGACATCAGCGAGGAGAACGCGCGCGCGCTCGCGGGGAAGACCGGCGTGGACGCGGTCTACACCGACTTCGCGGCGATGCTGAGCGAGCAGACGCCTGATGTGGTGATCGTGGTGACGCCTAACGATTCACACGCAGCGCTGACGATCCAGGCCGCCGAGGCAGGCGCGCGCGGCGTCCTCTGCGAGAAGCCGATGGCGACGTGCATGCGTGAAGGCCGCGCGATGGTCGAGGCATGCCGGGAGCATGGTGTCGCGCTGGTGGTGAACCATCAGCGCCGGATGTCGCCGCCGATGCTGAAGATGCGCGAGCTGATCGATGCCGGCGCGATCGGCGAGCTGAAACTGATCCGCGGGAGCTGCGCGGGCGATCTGCTGAGCGACGCGACGCATCTGGTCGACACGATCCGCTTCCTGACGGGAGACGCGCCGGTGAGCTGGGTCGTCGGGCAGATTCACCGCGAGGTGGATGAGGCCGTCCAGCGCGATCCCAACAACGTCCAGTTGGTATCGGCGGGCCACCGGTACGGGCATCCGGTCGAGACGGGCGCAATTGGGATCTGGGAGTTCGCGGGCGGCGCACGCGCTGAGCTGCTGGTCGGAGATCTGCGGCTGATGGACCGACCGTACGGCGACTACGAGGTCTTCGGCACGGAAGGGCGGATCTGGCGTAACGGCGACATGCCGGACGTGCCGCTGTCGATACAGGACGGAGCCGGCGGGTGGCGCGCGGTCGACGTGGAACCGTCCGACGGGGGCGAGCAACATGTCGTGACGGCGCGGGACTCATACGCGCGGTTCGCCGAGACGCTAAAGACCGGCTGCGATCACCCGCTGTCGGGAGACTCGGCGCTCCGCGACCTTGAGATCATCATGGCCGTGTTCGAGTCGGCACGGCTGCGGAAGAAGATGACGCTGCCGCTGGATCAGGATGAATTCCCGCTGCGGTTGATGATCGAGGATGGCAGCCCGGCCCCGGGCACATAGGCCCGGCTGATTTCGGAAGGAGTAGGACGCGCATGGCCAACGAGACAGCCGTCGTTGTCGGGGCGGGCGGGATCAGCAACGCGTGGTTCCCGCCGCTAAAGGATGAGGAAGTCAACGTGCTCGCGGTGGTCGATCTCGACATCGAGCGCGCGAAGGGCCAGCTCGAGAAGTACGAGATCGATGCCGAGGCCTCGACGGATATGCGGGCGATGTTCGACAAGCACCACCCCGACTTCGTCGTGGATCTCACTGTGCCGGAAGCGCACTGCGAGGTCACCTGCGCGGCGCTTGAGGCGGGGTGTCACGTCGTCGGCGAGAAGCCGATGGCTAGCAGCATGGACGAGGCGCGCCGCATGGTCGCGACGTCCGAATCGACCGGGAAGATGTTCATGACGAGCCAGTCCCGCCGATGGGACGGCAAGCATGACATCTGCCGGCGCACGGTCGGCACCGGCGATCTCGGCGATCTGACGACGGTGAACTGTGACTTCTACCTGGGCGCGCACTTCGGTGGCTTCCGCGATGAGATGCCCAGCCCGCTTATCCTGGACATGTCGATCCACCACTTCGACCTCGCGCGCTTCATGAGCAAGGTCGACCCGGTCGCGGTCTACGCGTTGGAGCACAGCCCGAAGGGCTCGTGGTACGCGGGCGATGTGGCGGCGAGTTGCATCTTCGAGATGACCGACGGCGTCGTCTTCACCTATCGCGGGAGCTGGTGCAGCGAGGGATGCCACACAAGTTGGAACGGCAACTGGCGGATCATCGGCGTGAACGGGACGCTGCTGTATGAGAATGACGGCGACCCGCATGGCGAGATCCTGGCGGGGGGCGATGGCTTCAACCGGCCGCTAGCGGACCTGGCGATCGCCGACGATACGGTCACCCACGGCGGGATGCACGGCGCGCTGCGGGAGATGCTCGAGTTCCTCCGCGATGGCACAGTTCCGCAGACCGAATGCCACGACAACATCAAGTCGTTGGCGATGGTCTTCGGCGCGATCGAGAGCGCAAAGCGCGGGGAGCGGGTGGAGTTGGACGTCTGAACGGCACAACGGCAAACGCGGAGTGTTCATAGGTCGGCGAAGACCTTGTCTATGTCGAACTCCTCGTCGCTGCTGCGTGCCACCGATTGCCAGTCGTTATTCTCCTCTGCCTCGTCGGGAAGGTCGTCAAGTTCCGACTCCAGGCCCCAGATGCGCGTGTCGAGGGCGTCCGTTGCCTCGGCGACTTCGCCGTCGATGCCCTCAACCCGCTCACCTATCGCGCCCACCTTCTCCCCGACTTCATCAAGGCGCCCTATTTCTTGTTCGTATTCGTCTCGGTCCCCATCCGGATCGGCGTATCCGTCGATCTCCGCGTCTGGCAGGCCACCGAACACGTCTCTGAGGCGTTGCACGTAGTCATCAGGGTAGCCCACCTGGCGGAGGAACCGTGGTTCGTTTCTGGCTATGAGCTGGGCCAGGTCCAGCCACACGTCGATGTCGTCGGTGTCCCATCCTGGCGGGTCAAGGTCATGGCCGACCGCGTCACCGGAATACTCCCACCATGTCGCGTCCAGAGCTGGCCCCGGGGGAATCGGCCTTATGCGTTCTGATAGGGCATAGTAGTTGCGAAGCGCGGTCAGCACGAGTGTGCTCTTCCTTAACCCGCATTGCCCATATGAGCAGGGAGGTTTTCGGTAGAGGTGCCAAGAAA
>CAZKUN010000238.1:0-13957 GCA_964555935.1 uncultured Armatimonadia bacterium | reverse complement strand
ACCTGGAAGCGCTGATCAAGAGGTGCTTGACGGCTCGGTGGGTGGCCGGCGTGTGGCCCGGCTTCCGGCGTCAGATCGCGGTCCTGGTCGCGCCCGAGCAAGCGGAGATTCCGGCGGCCATTGCTACACAGTTGGAGTTGATCGACGCCCGCGTCGCCCGAGTGGATGTGTCCGATGGCGACGAGGTGGAAACGCTGCGTCGCGCATACACCAGGCTTCGCGCCGAAGCGGCGCGGGCCTCGCACGGCGCCCGAGTGCACGTGCAGCGAGCGTATCCCTGGGGCGACTACCGGGGCGATACGCTTCCACTGATCGACGGAGGCTTGCCGGCCGACCTTGATCTCACGATGTGGCAGGACGAGTACGAGACCGCCGCGTGGGCGGCCACGAACCTGACTGACGCCCCGGTCCGTCTGTCGATGAGTATCTCCGCCCTGACGGACGCCGCCGGGCGCGAGCACTCGTGGAAGGACAGGCTCTGGCGCCGGAATGGCGTGGCGGTGCCGTGTCGCTTGGGCCATCGCGTAATGGACGCTCTTCCGCTGCTGGGTGACGGACAAGATGGAGAAGTCGAGATTGGCCCGGGGGAGTACGGGTTGCTGTGGCTGACCATCCACGCCCGCGACCTGCCGGCCGGCGACTACCGCGCGGAGGTCCGCGTGGAGGCGGCGCCCGGAGATGTGCTGCTGAAGTCGCCTCTCAGCCTGACCATTGCGCCGCTGAGGATGCCGCCCGCGGACGGGCGCGCTCTGGCTGCGTATAACTGGGAGCAGTTGACGGGCTGGAACCAGCCGCCGGAGGCTGCGGCGGATCTGCGCGCCCATGGCGTCAACACGTTCATGCTGCATCCGGTTGCGTTGCCCGTACCCACCTTCGACGTCGAGCGCGCCCGGCTGGAGTCCGTTGACTTTGGTCCGCTGGACGCAGCGCTGGCCCGGTGCGACAGCCAACCGCGGATGCATGGCGTCTTCTGGGGTGGGAACCCGAGTTTCTGGGGTCTGGATCTGGCGAGCGCCAACGGCGCGGAGATGTTCAGGCAGTTCATTCGGGCGTGGGCGGCGCACCTCGAGGCAGTCGGCATCGGTCCTGAGGAGTTCGTCTTCTATCCGCTTGATGAAGAGACCTCAGAGCGCATGATCCTGCTCGCAAGGCTGATCAAGGAGGCCGATCCCCGCTTCCAGGTCTTCTGGAATCAGGTCAACCAGCCGAGCGTCGAGCCGGAGATGATCACGCGTCTATCCCCGTACGTGGACATCGCGTGCCTCAATATCTCCACCCTCGCCGAGGGCACAGACACATCGCTCCAGGAGGCCGCGTTGGCCGAGAGCAGGCGGGAGCACCCGCTGAGCTTGTGGACCTACGCCTGCAAGGGCCCGGGCCGGCTGATGGCGCCTGACACATACTACCGGGACCTGGCTTGGGAGACGTTCCGGCGAGGCGGGACGGGCACGGGGTTCTGGACCTATGCCGACGGCGGCGGTTGGGACGCGTATGAGGGCGGTCTTAAGTACGGAGTCGTCTATTTCGCCAGCAAAGCTCCGCCAGGGGTCACCCGAGCCGAGCCGATCATCCCCTCCCGCCGCTGGGAGGCATTCCGCGAGGGCGCGGAGGACTTCGAGTATCTACATCAGCTCCGGCAATTAGTGTCCGGCAATGTGGCTGGCGGGGAAGGCTCGGCCCATGAGGACGCGACGACCGTACTGGAGGAAGCCGTGAATGCCGTGCTGACGGCAGCGGACGACCCTAACCGCTATGACCGGGCCCGCAGAGAACTGACCCGGGCCATCCTTGAACTCCAGTGAGGCGTTGGGCGTCTGTTCGCGGCGATCCGGACTTACCCGTGAGCGGCCCATGCAGTATCGAAACGAGAGAGCGAGATGGCCTCGTAGGGCTGCTCTTGCCCTCGCTCGAACAGGCAGCAGACTGTCCCGTCGGGCAGAACGCACATGTCCGAGTAGGCAGCCGGGCCGTGCCACACGACCTTGCCCCTCGACCAAGTCCGGCACCCATCATCGCTCGCGCGTATCGTCAACTGCTCGCGCGCCGGCCCGGCCGGATTGCAGACGAGGCCGCGGATACCCATGCTGTGGTGGGCGTCGATGAGCCCCAGCACGCTGCCCTGACAGGAATATGGCTCGGGGATATCCTCGTGCCACCCAACCTCGGACCACGACTGGCCCCCATCGTGACTCCACGCGTGGGCCCGGAAGGGCTTGTCCTTCTTGGCCCGGATGTTCAGGTAGATGCTCCCATCCGGCAACTCAACGGCTTGCGCTTCGTCCCCCCAGTCGACGCCGGGCACGCATTCACCGCGATTCCAAGTGCTCCCGCCGTCGTCACTGTGGATGCACAGCGTCCTGCCCGGGAAGGCGTACCCGGGTGGGTGGGCCCAGCACGGGACAAGCAGTCTTCCGCTCTTGAGCTGTATTCCGTGGCCGGGGCCAGTCCCGATGAGCCCCCACTCAGGCAGTTTGACGCGGTCGGTGATGTCCGCCGGCTCGGCCCAACTGCGGCCGTCATCGGCGCTTCGGGTCACGTAGACGCGATTGTTGTTGCGGCAGAAGGTCAGACAGATGTCCCCGCTCACTTCGTCGATAACGGGGCACGGATTGCCGATCGTGTCCGGCCCGTCGTTGTAGACGGTTTCCGTGGGTCCCCACGTCTCGCCGCCGTCGAGGCTTCGCCGCAGCAGCAGATCGATGTCGCCGTCATCCGCCAGGCTGTTCCTGCGACCCTCGCAGAACGCGAGAAGCGTTCCGGCTCCCGACGCTACGATCGCGGGGATTCGGTAAGCGTGGTAGCCCGCCGTTCCAGCGACGAACAGATCAGTGTAGTTCATCCTGGCCATAGCCTCCCGAAGACGCGTGATGACACGTTGCTCACGCCGGGCCCGTGATGGTCTTCCGTCGGAGCAGGATCCCCATGCTCCAGCTTGCCCTTGGCTTCGCTCTTTCGTGCGACGGTCCTCCTGTCAACGAGGACTCCGGCCACGAGCCCCGGAAGTCAGCGCTGACGGTTCGGATCAGCCTGGCGCGCCACGACGCGCAACAAGCCGACGGAGTGGGGGAGCCTGCTATGTTAGCCGCACGCCTACGAACGGCCGATTACATCGCGTTCAGTCTGGCACTCACAGCCGCTTTGGTCGCGCCGGCCTACGGCGACACAGCGAAAGATGTCGAGCCGGGCGCGATCCGCAACGCGATCTTCAACGGCGAGTTCCTGGATGGGAAGGCCGGCTGGACTGTGGGGGGACCCCGAGACATTGAGATCGAGGCGCATCACAAGATGGTGGCACACCGGCCGGATTCCGAACTGGTCGTGCGGCACGGCGCGCTGGCGGAGACCATGGGGATCTACAGCCCATACCCGATCGGGGTCAAGCCAGGCAAGACATACACGCTCACGCTTACGGCCGGAGGCGAAGGGGACATCGCCTTCGGCGCGTATGAGTATACCGAGCGAGACAAGAACACCATCTTCCCCCTATCCGAGCGGATCGCTCTGACGCCGGAGAGCCAGACTTACACGTTCACGTATGTGGCTTCCGAGAAAGCAGTCACCATCCGGCCGAGGGTCGTATTCTTCGGCAAGTCAGATGGCAGCTCGGGCAAGATCAACGTCAGGCTACTCAATCTCCGTCTGCTCCTGCCGCAGGCCGAATTCCTTGCGACCACCAACTGGCCCGAATGGGCTGTGTCGGGGGAGCTGAGCAACTACAAGGGTCTGAGTAAGCGAGAGACCCGCGCGATCAGACGGGCCGTTGCGGTTGATGGCGTGCTCCCCCCGTATGAGCCCATCCGCGGGGACGGTGAGGACGCCTTCGTGCTGACCACATCGCGGTTTCACTTCGGGCGATCCGTGTTCCCAGACAGCATCTCAGTTCTGGACACGCCCATACTCGCGGACAGGATGCTCCTCGAGATCGAGACGGACGACGGACAGTCCATCGCGACCACTGAAAGCAAGCCCGCTCTCAGGGCCGACGACGAGAAGGTCGCCTTGCACCAGACGATCCGTGGCAAGGGCTGGACCCTCAGTCTTGATGGAACCCTCGCGCATGACGGACTGATGATCTACGACGTGGATCTGCGGGCCGATGATGAAGTGCATATCACGAGCGCGTCGCTGTCCATCCCCTTCTCGGCGGATGTCGCGAAGTACATTCGCTACAGCAAGGACTTCGGCGAGCAAGGTTGGTGCTTTGGGGAGGGACCCATTCCGTCTGCTGGAGAGACGGTGGAGGTCAGGCACGTCATCGGCAAGGAGAAGATCAAGAACGATTGGGGTCCGCGGACACTGGTCGAGGAACGCGGCACGCTCTGGGAATGGAGCCGCGGCGTTCCGCGGTATTTCTGGATTGGCGACGAGGAGAAGGGCCTGGGGTGGATCACCGAGAGCGATCGGGGTTGGAGCAACGGCGAGGGCGACGTCACCTGGGCGCTCGAACGCACCCCAGGAGGCCTCGTCGCGCGGATGCACTTCGTCACGCAGCCGATGACTGTGAAGGGCTCGTGGAATCTGCGGTTCATGATTCAGGCCATGCCACCGAAGCCCGTCAGAGATGATTGGTTCAAGATGCGGTTCAACCGCTTCTGGAACTGGGAGCCCGGCGACACGCCGATGATAGAGAGGATCGAGGCGCTTCAGAAGGAGGCGCCGCCTGTCCTGGAGGCTGATCCGCACGCTCGTGTCCGGTACGTCCAGGCCGGACGCGGGACAGGTGAGATTCGTCCAGCGTGGGAGAGCTTGAAGCATCGCGGCTTGCCCGACATCGGCTTTCTGTGGTGGGATGTCTGGAGCGTCGGGTGCGGCTCACCGCAAGTTGCGCGCCCGGAATTGATGAAGAGGTACCTGAGCGCGGGGTCTTACGTGGGGCACATGGTGCTGCCGTATCTCGCTCCCACACACCTCGCGATAGGCGACCTCAACGGCTACTACTACGCCTCCAAGACTGACGCGTGGGCGAAGGAGCCCCCAGCCGGCGGCACGTCCTACACCGTCAAGATCTGCGCCAACTCATTCGCCTCCGAATACCAGGCATATGAGATCGGCCGGCTGATCGACGAGTATGGCATTGCGGGCGTGTACTTCGATAACACCCACCCGGAGGAATGCTCAAATCGCTCTCACGGATGCGGATATGTGGATGAGGACGGGGTCACGCGCCCTACCACGCCATTCCTTGGCATGCGCAGACTGTTCAGCATGGTCCGCAACCAGTTTTTGGTGCGTGGCAAGACGCCGTTCATCATGAAGCATGCCGGCATGTTCCCAGCAACGATCTCCTTCACCGATGCCCAACTGGATGGCGAAGGCACCTATGGGTATGACCACACGCAAATGTTCACGACGGCTGAATTCCGCGCTCGCTACATCGGTGCCAACCAGTTTGGCATCGTCGAAGTCTACCTGCCGCAATTTGGCTCTGGCACGGACACCACGGAGGTCTCGGCGAACGAGCAGATAACCACCGGCACGCGCCGGTTGATGGCTCTCACTCTGGTCCATGGCACGCCTATCTACTGCGGAGCCATCCAGGCCTGGTGGGTGCACACCGCCTGGGGGGTGCTCGACGAACTGCGCGGCCCGACCGTCGATTTCATTCCATACTGGGAGTGGCCGTTCAACGAGAAGCTGAACGCGCGGGACATCTACGCGTCCATCTATCATCAGCCCGAGCAGTCCGTGCTGGTGGTGTCCAACCTCTCCGCGAGCGACGCGCCTGTCGCGATTCCGCGAGCGGAGTTGGACCGACTGATCCCTGGGCTGACAAGCGCGCAAGACAACATGGACGGTCACTCCGTGGAACTGGACGATGCGTCCCTGCGGTTGAGAGTCCAGGCGAAGAACTTCCGGCTGATCTCTCTACATTGACTGGCGACTACCACGCCGTCCAGCCGCCATCGACCACGACGTTCTGGCCGGTTATGTAGCTGCCTGCTTCCGAGGCCAACAGGGCCGCGGCGCCCTTCATCTCCACGGGCTTGCCCATGCGTGCCATGGGGCTCTTCGTCTCAAGCCGGGCCACCATTTTGGCCAACTCGCCCTGCTGGTCCGGCCGGGGGAAGGGACCCGGGCTGATCGCGTTGACCCGCACGCCGTCTTTGGCCCAATACACTGCCAGGTGGCGCGTGAGGTGTATCACGGCGCCTTTGGCCGCGTGGTAGTTGGGCGGGCTGCCAAACTCCGTACCCTCGTAAGCCTCGGGGTAACTTCCCACCATTCCGTACATGCTGGCGATGTTGATAATGCTCCCGCCGCCATGCTCTCGCATGAAGCGCCAACACGCCTGTGCGGCGACGAAGTAGGAGGTCACTCCGTTGCAGAGCGACTCCGCGAAATCGTCCTCCGTGGCGTCATCGAGGAACGCCATGGGGCCGCTGTAGGCGTTGTTCACCAGGACGTCGACGCGGCTCATTTGCTCGATGACCTCGGCCACCGTGGCGCGGATGCTGTCCGCCGAAGAGATGTCCAGGGGAAGCGCCAAGTGCCCGTCGCCGAGAGCTTCCGCTACCGCCCGGCAGTTGTCGATGTTGCGTGAGGCGACGACGACACGGGCGCCCAGCTCTGCGAGCGCCTCGCTCATCGGCCTGCCGAGATGCCCCGCGCCACCGGTTACCAGCGCGACCTTGCCTTCCAACGAGAAGAGATCCTGCAGTGTTGCTGTCTCGAAGCCCACGACGGATGCACCTCCACGGTTTCTGTTATTGGCGGCAATTCCCGACTCAGTATCCGGAAACCTGCGCCTCTGGCCGCGGAGGCTCTATCGAGGTCTCCGCGGCCCAACCGCCGAAACCTCGTGATGAACAGTTGACTGCCCGGCCAACGGTCCGGGACCCCGGCCTGTATTGGGGACTCCCGAGTCGAACGACGACACCGCAGCATGGGTGGATCCGAGGAACAGCGATGGTGACCGCACGGGTCGCGACGACCACCGGCTGCGCGCGCGCGCGTGGCTGGGCTAGCCTACTTGGGATGTTGCTCGGGGCGATCGCCAGCGCCGTCGGCGCCCAGGAAGGCAATGTGGCGCTGGGCAAGCCGTACAGCATGAGGCCGGCGCCGAACTACGGCCTCTGCACGGACGATGGCGACTCGGAGCAGCTGACCGACGGACAGCGGGCGGATGCGTCGGCGGCGCAACTCTGGGCCAACGTGGGCTGCGTGGGGTGGAAGGCGCTTGAGCCCGTCGAGGTAGTCATCGACCTTGGACGGACCCACGCGATCGACTCAATCGTGCTGTCCTCGGGAGCCAGCCCGGCCGCGGAGGTGTATCTGCCAAGTGCCATTCTCGGCGTGAGTGACGCGCCGGAGGATTTCCGCGTCGTCCATCGCATCGACAGCGCCGATGCCGGCCAGCTCGCGCGGCGCGCGCTACGAGCCGACGGCCTGGCGACGCGGGGACGGTATGTCTTGGTCAGATTGCATGCACCGTACGGGTCATACGTCTTCCTCGACGAGATCCAAGTCCTCAGCGGCGGCCACGACCCAGACCAGGTCCGCCTGCCTGACGACGCGATCGCGCCACTTGAGACTGACGCGCGAAGCGAGCGGCAGAAACGTCTCGCGAGGGCGCTGGACCGGCTGCAACTCCGGGCTGGCGAGGCAGGCCTGCAGGCAGCGTTCGCGGAGCGGATTACGGTCCTCCGGGAGGAAGTAGACCAAGCCCCAACCACTCCGGACGGCAAGCTGCTGACCATTGCGCCAGAGATCATCGCGCCTCTGAACGAGAGGGCGCGCGCCCTGCAAGGGGAGGTGGTCCGGGCGATCCACACCGAGGAGCGTCTGGCGATCTGGGACGTGTCGCCATGGGCTGAGGTCCTCCCGACGGACGTCCCCCCGCTGGGCAGGGACCTCAGGGAACTTAAGGTTGTCGCCGGGCGGAACGAGTATGAGTCGCAAGCATTCATGGTGACCAACCTTGGCGACCAGGCGCGTTCCATTCAGGTGCGCCTTGGCGGTCGGCTCGCGCGACCTCGGGGGTGGGGAGGGAGCGTGATACTCCGCCGGACGGTCTTCGTCGAGCCGATGGCGCATCTCGTCCTGGGTGACGCTTTGGCCCTGCTCGACGCGCCGGTGGCGATCCCGGCCTGGGAGAGCCGCCAGGTCTGGCTTGAGATTCACACCGGCGACGCCGCCCTCGGCACCCATCGAGGCTCCATCGTCGTGACGGATGATGTGGGGGACGAGTATCGTATCGGGCTGAAGATCGAAGTGCTCCCCGTAGCTATACCAGACGACGTGCCGATCGCCACCTACTCGTGGCAGTATGTGGACAGCATCGCGACGCTCAAGGGCATCGAGGCGGAGGCTGTGGCTGACCTGGCCGCCCACTATAGCAACGTCAGCATATTGTCCAACAACTGCCTGCCGCGGCCCAACCAGGAGAGAGGTGAGATCGACGCGGACGGCAACATCACGGTCGATCTCGACTTCTCCGCGCTGGACCGATGGATCGAACTCCTGCGGCCTGTCTCCGGGCAGGGGATGGGGTGGTTCCCGACGCTGAAGTTCACGGGAGAGATCGACGAGGAATCCCCGGAGTATCGCACGTACTCCCAGTGGGTGCGTCGCTGGATGGCCCACCTGAAGGAATTGGGCCTCGACTACGGCGACTTCTTCGTGTATCCGGTCGATGAGAGTATACGGGCGAACTTCGTGGCCAGCGGCAAGGCCATCCGGTCCGTCGATCCGAAGATCCGCATCTTCGCGGATCCTATGATGCGCGATCGCGACGAGTTCCTGCTGGCCGCGGCCCCGTATGTCGATATCTGGTGCCCCTCGCTGACCGAGCGCCGTCCTCACCTGGCCAGGCAGATGGACATCCTGCGCCAGACCAACAAGCCGGTCTGGAGCTACATGGTCGGCCGCCGCGTTCACCACCCATACTCGGCCTACCGGCTCGCCCTCTGGCGCGCCTTCGAGTTGGGTGCTTCGGGCTGCGGCTTCTGGTGCTACGCGGTGGGCGAGGGATGGAAGAGCGTGGATATGTGGCACGAGTCGCCCTGGGCCTACGCGGCGGTCTACACTTTGGATGGAGCGCCCGAGGACGTCAGTCGAGCCGAAGCGATCATCCCCAGCAAGCGCTGGGAGGCGTGGCGGGAGGGTATCGAGGACTACACGCACCTGCACGTGCTGCGGAGCCTCATCGACCAGCACGGGCAACCATCATCGGATCAGGTGACGGAGGCCCAGGAAGTTCTCGAGACCGCGATCCAGACCGTGCTAACCGATCCGGACGACATCACTCGCGCCGACGCGCACCGCGAGAGGGTGCTGAGGGCCATTGTAGCCCTGAGAGTCTCGGGTCCTGGTATCTGACCGCCGTCCCTCACACCCGCCTCAGATAGAGCCAGAAGTCGCGGTCCGTGGGTCCGGGCTTCGCTAGGCGCCCCTGCCCGTCGATGCGCACGTCTTCCCGGGACTCGTCATCGAAGGTGTGGAGGAAGCCTTCGTATGTGCCTGGCAGCGTCACGTCCAGTTCGAAGCGGGCGGGCACGGGCTTGCGGACCCAGCCGGCGAACCAGTCCTTGCCAACGTGAACGTTCTCTCCCTCGTTGCGGATGTACGCCACGAGGACGTCGTCACTGGCGCTGCTGAGAGATTTCATCTGATAGCCCGCCGACAAGACAAAGGGCCGCGCCTCGGGAGCATGCGGTTCGAAGCGGTCTCCCGGGAGCACGGTGTCGTAGCCCTCTCCCCCAAACGTGTAGTCGAAGTCCACGCCTAGCCGCGCGAAGTGATTCTCGTAGCGGCCCATGTTAGTGTAGAGGGCGTAGCCCTCCTCGCCGCGGAAGTGGATGTCATCGTCGAGGGGATGAGAGACGTCCACGGCGATGCCGGGGCGCTTCCGCCTGAACCCCGCGAGCTCCAGTAACTCGGCGGCCTCCGAGACGCCCTTGCAGGCCACCACCTCAGGATGCGCGGCGTCCCAGAACATGATGTGGTTGTTGCCGGAGAGGAACGGCATCCAGGCCGTGTCGCGGGCGATCGCGTAACGCCATCGCCCGTCGGGCCCGCCCTCGAGGATGTGCGATCCGGCTTCGCCGGCCCCAGCCGGAACGCCCAGCATTGCGTACCGCGCGAGCATCGAGACAGCCATGCCGTAGTCAAACTCGGGCTGGCACACTCTATCGACGGGATAGATGTGATACGAGTAGAAATCGATCCCCGTGCGGCGCGAATGCGGGATCGGATCTGCCGTCATGAGTCCCGCGCCGCTGTGGCTGATGCAGACGGGCGTCTTCGCATCATGCTCCCGAATCCAGGCGATGTTCCGGTTGGTCCAGTCGTAGATGCCGATCTCCTGCTCGTTCTCCAACTCGTACAGCAGGATGCTGGGGTGTTCTCGTAGTCGGGGGATCAGCGCATCCACGTAGTCGTTCCGCGCGCGGATCATATCGGGGTCGGCATATGTGCCCTGGGCGTCGATCGGCTTGCCCTCGAGCAGACGGCGGCGGTAGTCCGGCAACTTCGCGATCTCGCCCTCGCCGTACAACGGGACCACCATCGCGCTCATCGTCTCGGGATTGCGGTAGGGGGCGTAGGTGGCGTAGAAACTCTCGTGTATCGTCGGCAGAATGCGGATGCCGTACTCCAACGCAACGTCCCAGTACTGCTCCCACGTCTCCAGCAACGGCTCATTGAGCGCGCCGACCTTGTCCCATTCGTCCACGCCGCGCTTGTTGTGGTCGCGGCTCATGATGCGAAGGCAATTCACCCCGTTCTCGGCAAGAAGCTGGAACCACGCGCGCTTCTCGGCCTCCGACGAGTCCCGGATGCTGCCGATGCGGTCCTCTAAGACCTGACCTTCTTCGACTCGGTGCACGAAGTTGCCATAGAAGCCGCCCAGCGGGAGGAACGGCTCCCCGTCATCAAACGCGAAATACCCGTTCTCCTGGACGCTAAGGAAGCGCTTCACTTGGCGCACCTCTCCTTCGGCCGGATCCGCGGAGGCGAGTTGGCCGGCCATTCCCGCTGTGAGACCGATTGCGGTGGTTTGTAGGAACCTGCGTCGCTCCATTGCGAGCCCTCCACGGAGTTCGCCCTGTGTGTCCCCGGACTCGCCCAAACCGCCCGGCGCCAACTCAGTTGCGCTGGCGACCTTGTCTGATGTGCGGCGTTTGACCTCCTCTCCGCGTCTGAGCATCTCTTCCCCAGATCACCCCGTCGCCGCGGGCTCGACCCCCTGTCGCTAGGAGGCTCTCCTCTCGTCGAGAATGAACCCAAGGGCTACGCCCGAGTCGCGTCGATGAGCTTGCGTCCAGCGATGTGTCGCGGCAAGAAGGAGAGCCCCATGGAGATCATCGTCGGCCCCTACCTGCAGAACGTCAGCCGGGATCGCGTTACGGTCATGTGGCACACCAGCGCGCCCGCCACAAGCTGCCTGGAGTTCGAGCGCGCCGACGCGCTCGGATGGAGCGCCTACGAAGGCCGGCCGGCGCCGACCTACGCTCAGCACATCCACGACGATCGGCCCGTCACAGTCCACGCGGTCACGGCCGACGGCCTCGCCGAGGATCAGCTCTACTACTATCGCGTTCGCTCGGAGGATCCGTCGGGGCGGCATGCCTGCTCGGATGGAGCCAGTTTTCGGACCGCCCCGGGCGCCGAGTCGCCGTTCAGCTTCGTCAGCTATGGCGATGACATGGGCGTTGCCGAGGCGCATCGGCGGAACGCGGAACTCGCGCGCGCGTATCGGCCCGACATCTGCATCGGCACGGGCGACGCGGCGCAGGACTTCATCGGCCGGTACAGAGCCGACTTCTTCGACTGCAATCACGAGTTGCTCAAGTACAGCCCGTGGTTCGCGACGATGGGCAATCACGACACGCCAAACGAGGGTTACGCTCAGTATTTCTCGTTCCCCGAGCCGCGCTACTGGTATTCGTTCGACTACGGCTGCGCCCATATCACCGTGGCAAACTCGAACCTCGACTACCGGCCCGGCTCGGAGCAGTGGGCCTGGCTAGAGCATGACTTGAGCGCCTGCGGAAGCGCGAGGTGGAAGTACGTGTTCTTCCACCACCCACCGTACTGCTCGAACAACTGCGAGATCGCGGCCACGCGCGTGCTCTGTCCGCTGTTCGACCGCTACGGCGTCGACGTCGTCTACAACGCGCACGCGACCATCTACGAGCGATCGCACCCACTGCGGGACGGGCAGCACCACCCCGACGGGACGACGTATCTCGTCAGCGGCGGAGGGGGGTATGACGTGAGCCAGTCCCCCGGCGAGTTATGGGATCACAGGCATCGAATCTCGGCGATCGCCAAGTCCACGAACCACTTCCTCCTCACCAGCGTCACTCCCGACCAGTGCCGGATTCGGGCGATCGACACCGACGACCGGATCATCGACGACTTCGCCCTGACCAAGCCGCCCGGCGATCCTCCCGAGCCGCCGCCCTCGCAGCCGGGCCCGCCGCGCCCGAGGCCCGAGGCGGGCGCGGTCATAGCAGGCCTGGAGGAGGGTGCCTCGCGGTGGATGTTGCCCTGGCCCCAGCACAGCGTCGACGGCGACGTGTCCCATTCAGGCGGGGCAAGTATCCGCTGGACGCACGCGAGCGGCGAGCCGGTCTTGCCGGCCCTGCGAAGAGCGCTGATAGACGACGGGCACGCGCGCGCAGTGGCGGGGGGAAAGAGCTACGAGATCTCCGCCTGGGTGAAAACGGAGTCGGTCGCGGGTGGAGTGACGCTGTCGTTCTCTTGGAGCGGAGACATGGGCTTCCTGGGGCGGACGACGTCGGAGCCTGTCTCGGGCACGAACGATTGGACGCCCGTGACCATCACAACTCCGCCGCTCCCCGAGCACGTCTACTGGTGTCGGGTGGTTCTCTCGGCCACACCGGGTTCTTGCGGCGCGGCATGGTTCGACGATGTGCGGATCGTCGAGGCCAGCGCTGGGCGCTGAGGTTCGCGGTCGTGCTGGTGGTCATGTCGCCGCCTTCGATCTCCGTCGTCTCATCGAGGACGCTGACGATTCGGCCGTGCTTTGGCTCTAGCTCGACGCGCCAGAACTCGTTCTCAGCGACCAGGGCGGCCTTGGGGTGTTGATCGATGGCTTCTCGCCTTTCGCGCTGAACGCTATCTCCACTTCACGCGCAGGTCTGCGACATCCTCACCTACTACCCACCGGGCCGGCCATGCCACGTCCGCCGCGCCTCGGGCCGACGAGGAAGAGAGCGATGACCACGCCGAGTCCTCGTCTTCGCGCCAGAGAACCCCTCCGGGCCCCATGTCACGATGGATGGCTAACCGTAGATCAAAGCCTTGATCCGGCGGGAGAGGCGGCCCGTCCCATCGCTGCGTGTCGTCCGTGCCCATCGTCATGTGAACAGTAAGCCTCATCGGCTCGCCCTCGAGTCCTATCTTCACAACCGCCGGCTCGTTGGGCGTGCTGAAGCCCGAGATGAGCGTCTGTTCGTCTCCTCGCGGCGCGGTGCCGGAGAGTCTGAAGAATGACACGCGAGAGCCATCCTGCCCCTCCCATTCCCCGGCGCCGTCTCGCCACTCAGACACGGGCGGCACGACGAGTGGCCACTCCAGCGTCTCCCGAGCGCGCCCTTCCACGTCGAGCACCTGATACCGAAGTCCCCGGGCATCCACCGACGCCTGGACCGCATGATGATACTCGACCGGCCCCGGCATGAAGCCGCCTGGGCCGTATTCAGTGCCGGCTCCTCCGCTCGTAACCTGCAGGACGCCTTCGTGGGCCTGGACGTCGAACGCGATGATGTGGCTGCAGAGGTAAGCGAGCACGTCGTGCTCCACGAGCGTCCGCCAGAATGCCTGGCCTTGTTCCGGTTCGATGCACCAGAGGGGGGTCTCGTCGTAGCCGTTTACGGGGAATACGGGATGGTGCCCGAGTACCAGCTTGCGCTTCGCATCCGCGTTGGCTCGTAGCACTTGGTCTAGCCACCGGCTCTCAACGTGCCCGTATCCGCCGAGGCCCGAGTAC
>CAZKUN010000237.1:0-14027 GCA_964555935.1 uncultured Armatimonadia bacterium | reverse complement strand
CTACATGAGCCGCCCCGCTTCGCTAGTCGAGTGGCTTGCAGGTGAAGAATCCAGTGTAGGCGCGCACGGAGGTGAGCCCGAGGCCCTTCATGACCGGGCAGATGTCGCTCGCTCCGGAGAACGGGCCGAAGTGCTTGTCCGTCTCGTAGCTCATGGTCCCTGCTCCACCGCCGTCCCCCATGGTGAAGCGGCCACTCTCTTTCGGCGGCACGTGGTACAGAACCCACTGGTCCCCGTTCTTTGCGCCATCGGCGGTGTAGGTGACGGTGATGTGCACGAGGTATAGCGGCTTCTTGAACGAGTGTTCCTGGTAGCGCGTGTCGTCGACTGGGAATGGTGGAGTGTCGGCGACGGTCGCGCCGCCGGTGGTGCTGCCGCAGCCGATGTCGCGACTGATGTCGGTCAGCACGCTAACGATGGCCGCGTAGTCGTCGGCGTGGGCGTTCTGGTCGAGCACGTAGTAGCGGACGGTCTCGTCGATCTTGGTCTGGAGCTGGTCGATGCCGACGACCAGGATGTCGCCGCCCTCATCGTCGCCGGCGCGCCTGAGATCGCCCTTCAGATAGCGCGTGGCATCGATCGCGCGTTCGGCGGCCTCCACGCGCGCAAGCACCTGCTTGATTGGGGCGTCCGCGGGCAGTCCGTTGAGATCGTCCCACCGGTTCCCGAAGCCGACGATCGTCCGCTGGAGTCGCTCCCGGGTGTGCCCGCGATGCCGGAACAACTCCTGCAGCTTGGGGCCGATCCAGTTGATGATGATGTCGGTCCCGAACTGGATCACCAACGCATTGCCCGTGAACTTCATGAGCAGCCTGCCGACGATGCCTCGGGCGGCGCTGTTGGCCCTCATGTGGAGGACCTGCCTCAGGGCGCCGCGGTCGAGCACGTTGAAGCCGACGATCGAGTATAGCTCGTCGGCGAGCACCTCCTTCAGCCCGTGGCCGACCTGCTGAGTGATGGCGTCGCGCGCCTCAGCAAAGCCGATGTCGGAGACAAGGTCCAGCAGGCCCTCCTCCTCGAGGAACTCGGTGACCTCTTCCTCCAGTCGCTCGATCAGGATGGCCTCGGCCATCTCCCAGACGTCATCCACATCGGCTTGGGTGAGGTCGGGGGAGGGCTCCCCGTCCCCGCGGATCGCCACGAGGATCTCCCGCTGCTCGTTCAGGGAGATCACGCTCTCGCGCATTAGATGGTGAGCGGTATCGAGGTCGTGCCTGGTGGGCGTGGTCTGAAAGACCTGGACGATGCCCCGGAACTCGGCGGCCTCATGGCACAGCCGAGCGCGGAGCCTGTCGAGATTCGCGGGCGTGGCGTCGTCGTTGATGATCGCGGTGAGCAGAGAAGCGTGGACGTCAAGGATCGCCTCAAGTTGGGCGCTGAGGATACCGTCCACCGATGTTCCCTGGGCGGTGACCGCCCCCGAGATGCCTATCAACAGCAACAGAGCGACGGCCGTGCTTGGTGGTCTCATCAGATAGCTGCTCCAGGTACGAGTCGTAGCATTCGAGTAACACAACACCTGCTCGCGCGCGTTCGGCACCGGCGCCCCCATCACGCCTGGACTCGCATTGACCCTCCTAGCGCCTCGTGCTATACTGTTCGACCGGTGAGCTTCAGGGCTGCGCCGGACGCCGATTTGATGCATCACGCGTGCGGCACGTACCCTCGAACTCACTCCCTACCAGCGACTGGTGCGGCCCAGAATGGGGCCGCTTTTTTTGAGCGCGGAGACAAACGACCCATGAACGGCGGGCGGAGCAGATGGCGGCAGTTGCCGCCGTTTCTTCGGTGGCTCTATCCGGGCCTGCGGGTGAAGCGATGGCTTCTCCTGCTGCTGCTCGGACTCGCCATCGCATCCATCGGCACGGCATTCGGTATCGGCCTCAGCAACATGGTCGAGATCACCGACGCCATGATGAGCCTGATCGGCCCGCTCTGGGCGACGCGCTTCGCGGCATTTGTCGGCGCGGCGGTCGCGGCAGCGGGCTTGGCGTGCGTTCTCGTCGCGCTGCGCAACCTGGTCAAGTCGGTATCTGACCCTCTGCGCGTCCAGGATGATCGTCAGCTCGTCGACGTGCTGCTCGATGATCGGGACCGGCCTCGCGGTCCGGCCGTGGTTGCTATCGGCGGTGGGACGGGGTTGTCCAACTTGCTGCGAGGGCTCAAGAAACATACGAGCGACATCACCGCCATCGCGGCGGTCTCAGACGACGGCGGAAGCTCCGGGCGGCTGCAGCGCGAGATGAAGATGCTGCCCCCCGGGGATGTCCGCAACTGTCTTGTGGCCTTGGCCGACGATGAAGGACTGATGAGTCGCCTGCTGCAGTACCGGTTCGAGGACGTGCCATCCGTCGAGGGTCACTCGTTGGGGAACTTGTTCATCGCGGCGCTCGCGTCGATCACCGGTGACTTCGAGAGAGCCGTCAAGGAGACGAGCAAGGTTCTGGCGATTCGCGGAAGGGTCTTGCCTGCGACGCTTGAGCAGGTTACTCTGTGTGGACGGCTCGAGGATGGAACCCTCATTCGCGGCGAGACGCAAGTGGCCGACAATGGCGGGCGGTTGTCTGAGGTGTTCCTCGACCCAGCAGAACCTGAAGCGCTCGAAGAAGCCGTCGAAGCAATTAAGACCGCAGATATCGTCGTCATTGGCCCGGGCAGCACGTTCACCAGCCTCATTCCGAATCTGCTCGTGCCGGGGGTCGCGCAGGCTCTGCGCGATACGAACGCGGTTCGCGCGTTCGTATGCAATGTAATGACTCAGCCGGGCGAGACAGATCTGCTCGTCCAGGCCTCAGACCAGGTGAGGGCCGTTACGGAGCATGTTGGCGGGAAGGTCCTCGACTTCGTTCTGATAAATGATGCCGTTCCCAATCCTGGCGTGTTGGCCAGGTATGAGGGCGTCGGCGCTCGGATCGTCGAGCCGGACGCCGAAGAGGTCGGGCGCATGGGGGTTATTCCCATCTGCGGCGATCTCATATCCATAGACGACTACGCTTGGCACGATCCGGACAAGCTAGCACCGACGCTGATTCGTCTGGCGCCGGTGGCTGAACCCGTGGTCTAACGGGCGCAGATCGAACAACCGCCGCTCGTCCCCCCTTGGGGAGGGCTCGAGCGCCGGAAGAATATTCCCGGCCCAGCGCCGGGGGAGATTACCCTAGGAGGTTGATCACTTTGGCAGTCCGCATTGGAATCAACGGTTTCGGACGTATCGGCCGTCAGGTAACGAAGGCCATCTTTGAGCGGTATCCGAATGACATCGAGATCGTCGCGATTAACGATCTCACCGACAACGACGCGCTTGCTCACTTGCTCAAGTACGACAGCATCTACGGGAAGTTCCCGGGAACGGTCGAGCTTGGTGATGAGGAACTCATCATCAACGGCAAGAGCATCAAGTGCCTCGAGGACCGTGACCCGGCGAACCTGCCGTGGTCCCGCCTGGGCGTCGACATCGTGCTCGAATCGACCGGTCACTTCACCGCGTGCGACAAGGCCTCCCGTCACTTCGCGGGCGGCGCGAAGAAAGTCATCATCTCGGCTCCGGTCAGCAAGGCTGCTTGCGAGTTCGACGATAACCTCGTGACGGTCGTGCTCGGCGTCAATGACGACGACTACGATCCGGCGCAGCATTCGCTCATCTCGAACGCCTCATGCACCACGAACTGCCTGGCGCCGATGGCCAAGGTCATCAGCGACAACTTCGGGATCGAGTCGGGCTTCATGACCACGGTTCACAGCTACACCAATGACCAGGTCATTCTCGACTTCCCGCACAAGGACAAGCGCCGGATGCGCTCGGCCGCGCTCAACATCATCCCGACGACCACGGGTGCTGCCCGCGCGGTCGGCCTGGTCCTGCCCCAAGCCGCTGGCAAGCTCGACGGCTTCTCGCTTCGCGTCCCGACGCCGACAGGCTCGTGCACCGACCTCACGATCCAGACCTCGAAGGCCACGACGACGGAGGAAGTCAACGCCGCGCTGCTGGCCGCCGCTTCCGATGGTCCGATGGCTCCGTACCTGAACTACACCGACGAGCCGATCGTCCTCCAGGACATCGTCGGCGACCCAGCGTCATGCATCATCGACGGTCAGGTCACCAACGTCGTAGGCAGTCTGGTCAAGGTTCTCGGTTGGTATGACAACGAATGGGGCTACAGCAACCGCACGGCTGACCTGATGGTTATGCTCGCGGGAAAAGGCCTATAGAACACGCTGACGTAGCTAAGTGACTACACGTTGGGCGCCACGAGTGCCGCCAAGACTCGCTCGGGCGCCCAACTGCGTGTCACGGAAACCCAATCCGGCGGCGCGACGACGCTCGCCGATTCCCCCCACATGGATGGGAGGCGCAACCCGTGGACAAGCTCACCGTGAGCAGTGATGCCTTCCCAATCGAAGGCAAGCGCGTGCTTCTTCGGGCGGACTTCAACGTGCCGCTGAAGGATGGCGTCATCACCGATGGCACGCGTATCAAACGCACCCTGGATACGATCAACTATATTCTCGGCAAGGGCGGGAGCGTTGTTGCGTTCTCCCACCTCGGCCGACCCAAGGGCGTCGAAGCCAAGTACAGCATGGAGCCCGTCGCCGCCCGCCTGAGCGAGTTGCTCGGCAAGCCCGTGAAGTTCGTGCCCACCGTGACCGGCCCGGAGGCCAAAGTCGCTGCTGATGCTCTCCAGCCGGGTGAGGTGATGCTGCTTGAAAATACTCGGTTCGAGGCGGGCGAGACTAAGAATGATCCCGCCATCGCCAAAGCCCTCGCGACGCTGGGCGACTGCTTCGTGAACGACGCGTTTGGCTCGAGTCACCGCGCCCACGCTTCGACGGTCGGCGTTGCGGAGCTGGCTCGGCCAGCCGCCGCCGGCCTTCTTGTTGAGGGCGAGTTGAAGGCCCTGCAGCAGCTGCTTGAAGCCCCGCAGAAGGGCTTTGTAGTGATCCTGGGCGGCGCGAAGGTCGCCGACAAGATCGACGTCATCGACAGCCTCCTGCCCAAGTGCGAGCACATGCTCGTCTGCGGCGGGATGACGTACGCGTTCCTCTCAGCCCAAGGCAAGCCGATCGGCAACTCGATCTGGTGGCAGGAGAGCGAAGACGCGGCCCGGAAGATACTCGATACGATGGGCGATGCTCTGGATCGGCTGAAGCTGCCGACCGACACGGTCATGGCTGAACAGATCACCAACTGGCGCTTCAAGAAGACCGTGCCTGTCAGCTTCATGCGCGACGGCTGGGAAGGTCTCGACATCGGTCCGGAGACGAGAGCTGCATACGCCGAGATCATCGAGAACGCGGACACGCTTTTCTGGAACGGTCCGGCGGGTCTGTTTGAGGTCGAGCCGTTCGATGCCGGGACGAATGCTCTTGCCGCGGCGGTCGCGAAGTGCAAAGGCTTCACCGTCATCGGCGGAGGCGACGCGGTTGCCGCCGTGACGCAGGCGGGTTACGCGGACGAGATGAGTCACATCTGCACAGGCGGCGGGGCGTCGCTCGAGTTCCTCGAGGGCAGAGAACTCCCCGGCGTCGCAGTGTTAAACGATGCCTAATCGCGGCCGATGCCGCGTTTGGAAGGTCTGAAGGAGGCCACAAGTAATGCGCGTGCCCATGATGGCTGGAAACTGGAAGATGAACTGCGACCTCGTCGAGGCCGAAGCGCTCGCGAAGAGCGTCGTCGAGGCTTCCGGCTCGGTCGAGAATGTTGTTGTCGTGCTGGCGCCTCAGTTCACGGCGCTGGATCGGGTGAGCCAGGCGATCTCCGGCTCGAACGTCAAGCTCTCCGCGCAGAACATGTACTGGAAAGAGAGCGGCGCGTATACGGGCGAGGTCTCGCCGACGATGCTGACGGCTGTCGGCTGTCAGTACGTCATCGTCGGTCACTCCGAGCGGCGCGGGCGCTTCGGCGTTCCGGAGCCGGACATGACCGATGATCTGATCAGGGTTTTCGGCGACACCGACGAGTCGGTCAACACCAAAGCCAAGGCCGCTCTGGCGAACGACCTGACGCCCATCATCTGCGTTGGCGAGACGCTGGCTGAGCGGGAGAAGAACCTGGCCGACGCGATCATCAGGGACCAGGTCCTGGCCGCCCTCCAGGGGCTGGACGCGGACCATATCAAGAGCGTCGTGATGGCGTATGAGCCCGTCTGGGCCATCGGGACCGGCGAGACGTGCGATGCCGATGAGGCGAACCGCGTGTGCGGTCTGGTTCGGTCGACTGTCGATGAGGCCGCCGCGGGTGCGGGCGCCGAGGTGTCGGTTCTCTATGGCGGCAGCATGAAGCCGGAGAACGTCCGAGGACTGCTCGAGACGTCCGACATCGACGGTGGGCTGGTTGGCGGCGCCGCGCTCAAGGCGGATTCGTTCGCCGATCTCGTGACGGCGGCGCAAGAGATCCGCGGTTAGTGAGTCGAACGGATGCGGGCCAGATGGGGGCCCCAACGTCCCCCATTCGGCTCCTCCGGACGGCGTCGACGATCGAGACGATCGTCGTACGGTCCCTCCGGCGTATCGGCAATGCGAATGGAGGCGTATCATGCGCGCGTGCCCTCGTTGTATCACCACCCTTCGTGAAGCTCGCGGTCCGTCGATGGTCATCGACATGTGCACCGAGTGCGGCGGCGCGTACTTCGACCATGGCGAGTTGGCAAAACTGGCGCGGGACCAGGCCGCGAGTTTTGAGAAGCTCGAGGCGCTGGTGGATCCCGAAGACGAGCCGGCGCCGTCGTCGCGCGAGGAGAGCATCGCGTGCCCGGGATGCGGCGACGAGATGGAGCGATACCAGTACGCGTTCTGCTCCGGGATCATGCTCGATCGCTGCCCTAAGTGCAGCGGCTTGTGGGTCGACGAGGGCGAGCTTCAGGCGATCGCCGACCACATTGCCAAGGGCGATAAGAGCGCGTGTCGCGATGCGGATCGGGTCAAGCCGTTTTTCGCCGCCGAGGCGCGAAACGTGAGCGTTGAGGCGCTCGCCGGCATGCTTACGCGAAACCCCCGAGACGACAACTGGCTGTAGACCCCCCATCAGACGGAACGGATCTGACAGGCGTGGAAACTTGGAAACTCAGACCCCGAGCTTCCCTGGGAGTTTCCCTGCGCCTGTCCTACGACGGACTATCCACGGCGACAGGCGAGACGCCTGTCCTACGACGGAGTATCCACTACGTGATATTGCCCCCTCGTGGCAGGTCCCGGTCCGCGGCAACGTGAATCGTTGCACCGTAGGCCGTCGTACCATCACGTCTGCCCGAGGAACGCTCGTGAGATTGCTCCGATTTGTGCTCGTCTGCTCGCTGGTTCTTGCTGCCGCCAGTCATGCCCAGAATCTGCGCTATGATGTCGTGGTCGTCGGCGCCACGCCGGGAGGCATCGCGGCGGCCGTCGCGGCCGCCCGCGCGGGGAATACGGTTGGCGTTTTCGAACAGTCGGCGCACATCGGTGGGGTTGTCGCGGGCGGACTTACCGCGACGGACTACGGTGATCGGCGGACGATCGGTGGGATTTCGCGCGAGTTCTTCACCCGCGTCGCGAAACACTACCGCGAGGAATATGGCTCGGGATCGCCCGAGGCTCGCGCGTGTAATGAGGGCTACTGGTTCGAGCCGCATGTCGCCGAACTGACCTTCCGGGCGATGCTCGACGAGTCAGGCAAGGTGGAGGTGTTCACGCGCCACTCGTTCCTGCAACTCGCCCGCGAGGGGAAGCGGATCACGTCGATTCGTTTCCGCAATGACGAGACGCAGGCATCTGTTGAAGTGGCTGGCGATTTCTTCATCGATGCCCAGTACGAGGGCGACGTGCTCGCCCACGCCGGCGAGCGGTACCGCATCGGCAGCGAAGCCGAGCACGAGTTTGGCGAGGATCATGCGGGGAACTACGACCTCGCTGTGCAGGCGTATAACTACCGGCTGTGTCTGACGGATGACCCGGAGAACCAGACGCCCATCGCCAAGCCCGAGGGCTACGACCGCGAGCAGTATACGTCGATCCAGCGCTTCCTCGAGGCGTCCCCGGGGGCGACTTTTGCGCATCACAGCGTCAGCATGGTCCGCATGCCGAACGGCAAGACCGACACGAACGCGGGCGTGTCGCCGCAGACCACCGACTACCCCGGCGCGAACCACGATTACCCCGGCGAGACGCATGGGGGGCGACGCGAGATTGCGGACGCGCACCGACGCTATATCCTCGGCTTCATCTACTATCTGCAGAACGATCCGGACGTGCCCGAGATCGCGCGCGAGGATGCGCGTCGGTGGGGCCTGGCCAAAGACGAGTTCGTCGACAATGGCAACTGGCCGTATCAACTGTACGTGCGCGAATGCCGCAGGCTGATCGGCCTGCATACGTTCACCGAGCAGGACGCGGCGACGAACCGCTTCTCCGAGGCATCGATCGGCCTGGGCAGCTACTGGATCGACTCTCATCCGACGGACGCGAGGGTCATGCCGGACGGCACGCAGCGGAACAGTGGCGAGGTGTTCATCCGCATCAAACCGTACGAGATTCCCTTCGGCGTCGTCGTCCCGCGGGAGACGGAGAACCTGCTCGTGGCGGTCTGCGTCTCGGCGACTCACATCGGCTACTGCACGCTCCGCATGGAGCCGGTCTACATGATCCTCGGTCATGCATGTGGCGAGGTGGCGGCGATGGCGCGGGAGGCGGGCACGGCGGTGCAGGATGTCAATGTGGCGGCGCTGCAGGAGCGCCTGCTGGCGGCGGGGCAGAAGCTGCGCGTCAACCGGGCGCCGGTCGCGGCCTTCAGAGTTCCGGGCGAGCAACCCATCGACGCGGGGACGCCGGTGCAAGTTGAGGACCTATCGACCGATGCCGACGATGCAATCGTTGCCTGGCGGTGGGACTTCGATGGCGATGGCGAGGTGGACTCGACCGAGGCCTCCCCGACTTATACCTTCACCCACACGCGCGAGTACGCGATCTCGCTGCAGGTGAAGGACGCGCATGGTGATTCAAGCGCTGTAGCGCGGCAGGTCGTGAACGTGGTGGGCGGTCCGCCGGGCGTCCCGGACCTGCTGATGGATGACGTCGATGCTGAACGCAAGGGGCCTTGGCATGAGTCGGCGTCCAACCCGCCATTCGTTGGGGAGTACTACCTGCACGACGGCAATAACGAGAAGGGCAAGGCCAGCGTTCGCTACGCGTTTGAGGTGACGACGCCGGGGCTGTATGAGGTCGGGATCAGCTTCCCATCCTACACGAATCGCGCCACGAACGTGCCTGTGAAAGTGGCCCATGCGGATGGGGAAGTGGTGGTGATCGTGAACCAGCAAGTCAGGCCGGAAACGCCGCCGTTCACCGTCATCGGTCAGTACCGGTTCGCGGCCGACGCGCCGGCTACTGTTGATATCAGCAACGCGGCGACCGACGGGCATGTCATCGCGGATGGAGTGCGGTTGAGGTGGGTCGAGGAGTGAGGGCGGCCGCGACGATGCCTGCCTTCGGCAGCGACGATCGGGACGATCGTCGTACGAGGCACCGGATGTACGAATGGCGACGGGCCGGAGGGCACAGCCTCCGGCCCGTTTGTGCGTGTATTGGCAGGTAGGAGGCGGCTACTCTTCGCCCAGGTCTGGGTTGAGGAGCGTCTGGACATCGTCGTCTTGCAGGTTCTCGGGCGTTACGATTACGACGCCCGTGTCGATCCGCTTCTCCACGTCGGCGCCCTCGATCGCGTCGATCGCGGCCTGCACGCCGAGGTAGCCCATCTGGTATGGATTCTGCACGGCAAGCGCCTGGATGACGCCCGACTCAAGCCCCTCGATCTCGGCCTCGGCGGCGTCGAACCCGACGAGCACTACTTGATCCGCGAGGTCGCGTTGCTCGATCACTCGGGCCGCGCCGATCACGCCCGGTTCGTTCGCCGCGAAGATGCCCTTAAGGTCCGGGTTGGCGGTGAGCATGTTCTCGGTCGCCTTCATGGCCTCTTCAATGTCGCCCTGAGAGTAGAGCGTGGACACGAGTTCGATCCCGGAGAACTCCTCGATGCCCTTGATGAAGCCCTCCTCCCGCATGTCGGATGTCGCCGCGCCCTTGATGAAGGGGATGCATCCGACTTTGCCCTCGCCGCCGATCAGCTCGCCGAGTTTCGCGCCCACCAGCCGCGCGCCCTCAACGTTGTCGGTCGCGACGAAGCTGAGCGCGTCATCGCTTGAGATCCCCGAATCGATGGTGATGACGGGGATGCCGGCCTCGAGGGCCTGCTTGACCTTCGGGATCAGCGCCTTGGCGTCGCACGCGGCCATGACCAGAGCGTCGACCTCGGAGGTGATGAAGTTTTCGATGATCGCGATTTGACGCGCGACGTCCGTTTCATCCGTCGGGCCCTTCCACAGCGCCTCGGCCCCGGCTTCCGCACACGCTGCTTCGGCGCCGGCGCGAACGGTCTTCCAGAAGCTATGGGTCGTGCCCTTAGGCACGATGGCGATGCTGTACTGCTCGCCGGCCGGCGGCGCGGCATCCGTGGTCTCGCCGCCACCGGGGATGGCGATCGGGCCGGTGTCTGGGTTGTCAACTGTCTTCGGCTGGCATCCGAGGACTCCCAGAACCACCAGTACCATCATTACGCATGCCAATCGACGCATCGTGTGGCCTCCAAAGGCGAGCGCGGTGGCTCGCTATTTTTGTCGAATCCGGTCGAGGAGTACGGCGAACACAATGGCGGCGCCGATAACGACTTCCTGCCAGTGCGTGCTCACGTTCTTGAGATCGCACCCGTTGCGGAGTTCGGCCATGATGAACGCGCCGAGCATCGTGCCCGATATGGTGCCGATGCCACCCATGAGGCTTGCGCCACCGATCACGGCCGCCGCGATACTGTCGAGTTCATACGCGATCCCGCCCGTCGGTTGGCCAATACCAAGGCGCGCCGTCTGCACCACCCCGGCCAGTCCGGCGAGGGTTCCGCAAATGACGAAGACCGCCGTCATGTGCGCGTTGACGTTCACCCCCGACAGCCGCGCCGCCTCCCAGTTCGAGCCCATGGCATAGCAGTAGCGCCCGAGTCTCGTGTAGCGGAGGACGAAGAACGACACCAGCGCCACGACGGCCAGGATGACGATGGGGATGGGGATCGTGTTGCCGAAGATGCGGTCGGCGCCGAGGGCGTTGAAGGCGTCCGGCAGGCCGGCGATGGTCTGGCCGTCGGTGGGGATCTTGGCGAAGCCGCGGCAGATGCCCATCATGCCCAGCGTGACGATGAACGGCGGGAGCTTGGCCTTCGTGACGAGCAGACCGTTGATGAGGCCGCACAGGGCGCCGACGCCGATACCGGCCGCGACGCCGACGATGACGGGCTGGTTGAAGTGGTCTTCTGACAGCAGCAGTGCGGTGACGACCCCACTCAGAGCCAGCACGGACCCGACCGACAGGTCAATCCCGCCGGAGACGATGACGAAGGTCTCGCCGATTGCGAGCAGCGCTACGACGGCGATCTGCACAGTGGTCGCGATCTGATTGTTGGGGCTCAGGAACCGATCGGTGGTGGCGCCGAAGTAGATGAACAGCAGCACCAGCCCGAGGGCCGGAGCCGCCTTGCCCATGATCAGACGCGCGGCTCGCGCGGCCCACGCCCACGGGCCCGTTGTTTCCGGATCCTGCACGCCGTCACTCATTGCGAGTCGTGTTCGATCTCCGTTGGGATGTCCAGGCGCAGGCACGAGATGTCATCGAAATACGCGTAATCGCCCGGCTCCTGATCGTACGTTACCAGGCCGATAACCGCAAGGTCCACGCCGTCGGGGACGATGAAGTACGCCTGCAGGCTGGTCCAGCCATCGGTCGTGCCGGCGGGCAGGACGGCGCTGCTCTTGCGGGCGCCGACCCAGTCGCTCTTGGCATCCTGCCATTGCACCAACAGCTCCGTCCGAGCGCCCTCGCTGACGTTGGCTTTCACGGCGCAACGGCAGAGGAACTGCTCGCCCGGCTTGACGGGGACCTTCTGGATGAAGCAGGCGGCCTCGGTGTCGGTTGCCCCCAGCGACGCCTTCCCACTTGCTGCTTCAGCGGTTGTCCAGACTAACTCGCCAGGAGTGCCAGGGCGGATCCACTTCGACCATCCGCGCGGCATGCCCTCAGCGACCCAGTCGATTCCCTCGGGGTTCTCGCCATCCGACGCGGCTTCCTCGACGCCGCCATTGACCATGGCCTCCGTGCCGGCCTCGGGGTGGTCGCGCAAGTAGATCAGCGACCGGGCGAGCGACCCCGCCGACGAGGTTGGGTCGCTGCTACTGAGTTTGGCCGCGAGGTCGGTCATGGAGTCCCACTCGTCATTGGCATCCGCCCAGGCGAAGGCGCTGGTGAGGAATCCCATCAGGCCGGCCACAGGGTCGTGAGTCCCCCGCTCGGTGAAGGGGATGGGCGAGCGGTGCAGGTCGTTGGGCTCGAACTTGTCTCGGTAGAATGACTCAAGCTCTGCGGCGGATCTGGCCAGTTGCTCCGCAGTCGGCACGACGCGGGCAAGGCTGCGCTTGCTACGCACCTGCGCCGTGGCGAGGGTCAGGTTGGCCGAGTAGACCTGCGAGTATAGCTCGGTGTAGTGGAAGCCCTCGCTGTAGAGTCTGACGCGCCGCCGAGTCAGGTCGGTCTCCGCCGCCTGTCTTGCCCGGGTCAGCAACTCGCGCGCTTCGGCGCACGCCCGCGGCGTGAAGATCTGCATCTGGTCGATGTCGAAGAAGCCTTTGAACCAACGCGATTCGCCCTTCTGCCTCATCCAGATGGCTTCGCATAGCTCGAAGTAGTCGCGCATGGGCTCCGCGGCCTCGGCGAACATGCCGCTACAGAAGTCGTTGAGCAACTCCTTGCGGCTCAGGGAGGGGTCCCAGAGCAGTTGGCTTGCAATCCAGGCCTTCGGCCCATCGAGGCTCCAGTTGGTGTAGATCTCCGCATAGAAGGCTCGCACACCCTCGTTGTAAGCGAACTTGATGCTCTCGTCGCTGAGCTTCGTGAAGATGCGCGGGATGACGTAGCCCGAGCCATAGTAGTAATCGTAGATCCCGACGATCGGCTGTTCGGCGCACCAGCGCGCGATCAGCTCCTCGTCGAGCCGCCGGAACTCGGGGTCCATCCACTGGGCGCGGTCGTTCGTCAGGTAGGGAATCACGCGATCGTGAACCGGAACCGTGGGAACGTCCTCGCACCATGAGTAGGCCAGGCATCCGAGGTACTTGTCGGGGTGGGTCTTCTCAAGCTCGACGGCGACCGCGTTCATGAAATGGAAGACGCGGTTGGACATGTTCGGGCGATCTCTGAACTCAAGATGATCCGGGTCATCGAGGGCTTTGCAGGGCTCGCACTCGCAGTACGTGTTGCTGTCGTTGATGCCGAGGGAGAAGCTGGGCGTGTCTGGGCTGGCGTCGAAGGCTGCTCGCGCGGTATCGGCGGCATAGACGGCTGCGTCCGCGTTTGAGAAGCAGGGCTGCCAGCCGTGGTCCCTGGGTCGGGCGGGCTTTCGCCTCTCGCCATCGATGAGCGGGAAGAACTCGGCGTGCTCATCGAAGAGATCCATCACGAACACGTCGAGCAGGTTGTGGTGGAACTCGTAGCGCCTGCGGATCATGTTTCGCCTGGGCCACTCGGGGTCCATATTCGAAGGGCTGCTCCACAGCCGTGAGAGGTAGCCCGGCTCCTCGACGACGTTCAGCGCATCCGGCACGGAGATGCTCTCGGCCGTCGGCACGTGCTCGCCGAGTTCGGTGGGGATGTACCAGCGGCATCCGCAGTGGGTCTGGAGGAACCGGGTCACTGCGAATTGCGTGGAATAGGTGTCTCCACCACAGAGGAACAGCCTGTCGTCATCCACGCGCATGACGACGCCGTCACGGTCGAGGCCGTCCGGAACGAGCCCGGCCTCGGCCGCGGCGTTCGTGTGTCCCACGTGGATCTGCGGACCGTCCGGCGCGTTGGCTTCGGACACGACCGGGAGGCTCGCGCCCGTGGCTTTGGCGAGGGTGTGGGTCAGGTCGCTCGCCGCCTTGGCCTCATCGTCGGCGCGCGCGTCGGCCGTGACGATGACC
>CAZKUN010000236.1:0-14054 GCA_964555935.1 uncultured Armatimonadia bacterium | reverse complement strand
CCATTTCAAACGCCGCCGTAGTGCCTCCCGTTTAAAGCGCCGTCAACACGTTGGCCTCGCGACATGGCCAAGGGCATCTCCTGGGTCACAATAGGGGGAAGCTCCGGCAACACTGCGGCCTTCATCCGGCGTAGGAAGTGCGGTGCCATGCGTGTGTGCAGCTCGGCCCTGCGTAGCCCGGCGTGGACTAGTCCAGGCTTCAGGAACGCAAAGATCGAGAGAAGGTCGTCTGGTCGGTTCTCCATCGGGGTGCCGGTGAGGGCCCAAGACCGGCTGCGTCGCAGGCGACGACACGCGAGCGACACGAGTGCATCTGGGTTCTTGATCACCTGTGCCTCATCCAATATGACGAGGTCGTACGGTCGCTCGCGCTCAAGCACATCGATGTCGGCCCGCACCTGATCATAGGAGGCAATCCACACTTTCAGGGGTAGTTGGTAGTGTGCCTTGCGGTCGTCCGGAGTACCCTCCACTATGCGCACAGCGCGCTGCGAAGTCCATGTCTCCAATTCAGACTCCCAGTTCAGAAGCAGCGATCTCGGAGCCACGATCAGAATCCGCGAGCAGGTGCGCCTCTGGAGCATGGCCTCGATCGCCGTCGCTGCCTGAACCGTCTTCCCAAGCCCCATCTCATCGGCAAGCAGGGCAGACTCACTCTCGAGCAGAAACGACACTCCCTCCAGTTGGTACGGGCGGAGCATCTGCATTCTGGCGTGGTTGCTGGTCGAGCCCTCACCCGAACGCCGACAAGCCATGGAGCCATCCGCCGCCTTGCCCATGTTTGGTGTGCCCCTACTGGCATGTCGTTGAGCCAAAGACGCAGGGCAAACACGAGATGCCTACCGTGTTTGACCACTCGAGTACCGTCTGCAAGCTATGATGGGTGCATCTTTCCGACACAATGTCGGAAGTTCCTCCTCGAGCCCAGACGTAAGTTGCTCGGGCGCGTAGGGCGGCAGTGTATTGCTCGTCCGCAGCTAACCCGAGCCTATGAGGTGATCGTCCATGGCGCCAGGAGTGTCTGTGGATAGGCACAAGACGGCGATCCACCGAACCGAACTCTCGAGGCCTGTTCGGCTCGCCGTTGAGTCTGGCCTCATCACCGATGCGTCATCAGTCTTCGACTTCGGCTGCGGCCACGGCGACGACTTGCGCGCGCTGGTTGCTCAGGGGATCGAGTGCTCAGGATGGGACCCCGCCCACCGGCCGGATGCAGAACCGTGCCCAGCCGACATAGTGAATCTCGGCTACGTGGTGAATGTGATCGAGGACGCGTGCGAGCGCGTCCAGGTCCTTCACGACGCCTGGGAACTGGCCGGCCAGGTGCTGGTGGTATCAGCCAGACTCACGTTCGAGCAGAGCGACGAGAGACTGACGCCGTTCGCGGACGGGTGCATGACGGGCAAGGGCACCTTCCAGAAGTTCTACAACCAACACGAACTCCGCGAGTGGATCGATTCGGTCCTGGGCGTCAGTAGCGTCGCCGCCGCTCCCGGCGTGTTCTTTGTCTTTAGAGATGAAGGCCAGCGACAAGCATTTCAGGCCACGCGCCTCCGCCGAAGGTCCGCCGTACCCCGCCAGCGCGTGAGCGACGCTCTCTATGATGCGCACAGTGACGCCCTGCAACCTCTCATGACGTTCTTCGCAGATCGCGGTCGCCTACCAGCGGCGCACGAACTCCCGGAGGCCGATCAGTTGGTGGATGCGTTCGGTAGCATCCGCAGGGCGTTCCGAGTGGTCAGGACCGTCACCGGCGACGAGCAGTGGGACCTCATCCGGGACGAACGCCATCAGGACCTCCTTGTGTACATCGCGTTGGCGAGATTTGGCGGACGGCCTCGGCTTTCTCGATTGCCAGGGGAAATGCAGCTGGATGTTAGGGCCCTTTCCGGCACCTACAAGAGAGCCTGTGAGGATGCCGATGAGTTGCTGTTCTCTGCCGGGGACATGCGGATCATCAGCGCGGCGTGTGACGAGTCCCCCGTTGGGAAGGCGACTCGCGGCGCGCTGTACATCCACACGTCGGCGTTGGCACTCCTTCCCCCGATCCTCCGAGTCTACGAAGGGTGCGCGCAGAGCTACTTCGGGCATGTCGATGGAGCCAACATCATCAAGCTGAACCGAAGGAGAGCGAAGGTGTCGTACCTTTGGTATCCCGACTTCGAGAAGGACCCGCACCCCGCGTTGGCTACCTCCCTGGTGGTGGCCCTACGTGGCTTAGGGGTGACGCGCCGCGACTACACAGCATCGGCGAACCCGCCGATACTGCATCGTAAGGAAACGCTCGTTGCCGCTGACCATCCATCGCGAGTCAAGTTCGCGCGGCTGACCAAACAGGAGGAACGCTGGGGGCTTCTCGATGAAACGAGGACTATCGGCACGAGGGAGCGATGGGAGGCCTTGCTCGCGGACAAGGGTGTGCGTCTCCGGGGGCACCGACTCGAGCGGGCCAAGTAGCAGAGAGGGTCGGCTCCATCGCGCGCCGGCAGGTAGACAGGCCGACACGCCCTCCGGTCACCGCTGCGGCGCGTGGTACTTGCAGGGCTGTGAGTTTGCACGGTAGATGCGAACAGCACGGGGTCAGTCGCATCCGCCGTGCGAATCTACATGAGCCGCCGCGGGCCCGGCGGATCCACACCTGGCCCACGACATCCTTCTTGACGCATCTCCTGAAACTCTTATAATAGCCTCATAGTATTCTCCGAGTAGGGTTGGTACGCGCGTGTTACGGGAGCGTGGGACCATGGCCGGCAGACGACGAGTGCTGATCATCGGGCTGGATTGCGCGACGCCGCAGTTCATGCTGGACGAATGGGCGGACGAGCTTCCAGTCGCCAAACGCCTCATGGATAACGGCGTGTACGGCCGGCTGACGAGCACCATCCCGCCGATCACGTGCCCGGCGTGGATGTGCATGGCGACCAGCAAGGACCCGGGCCAGCTCGGGCTGTATGGCTTCCGAAACCGCAAGGACTATACCTACGACGGGCTCTCGATCGCGAACTCAACCGCCGTGCGTGAGGATACGGTCTGGGATATCCTGGGCCGCAACGACAAGCAGTCGGCGGTGATCGGCGTGCCGATGACATTCCCGCCGAAGCCGCTCAAGGGCTGGATGGTCACCAGCTTCCTGACGCCGGGAATGGATAGCCAGCTCACATATCCGGCGGGGCTGAAGCAAGAGCTGCTGGAGGTCGCGCCGGAGTATCAGATCGACGTCCGCGACTTCCGCACGGATGACAAAGACAAGCTGCTGCGGCAGATCTATGAGATGACCGAGGCGCGGTTCAAGTTCGTCGAGCACATGCTCAAGACGAAGGACTGGGATTTCCTGCAGTTCGTGGAGATGGGCATCGACCGGCTATACCACGGGTTCTGGCGCTACTGCGCGAGGGACCACCGGCTGTTTCAGCCGGGCAACCAGTATGAGGACGAGATCTTCAAGTATCACAAGTACGTCGACGACAAGATGGGAGAACTACTGGAGCACGTCGACGACGACACCGTCGTGTTCGTTGTCTCCGATCATGGCGCGAAGAACATGGTCGGCGGGATCTGCATCAACGATTGGCTCATCAGGCAAGGCCTGCTGACGCTGAAAGGCAAGGGCTTCGGCGAGAGAATCAAGGGCCTGTTCGGCGGCAAGGACGACACGGCCGATGCTCCGCGCGCGCTGAAGACTGAAGACATCGACTGGACCAAGACAAAGGCGCGTGGCGAGGGCGGGTACTACGGTCGGGTGCTGATTAACGTTGAGGGTCGCGAGCCGGACGGCGTGGTTCCGCAGCATCAGTACGAGGCGTTCCGCGACGAGTTGGCGGCGGCGATTGAGGCGATCCCCGACCACGAAGGCAACCCGATCGGGACGAAGGTCTACAAGCCGGAGAACGTCTACAAGTCGGTCCGGAATATCCCCCCGGATCTGATCGTGTATTTCGGCGACCTCGACTGGCGCTCAGCGGGGACGATCGGCAACGAGTCGATCCACATTTTCGAGAACGACACCGGTCCCGACGATGCGAACCACGCGCAAGAGGGGATGTTCATCCTCTACGATCCGAAGAGCGAGGCGCGGGGTGAGCTTGAGGGGATACACCTGTACGACATAGCCCCAACCGTGCTGCAGCGGATGGGGATTGACGTGCCCGAGGACATGATCGGGAAGGCGATTGAGGGATAGCGACGCGCAACGGGTCGGGAGACCCGTTGCCACGAGACACATACCGGAGGAGCATTCAAGGTGGAACATAAGGGATTCACAATTTGGTTTACGGGCCTGAGTGGGGCCGGCAAGAGCACCATCGCGGAGATTCTCATCGAGAGGCTGCGCGAGCGGGAGATCAAGACGGAGCTGCTCGATGGCGATGTCATCCGCACGAACCTGTCGAAGGGCCTGGGCTTCAGCAAAGAGGACCGCGACACGAATATCCGCCGCATCGCGTTTGTCTGCAACCTGCTGACACGCAACAACGCGTGCGCCATCGCCGCGGCGATCTCGCCGTATCGCAGTCTGCGCGACGAGGCTCGCGAGATGATCGGCAACTTCGTCGAGATACATGTGGCGACGACGCTCGAGGAGTGCGAAGCGCGCGACGTGAAGGGTCTCTACGCCAAGGCGCGCGCGGGGGAGATCAAACAGTTCACGGGGATCGACGACCCGTACGAGTGCCCGGAGAACCCGGAGATCACGCTCCACACCAAGGACCGGACGCCCGAGGACTGCACTCAGCTGATCCTGGATCGACTTGGAGAACTCGGCTACTTCGAGCCGATCTCATAGGTCATCCACGCACCTTATTGTCAACAGATGTCGACTTGATTCGCGAGAGCCGGGCGAAGATGCCCGGCTCTCGTCGTGTTACGCGCACTGACGGTGGGCCACGTCCGCGCGTTTCTCGGGCGGCGCTACGGTTGCCAGGCCTCCGTTTCAAAGAGCGCAAAGATCGTTTCATATAGCCCCGTGTAACCCACCACCAGTCCCATCAGCACGCACGCGCCGGCTATCGCCACACCGGCGGCCCAGCTGCCGTAAGCGACGCCTCTTAGGAGACCGTCACGCGACTCGCGGGCCTGCGTCGCGAGTCGCGTGAGCGCGCCATCGAGCGTGCCGGTATCTTCGGCGGTCTGCATGACACTGATTTGCGATGAACTGAAGATGCCGATGGCGCGCAGGGCGTCGGTGAGCCGTCCCCCTCGCTCCAGCTGGGCGACGGGGGCGGCGATGCGACGCGCCACGAGAACACTCCCGGTCGCTTGGGCGGCTTGGCGCAAGGCGTCTCCAAGCGGCACCGCGGCGCGTTGGAGGAGTTCGAAAGCGCGCGTGAAGCGGGCGACGGCCGCGCGCTTAGTGAGAGTGCCGATCAGTGGGACGCAGAGCGCCAGCCAATCACGCACCCCGACCATGGCTGGCAGGTTGATGATGACGACCGCCAGCTTGCTCAACAGCCACAACCCCAGCAACCACGGGGCGATGTAGTGGAACACGTGGTCCGCGTAGTCTCCGAGGCCGAGCTTGAGGGTCCCGCCTTCCATGGCGGCGCGCGTGATCAGAATGCGCGGGAAGGGCGCGACGAGGATGGCGCCCATGATCAGGAAGCCGAAGTAGAGCTTGGTGATCAGCCACCGGTCTCTCACCCGCTGATCGACCTTGCATTGGTGGACAATCTCCGAGCAGGCGTCGCGAAGCGCGCCGGAGATCTCACCTGCGCGGAGCATCGCGATCACATAGGCGGGGAAGAAACGCGGGTAGCCGGCGAGGTGGCGTGAGATGGTCGTGCCGTCGGCGATGGGGGCAATGCCCTCGCGGACGACCCGTCGTAGCCGGCCGCCCACGCGGTCCACCAGGTCCGTGAACGCCTCGTGGGCTGTCACGCCGGCGTCGAGCAAGCGCCCGAGCTGATCGAAGAACACGCCGACTGATCTCGGCGACACCGGCCAAAGCGGGTAGAGGAAGCCCTGTCCCCAATCCGCGATGGCCTGGCGCGACTGCTGATGTTCGCGTCCATCAAGCAGCGCGCGGACCCGCAGGTCTGTCTCGCGGAGCAACACCATGGCATGGCTGCGGTTCAGCGCCTCGATCGTGCCCGAGACCGCCCCGCCATCCGCATCCGTACCCTCATAGCGAAACTGTGCCAATTGGCCCCCGCCGCGCTGACCAGTCACTGTTCTTCATCCCGCGTTCCACTGAACTCGCGACTGTCCCCTCCACTCCGTCCTGTGGATTCGCACGGTAGATCCCGACGGATCGGGCCACTGACACCTACCGTGCAAACTCACATTAGGGGTCGAGGAACCCAGAGGCAGCAGGATCCACAGGTTTCCCGTCCTTGCGGACCTCAAAGTGCAGGTGTGGCTCGATCGCGTAACCAGTGCTGCCCGAGCGGGCGATCGTCACCTTCGCCGCGAAGCGCTGTCCCTCGCTGACCGCGACGCGGCTGCAGTGACCATACAAGGTCTCCCAGCCGTCGCCGTGGTCGAGAACCACGGCCAGACCGAAAGCGCCGTACCATCCTGCATGGACGACGTCCCCGTCCGCCACAGCGCGGATTGGCGTTCCCGAGACGCACGGCAGATCGATGCCTGTGTGTCTTTTGTATCGCCCAGTGACGGGGTGCTTCCGCATCCCGAACGGGGGCGAGGCGGGAGGCATCTCCACCAGTGGTGCGTGCGTCCATCCGTCCCATGTCGACACGGGATCGGCATCGTCCGCTGCTTCAGCGTCAACCCACTGCGGATGGGCCGCCAGGTCGGGCGATGGCTCGTCGGACGTGATGGTCCCGAGGTCGGTGATGGTGTCCGAGGCTGCTGTGAACTCAGCGCCCCGTATGTCGTAGACCAGGCGCGGTCCATCGGCGACAATCTCGTAGCGCCCGCCAGGGATCAGGCCTGTTAGCTCGAATCGGCCCTCTCGGTCTCCGACGACCTGTGGATGTTCACCGGTCCCGATCCAATAGGCGGCCAATTGCCACGGCACGATGGCCCGTCCGTGGCGCATCGTGCGGTTGATCCGTATGGACGCTTCTTCCACCGGTTGCCCGTCGGAGTACCTGAAGCGCCCACGTACTCCGCACGCCGCGCGAGCGCTGAGGCTAACCACGATGTCATCGGAGTCCGGGCTCGTCGCGAGAGCGCGACACTCGGAGCCCTCAGCGTCAGAAGCGATCAACCACAGCTCCCCCTCGGCGTCCGGCCGCGGGACCGAAAACTCGCCAAGCTCGCCGGTTCGCACCGGTGCGGGCTGCCAAGGCGTGACCCTCGTCTGGTAGAGACCCGTGGAGTGACTGGTAGCGCCTTCACGTACGTACATCGGCGCATCCGAGAATCCATCCTCGCGTTCGGCGCCCGGGGCCAGAGGGGCGACAAATGCGTGGACAAGCCCATTGGCGACAGGCCTGCCCCCTGAGTCGACGACCGTCCCCACGATTGCTGTCAGCCCCGAGGCGATGTCGCCGGACCCCGCCACGGGCGGCCGACTCTCGGGCCCGGCCGTGTCGACGTCCCCCGTGGCGGGCAGACGGGCGGGGTCCTCCCTCTCCGCGCGGAAGGTGATCTCCTGCTGCGCTCCCGGTGGGGCGAAGAGGTGAGTGCCAACGCGGGCGTAGCCATCAGCGCGAGCGTAGATCTCATAGTTGCCCGGGACGAGGTCGGCGACGAGGAAGGCGCCGCGCGTATTCGTCACGACGGGCGCATCCGGCGTGCCGAGGAAGCTCTCCTCAGCGGCGTTCCAGCCGATGTTCGCGCCGTGGATCACCTCGCCCGTCTCGGCGTCGACGAGCGTCCCGTGGACACTGGCGAAGGGCTGAAGTTTGATGGTGACCTGGATCCTGTCCCCAGGCTCCAGGTCGAACCGCGGGCCGATCCCATATCCGAGTTTATGCACCATGCAGATGGGTGTGATCTTCCCGGCGAATTCTCGGATGGTGACGCGCCCGGCCGCGTCAGTCTTCTCGGCGGGGGCCACCGAGAGGCCCCGATGAATTGTGTACGTGTCTGTCTCCAGTAACAACTCGTCGTGACCGTAGACGCCGACCTTGAGGTCTCTATCCGCGAGCGGCTGGCCGTTGGGGTCGAGGATCGAGAACATAATCTCGACGGGATCGCTCGTGACGTCCGGCGAGACCCACGCCGGGGGCGTCTCTTCGGCATCGGCGACGGCCCGCGTGAGCTTCCATGGCACGGTCCCGACTGTCGCCAAGAGCAGCACGGCCGTCACGGCAATGGCGAGGCGCTTGCGGGACATGGGAGCGATGTGCTCGACGGCGCGGACGCGAGCTTTGACTGTTTGCCGGGATTCGCTGATGCAGACGGCGGCCGGAGACTTGCGCGGGCCGGAGCCATTGACGCCGGCGGCGCGGAGGAGGACCTGCCCGTAGCTCGAGGGCTCGGCCTCGATGGCGAGGACGCATGTCTCGTCGCAAGCGAGTTCCTGGGTCAGGCGAGACTCCCAGTTCGCGAGCCACAGCAGCGGGTGGAAGAAGAGAATCGCATCGACCACCAGCGGCAGCCAACCCCAGAGCAAGTCGCGGCGCCTGAGGTGGACCAACTCGTGGGCGAGCATCAACCGGATCTGCTCCTCGGAGGAGTCGCGTATCAGGTCCGGCGGCAGGATGATCGTCGGCCGAAGGATGCCCGTGAGGAGCGGCGTCTCGACGGCGTCGCTTTGGGCCAGCTCGGGCGAGCGAGCTACCCGCAGTGTCTCGCTGAGCGAAGTGAGGATCGCCGTCACGGGTCCGGTCTCAACTTGCTTGGACCCCAAGCGCACGCTGCGGACCCGCCACCACTCGCGTCCGGCGCCGGCAACGCGCCAGCCGACGCCGATCGCCCAAGCGAGCATGAGGCATGGGAGCCACGGGAACCGTGTAGGCGCGGGCTCGAGAGCGGCCGGCGAGGGCGTAATCGCCGGCGCGGTGGGTGGGTCGGCTGATGCGGTCGATGCCGGCGGAACGCCGACCCCGGCCAGTAGCGTGAGCGTCTCCGTCGAGAAGAGAGGCGTCGAGGCCTCCACTGCGGCGGGCAGCACGGGCAGGCGAACCGGGGACGCCCAAACCAGCAGCAGCAAGAGTTTCAGATATGCGAGTCGCCAGAGCCAACACTTCACGCGCGCGGGGATGCGACTGAACGCGCGACAGACCAACCACACCAGGCCGATGGCGATCGCCCCTTGCCAACTCGCCCGCCAGAGCGCCGCGCCCCATCCGTCCGCAAGACCATCAGTGCTCGTCAGCCACTCGATCATTGCTCCTCACCCTCCCTCTGGCGGCGCAACTCCGCCAGAAACCGCTCCAGCTCTTCGACATCCGCATCGGCCATCTCACTGCGCTGGGACAGGTACGCGACGAAGGGCGACACCGATCCGCCCAGCGCGCCCTGGACGAAGTCATGCACGAGGGCGTGGAGCAGCTCGCCCTTGCCCACGCGCGCGGAGTAGCGATACACGCCGTCGACCTTCTTGCGCGTCAGGTGACCCTTCTTCCGAAGCCGATCCATCACCGTGACGACAGTGCTCCGCGCGTGGCCTCGCGTCACGGCGAAGTGCTTGGCCGCCTCGCCGACGCTGGCCGAATCGTGGTCGGTGATGAAACGCAATACGTCAAGCTCAAGCGCGCTGATGGCTGGTCGTCGTGGCATGGGCACTGCTCCTATATTTACACTTGTAGATACTATACCGCAGGGCAGAAGTGCGTGTCAAGGCGACAGTCAACCGAATCACGCATTGGATCATTGACGTTCGTAGATAGCGGATGGGACAGGCGAGGACGCCTGTCCTACGACGCAACGGCTGACGAAATCGTGGAAACTCAGACCCCGTAAACTAGGGACAGTTCCTAGTTTACTGTCGCTGTTGGATTCTCGTACCAGAACACGCCCAGATTCTCGCGCTCCTCGCACGTGAGCAGGTCGAGGTCGCCGTCGGCATCCATGTCGATGGGCTCGATGAGATCGTACTTGATGCCCTCCGGGCCGCTCACATCGTGGGCGGTCCACTTGCCTTCTGACGGCGTGCCATCGCAGCTCATCCACATGCAGCCGGACTTCGGCGCGTCGGCGCTCTCGCACGTGAAGACGAGGTCCATCTTCCCGTCAAGGTCGATGTCGGCGACGTTCACGGCTTTCGCGCGACCGGCCGATTCGGGCATCGGGATGTCGTGGCGCTCCCAGCCATCGCCGGTCCGCCTCAGCCACACGATGATGTTCGGCTTCACCAAGGTCAGCACGTCGTCCAGCCCGTCCCCGTCCAGATCCCCGAGCGCCGCGAACATCACTTCCTGACCCTCGCAGCCGATGCGATGGATCGGCCAATCACCTGCCGTGTTGACGTGCTCCAGCCAGAGAACCCCTCGCCCGGCGCCCTTCCTGTCGGTCACGAGCACATCATCGTCGCCGTCACCGTCCATGTCGGCCGCGATAAGCGACATGATCCAGCCGGCCTCTTGCAGCGGGTGCCAGCGCCACGCCGCCAGATCGCGCGGATCCTCCGGCGCCTCGAACCACCCAACCTCGGCCCCAGCGCCCTTGCCTCCGGCGACGAGATCGATCCCGTGCTTGCCATCGACATCCATCGGCAGACAGAACATCCACATCACGTCAGTGCTCGACGCGGGCAATAGCTCGGTCTCCCACGCTGATGACTCGAGGATTCGCGCCGAATCGCTCGGCGCCCAATGCACATACATCGCTCTCACGCTGCCCTCGCACGAACTCACCACGTCGAGCGCGCCGTCGCCATCCAGGTCCACGAAGACCGCATCCTCCACGTTGCCGACTGTCCCCACCGTCACTGCCGGCCACCGGTTCTTCGCGTGGTCCGGCCCAGGGCTGAGACAGACCCGAACGACGCCGCCCTCTTCCCAACCCGTGACGATGTCGAGGAACCCGTCGCCATTCGCATCCGCGAGGCGAACGCCATCCGCGCCACGCGATGAATCATCAATCGCGTGTCGCGCCCACGGATCAGCGACCGCCATGCTCGCCATCAATCCCGCCAGCAGAATCCCATTCATCGCATCGCCTCCATGCGTCCTATTCGGCCCGATACAGGATCTCCCCCTCCTCGTAGCGAACTTCAGCGTTCGACCATCCTACTCGGAGGCGCTTTACCGTGCGATCCGATATCACCCGACGCCAGTTCATTGCGATCTCGTCCGCTGCCGCGGCGGGGCTCGCGCATTCTGCGTCCGGACAACCGGGAGACAAACCTATGCCACGCGATGGCGTGCAACTCTATTGGTTCAGCCAGCTCGCAGCCGCCGAGGGCAAGTCACTTGAAGAGACGCTACCAGAGGTCTTCTCCACCGTCGCGGAGGCCGAGTTCTCATCCATCGATGGCAACCTGGCCAGTTGCGCAACGGATGAGTCGACCGCCAAGTTCGCCGGGCAACTCAGCACCGCCGGTATCGGGATAGCCGGCCTCTATGCGGGGGGCGCGTTCCACGATGAGAACGCGGCCAGTGCCGTGAAGACCATTCTCACTCAGGCGGCGTTGGCGAAGGAGATAGGCTGCCCCGGCGTCACTTCCAACCCGGACCCCATCGGTCGCGAGAAGACCGACGCCGAGTTGGCCAACCAGGCCTCGGCGCTCAACGATGTCGGCGCGGGTCTCGCCGAGCTGGAGATGTCCTTTGCGGTTCATACCCATGCCCCGGAGATGAGCCACAACGCGCGCGAGTTCCGGTACAACCTCGATCACACCGATCCGAAGACAGTCGGCCTCTGCGCGGACTTCCACTGGATGTATCGAGGCGGCGGCGATCCCTACGCGCTGACGGAGCAGTACGCCGACCGCATCAACTCGACCCATCTTCGCAACTCGCTCGAGGCCGTCTGGGCTGAGTGCTTCTGCGCGGGCGACATCGACTACGGAATCATCCGAAATCTGCTGGATAAGGCGCGCTACGACGGCCCGCTCATCGTCGAGCTTGCCATCGAGCCCATCACGCCCAGCACCCGCACTCCGCTTGAGAACCTGAAGCTCAGCCGCCAGTACTTGAGGGAGATCTTCGGGGTATAGCTTCGTCCCTGCATTCCGCCAATGGCAGCCGATCCACAGGCCCAGACCATCGGACTCGACCCCGCCGAGGATGAGGTCGCCAGGCCGCAGCGAATCACGGCCCGGGCGGTCATCCTCGGCTTTCTGTTGATCCCGGCGAACGCCTGGTGGATCACGCAGATCGAGTATGTCCGCTACTCCGACAACGCAACGACCGGCGCCCTCTTCTTCAACTGCACCGCCATCCTGATCATCATGGTGGCGCTGAACGCGCTCGTCAGGTGCTTCGCCCCGAAGGCCTGTTTCACGCGCGCGGAGATGCTGACGATCTACGTCATCCTGGTGATCTCGAGTTGCCTTGGCGGGCACGATCAGCTCCAGATCCTCTTCACCACGCTCACGTACGTCTTCCGCAACGCGACGCCCGAGAACGCCTGGGCCGACGTGATCCACCCGCTCCTGCCGAAGGACGTCATGGTCACCTCGGCCTCGGCGATCGACCCGCTCTACCTCGGCGGCGTCTCGTTCTACAGCAAGCAATTCCTCGTTCCCTGGCTCAAGCCGCTCGCGTTTTGGTGCGGGTACGCCACGCTAATCAGTTGGACGATGCTCTGCATGAGTGCCATCCTGCGCCGGCAGTGGGACGCGGAGCGCCTGAACTACCCGATCACCGAGCCGCCGCTTGAGCTGACCGATCCGCGCGGCAGCATGTTCAGGCTGCCCGGCCTGTGGATCGGTGGCGGACTCGCCGCGGCCATCCAGCTCCTCCGACTGGCGAACACGCTCTGGCCATCCATTCCATCCCTCCCGATTGGGGTGGAGTATTACAGCTTCTCCGGCGCGCCATGGTCGTCAGCGGGCGCGATTCCCATCTCGTCGTACCCGTTCGCCTACGGTCTCGCATACCTGCTGCCGCTCCAGCTCACGTTCTCCGTCTGGTTCTTCTTCTGGTTCGCGCGGGCGGAGATGGTTGCCACCCGCGCCGTGGGCTACACCGAATGGGGCAAGTTCCCGTATGTCCAGCAGCAGGGCGTCGGCGCATACATAGGCGTCGCGTTCTTCGTCATCTGGGTCGCCCGCAAACACATCGCCAGCGTCTTCCGCCACGCCATCGGCCGGGGCGACGAGTCCGACCGAGACGAGCCCCTCCCCTACACCTGGGCGTTCTGGGGCTTCATCGGCGGCTTCGCGCTCATCATCATGTTCTCGACCTACATGGGCATGCGCGTGGGCACCGCCGTCATCTACCTCGTCTTCCTGCTCGCCACCGTGCTGACGGTCGCCCGGCTGCGGGGCGAGCTGGGGCTGCCGACGATTGAGCTGTACCAGGTCGGCGTCGATGATGTGCTTCAGCGCGTGGTCGGCGGGCGGGCTTGGTCGAGGCGAGATCTCACCGTCATGTCGCTCAACTTCTGGCTGACGCGCACCCACCGGCAGTTCCCGATGCAGACCTACGTCGACAGCTTCCGGCTGGCCGACAGATGTCCCATGCCCAAGCGACAGCTGGGTCTCGTGCTGATCGCCGCCACCGCGCTCTCGGTGGTGGCGTCGTTCTGGGCGCAGCTCCACGTCGTCTACGACACGGGGTTTGAGTCGGCCAAGTTCCGCGGTCCAGCCGCATGGGCATTCGGCAACGCGCCCTGGTCGAAAGCCCAAGGATGGCTGCTGAACCCTCGCGACCCCGACCTGCCGTCCACGCTCGCCTACATATTCGGCTTCTGTTTCACGCTCTTCCTCGCGTCGATGCGAACGCGATTCCTCTGGTGGCCCTTCCATCCTGTGGGCTACCTTGTGTCCGGCAGTTTCGGGCTCTTCCGGCTCTGGCTGCCGATCTTCGTGACATGGCTGGCCAAAACGCTCATACTGCGCTATGGCGGTCTCGAGTGGTATCGCAAAGCCCGGCCGTTCTTCTTCGGGCTGATCTTCGGCGAGTTCCTCGTAGCGTTCTTGCGCACGGTGGCAGACCTAATATGGCGTCTCTACCTGCCACCGGAATCCGGCATCGGCGGCTTGTAGGCCCGCATTGCCCATATGAGCAGGGAGGTTTTCGGTAGAGGTGCCAAGAAAC
>CAZKUN010000235.1:0-14057 GCA_964555935.1 uncultured Armatimonadia bacterium | reverse complement strand
TACACCCAGATACTAACACTGAACCTGGACTCGCTTTAGGGGGTAAGGCCACCTCTAAGCTCAAGATGCCGTAGCAAGCTTGGTTGGGCATTCAGCGGGGACATACGTGACGGGCACGTCCGGGTAGCGCTCTTGGAGATGGTCGGCGAGGGCCATCATCGAGGGCGCCTCGGAGACGGAGTGGGCGATGAGCAACAGCGCGAGGCCCACGTCCTCGGCCCAGGCGAGTTCGCGCCAGCGCGTGTGCTCGGTGAGCAGGACGACATCCGAGCCACGGTTGCGATAGTTCACGAGCGCGTCGACGCCACCGACGATCGCGCCCGTGCCGATGCCTGGATGGGACACGAGCTGATCCGGATCGCCGAGGAACTCCACCCAATGCTGGCCCAGGGGCGCGAGTTTCTCGGCGACCTGTTTCGCCAGGTCCGCGAGACGGACGGGTTCGGTGTCGTAGACGCGCCGGTATTGGTCGATCTGCTCATACGGCTTGCCGTGAATCCCCAACCACTTGGCCCATCCGTCCTGGATGCCATAGCCCGGCATCTGGTCGAGCATGTCGTGGCAGCGGATGACTACCATGCCCGAGTCCTCGAGCCACGCTTCCTTGGCCTTCCGGTCCTCAGCCGTGCCATGGACCGGGTTCTCCAGGTGATCCCAGAATGTCGGCTCATGGGTGACGAAGACGTTCAGTCCCTGCGCGTGGGCCGCCTTGAGCGTCGCCCAACGGCTCATCCAACTGACGGCGACGCCGTTCACCTCGGCCCCGGGATCGCCCCATTTGAACGTGTCGACCGTCCGCTCGGGATCGACCCACGGACCCTCGGATCGGAGGTAGGTGTGGAGGTCTTTGGCGGTCATTCGGCTGGCTCCTTGGGAACTACCACGTCTCTTCCAGCGGGCCGAAGCCCTTGCCCATCACGTGTTTCTTGCCATCGATCTCCGGCAGGTTGCGGTATTGGTGCGTATCGGATTGGCGCATGTAGGTCCGGGTGAGACGCTCGTGCAGTTCCTGGCGCTTGGCCGTTGATTCGGCGTCAAAATACAGGTTGCGTTGCTCGGTCGGATCCTCGCGTAGGTTGAACATCTCCCCATAGCCTTCCTCGCTGAAGATGGAGAGCCGCCAGCCATCGTCGGTGATGATGGACCGGACGCAGCCCTCGTGGGGATGGCCGGTCCACTGGACGGCGATCTCGTCCCACGTCTCGCCCGATTCGCCGGCGCAGACGGGCGCGACGGACCTTCCGTCGAGGGGCGGGCGGGCGCCGACACCGGCCCAGTCGCAGAAGGTGGGGAGGTGGTCCAGCGACGTGGTCAGTCGGTCGCTGATGGCGTGATCGATACCAGTCCCGCACGCGATGTGGGGCACGCGGATGCCGGTGTCGTAGTGTTTGGTGCCCTTGGTGATGAGACGGTGGTCGCCCATCATGTCGCCATGGTCAGTGGTGAAGACGACGATCGTATCGTCCCAGAGCCCCTCCGAGTCGAGATGATCCGTGATGCGCTTGATCTGGTCGTCGATGAAGCGGATCGAGCCGTGAAAGTACGCGCGGAGTTGCTTGACAGCATCCACATCATCGCAGACCTCGCGCCAGCCTGGGAAATCCAGCGAGTTGTCGTGCGTCCAAGATCCGCGCTCCGTCCATGCGGCCGGAATGGGCGGGGGCATGTCAGCCGGATCGAACATAGTGTCATACGGCGCCGGCGGATCGTAGGGATCGTGCGGATCGACGTAGCTGGTATGTAGGAAGAACGGCTGGTCGGGATTATCGCGCCGGTGACGGTGGATGAAGTCGAGCGACAGGTCGGTGATGTAAGTCGTCTGGTGAAGCTCCGCCGGTAGCGGCGAGGGGTACATCAGCCCCCACTGGGATGCCTCGCGCCGAGGCCGCACGTGCTTCTCATTGGCGGCCGCCATCGCGCTCTTGATATCGCGTTTGTCGGGGCCGTATTCCGTCACGTATCCCATCGACCAGGAGACGGCTAGCGCGTGCTCATAGTAATCAGGATGCTCGCGCTCGACCCAGTCGAGCCATGGCCCGAGTTTCGGATCCTCGGTGGGGACCGATTCATCGAAGCCGAGGTAGCTGAAGTCCTCCGGCAAGGGGCGCATCATTGGAGTGAGGTGGAACTTGCCGAAGCCCCCCGTTCGGTAGCCTTGGCGCTGCATGATGTGCCCGAAGGTAGGCGCGTCCGGCTGCAGGATCAGGTTGTTCGTCACGATCCCGTGGGCTTCGGCATTGCGGCCGGTGAAGATCGACGCGCGGTTTGGCGCGCAGACGGGGACGTGGGCGTACGAGCGGTCGAAACGGACACCACGCGCCGCGAGCGAGTCGAGCGTGGGCGTCGACTCGACGCCGCTGCCGTAGCACCCGACGAAACTTGCCGCAAGCTGGTCCGCCATGATGAAGATGATGTTTGGTGGTTGGGTTGGCATGGTGCCCCTTGATGGAAGTCGTGACAATGCGCCCGGCAGTTCGCTGCTGCTCGCCACCGTACCTTGGACGATATGGCCGCGCAGGCGCGGCCAGCCCCGTGGCCGACGGAGCATTGGCTGGTGAGGTGGGGCCCTGCACTGGGAGGGAGAAGATGCGCCGGAGGCGCGGCTCGCGGCCCCCGGCGCTCTCGCTACGGCCTTGCCTTACCCTTCGTCGGCAGGCTTGAGACCATCGTGGAGTCGTTTCAGTATGATGGCGAGATCCTGGCGCTTGACTGGGTCGCGCCCGCCAAACAGCTGCTCGCTCACGCCTGTCATGAGGCCTTGTTCTTTGACCCAGGAAACTGCGTCTGCAGCGTAATCGTCGACATCGACAAGCTCCGGCTCGCCCGTCTCAAGTAGCGACATGAAGCGCTGCCAGTCGAAGATGTTGCCTGGGTCGTTCCTCCGCTCTGGATCGAGGAACGAGTGAGTGGCGAGGTAGAACCGTCTGTCGGGGTGCTTCGAGCGATAGTAGTTCACAGTCTGCGCCGTGACGGCGACCTGCCATTGACTGAAAGGATCACCCTCGCCGATCTGAGCGTTCACGATCTCGATGCCGACGCTCCGCGAGTTGATGTCACGCTTGTTGTCGATGGGGAACTTCACTTGCTTGCGAACGTGCCACGCCTTCTTCTCGTCAGCGACGCACCGCCACACGTGGTCGCCGTGGGGCGATTCGTCCTCGTCTGGCATGAGCCAGTGCCAAGATGCGTTGCCGCTCTGGGTTACGCTCATCGCGCCCGAGGAGTTGTGGCCTGCGGTCGCATGGATGACGATCGTGTCCATTGGGCCGTACGCGCGGTTGTTGAAACTGTTGTCCGGAGCCGCCCACCACCGGTGGGTTGGTGCCAACGCCTCGCCCCCGGGCCACTTGGGTAAGTGCTCGAATTTGCGCAACGCTCCTACGCCCATCGTGCATCACTCCCTATAGGTGTGGTTTACCGTTCGATATGCTGTGAGCGTAGCTTCATGGTTCAGATGCGGATCGGTCCGGCGCGTCGGACGGAACGTATCCTCACCTGGACTTAGATGTAGCCATGAGTGCGTCTGTTACACTCAAACGGGTTCTTTGGCAATGTAGTTGTCTGCCATCAGCGAAAATTCCTCCATTACCATAAATAATACACGTCAGAGAGCGCACAGGACCTGTGCGATCGGGCGGCCTTGCCGCACGCGGATGTCGATTCGGCCGGCGTCCGCGGCGTATCTCCAGCCCTCGTCCGCCTGCTCGAGGTCAGCGACGATGGGCAGGTCGCGATCGTCGACGCGGATGGACTTGGGCTTGTCGAGCCCGAGGATCGCCGTCTCGCTGATCTGGCCCTCGGGGTAGGTCAGACTGAAGCTGAGCCGTCCTCTGGTGAGCCTGTCGCCAGCGATGCTCGCTCGCGAGGTGATGTGCGCGCGGGCATTAGGCCCGCGGACCACGCGCATGGTTGCGCCGGAGAAGCTTGGGCGGTTCAGGGCCTTGCGAAGCGGCGTCTCGACGCGTACGGGTCCGATGAATGCGGGGTGGATCATGTTGTTGCCAAAGTGCCAGGTGTCCGGCAGCAGGCCCACGACGGGCGGCTTGTCGAAGGTCTGCTGACAGCCGCTCGCAACGACGCCATCAGCCACGTGCCTCAGCAGCGGGTCGTCGACGTGCTCCAGCAGATCGTACACGCTGCTGGCCCAACACAGCCCGCACCACTGCACCGGATTCCCGAACCACGAGACGACGTAGAACGAGGTGCCGAAGACGGGAATGCTCGCATACCGAGCGACTTCGCGATCGGGGTTCTTGAAGACGACGCTCGACGGGTGGGTGCCCTGAAGCGGATCGTCACCATCGGTGAGGGGATCGCCGGGGATGCTGACCATCGCGCCGGCGCCCGTGCCAGGCACATCGTACGAGTACAGGAAAGGCAGCCCCGTGTAAGCCCAGTAGGTGGCTTCATCGAGCCAACGGCGGTCGCCCGTGAGTTCGTAGCCGAGACGGAAGCAATCGACGATCAGCGCGGCCGCGTAGATGTCGCCGATGTCCTTGTGTACTTCCCAGGTCTGAGCCCCGTCCGGCGCCTGATAGCGCGTGATGGCCTCGAGGGCCCTCAGGCCGGAGGCTTCGGACTCGGCGTTGCCGGTCTGGGCGGCGTGGGAGAGAATCCCAAGCGCGTTGACGGCGATCAGGCCCGCGCACGTGGTGCCGTCCTCGCCGAGATCGTGGCGCTTGCCGCCGGTGAATCCCTCCGTGCGCTCGGTTATCTCCGGAGTGACCTCATACGGCCAGGATCCATCCTGCGCTTGAGTGGCAATCGTTCCCGGAGGGTCGCCCGCGCCGAAGCCATCGAAGAACGAGCCAAGGAGATCGACATAGCGCGTGGCCGGATCGACGCGGCATCTCTCGATCCAACGCGTCTCGCCGGTGCGGAGGTGGTGGGTGAGCATCGCCGCCTTGAGCCCTGGCGACGCCGCGGGCGTCAGGCCCGCGCGCCAGTGGTTCACGAACTCGTCGGTCTCAGAATCGTAGCACGTCGTCGCCCAGCCCTCCATGAGGTCGTCGAGCGTCGCCTCGAGCGGCTTTGCTACCTCAACCGGATCAGGCAGATCGTATGTCTCGTACCACAGCGGAACGGCATCGGTGATCCTTCCGCCCGCGACGGCGAAGATGTGCTCCTCAATGACGACAGAGCCGCCCGGTCTCATCTCGTATGGCGTCTGCGCTTCACGCGTATTGGGCGCCGTCCATTCGGGGGAACCGGGCACGAAGGTCGACATCAGGTGGTTCGATTGCTCGTCGAGGAAGTTCGGCGAGGCGAACTCGGCGAGCGGCATGTCGTGCTCGCCGTCCCACTTCTGCAGCGGGTCCCACATGCGCCCGCAAAGAACGCCGCCCGCCTCGACCGCCATCAGCGGAACAGTGATCTGGTATGGCGGCGGAACGGGACGGTAACCGAGGGAGTCGCCGACCGCCTCGGTACTCGATGAACGCTGGTCGGCCTCGAGGAACTCGATCCCCGGGAACAGCGCGCAGTCCTTCCGTTCTCCGAACGAGCCCTCACCCGCGAGCAGTGTTGGGCCGGAGAAGCGCAGCACCGGGTATTGCCACTTGTCATTCAGCGATGACACCACGCGGATGGTCGGTCTGCCTGGCTCCACTTCGAATCGGACCCGTACGTCATTCCACTGTGGGCGGGTATCCACCAAGTCGACCGACCGGTACGTCCGCGAGTCGACCCTCAACTCGCCCGCCAGCCAACACGGAGCCCTCTCCTGCACCGCTTCCGTCATGAGCGGCGCCAACACGCCTGCGACGCGCCATTCGCCGGCGCCTGATCGGGCCCTCACTACGCCGGCGGCGAGCCCCCGGTCACCCTCGATGAGATCGATACACATCTGGCCCGTGGAGATTGCCACCCCGAGCTTCGTGTTTGTCACGCCAGCCTTCCGCGGAGGTTGTGGCAGGCGGGCCTTGCTCAGCGCCAACACCTGAGTCTCGCACACAAGAAGGGTCGTCGACGGCCCACGCGGGCCCGATGTTGCCCTCCCCGCGTCAGACATCGCCTTCCCGTGGTAGAGTGTCACGGGGCCGCTCGGTTGCACCGTGAAGGCCCTAGAGTAGGTCCCGTTCTCCGGATCGTGCGCCAGGCGACCGCCCGTGCCGGATGCTTCGCTGACGATCAGCTTCAGCGGGATCTCCGGCCCGCGTGTCGTGTCCCGCACCACCAGCGTGAGCGTGACCTCTTCGCCGGGCCTCACCCACACGCGATCCGGCGCGAAGCTGACGAGTTCCAGGCGCGGCGCCTTCCTGATGAGACGGACGAAGTCGATCTCGATCTCGGCCGAGGTACCCATTCCGTTGACAGGGTCGAGCCTGAGCAAGCCCAGCGTCCCGCTCCACCCCGTGATCCCCGCCACCGCGACTTCGTAGGTCCGGAACTCGTTGTCGCCCGCGACGCCGAAGATGGGGATGGCGTTCTGGGCCGGGTCGGCGTGCTCGGACGTGGTGAAGTAGACCTGCGTTGTGCCGGCCTGCGTGCTCCTCATGCGCACGACGAGATGGCTGACGCTGGCGCAGTCGACACCGGCCGCCGTGACGCCAAGCGCCGCGTCGTCGCCGGTGGCCCGCGTACGCAAGACGCCGTCGGTGAGCGTGAAGTCCGCGAGGTTGTTGAGCGGCGCCCAGCTCTCCGCGTCCGTGTCGAAGGACCACTCCTTGACGACCACGTCATCATCGCCGGGCAGGAGCTGTTGAGCCGGCGCGGCAACGGCCAGCACCGTCATAAGAACAACAGGACTACTCCTCATCATCAGGCCTTTCAATGCGGATGTTGTCGAGGTACATCGTGCCGGCGTCGGTGGCCTCGCAGCAGAAGCCGTACCAGCCCATATTGGTGAACTCCGGGCTGCAGGGCAAGGCGTCCCATTGCTGCGGAGCCTCGCCGGGAAGCGTGAGAGTGAGCGAGTATTCGCCTATCGCCCTGTCGCCCAGCTCGCAAGTGATCTCGATGTGGAACCACTCGCCGACCGGCACGAGCGCGAGGTCCTGGTCATTCGCGCGCAACATGCGGTCGCCGCGGACCCGAAGCGATGGCCCCGAGATGTACGGATGCCCTGGCGTCCGCCATTCGTGGTAGAAGACGATGGCGTCCTCGAGTCGGACGTCGAAGCTGCCACGGGTCAGCCCCTCGCCGTGGCCGCGCGTATGCGTAACGTGCGGGTCCCACGTGTTCTTCTGTCCGGGCATGTCGGTCAGCTTCAGGCTCTGGCTCCCCGACGCAGCTGTCTCGTCGGTCACGCGCGCCGTTGCCTCCTTCAGGTCGGCGTCCTCGTACGTGGTGAAACCGGGGGCCTTGTCGCCGACGGCCGCGAGTTCGAAGTCCTCGAAGAAGGGCAGCGACGGGGCATCCGCGGGAGGCGTGGGGAAGGCCGGAGAGACGGCTGCATAGTCCCACTGAGTGGCCGCGGCCGTGCGTCCGGCCTGAGCGTAATCGAACGGGACGAAGCCGATCTTCTCGGCGGGCGATCCGGGCCGCAAGGTGAAGTCGCCGTTCTCGGGATCGACAAAGAGAGGATCTTCGATGATCGTGCCCTCGTCCTGCCCGAGCGCCTGCCACTCGGCGAACGTGTGTGGTCCGATCCTGAACTGCGGATTGTCGGGATTCCAGTATAGGTTGCTTGCGAAGCGGTAGTTCTCACCGGCGGAGTTGCTGATCATGAACGGACCCTCGCGCCAGTAGACGATGTTGCGCTCGAAGTCGAACTGGTGGTGGTCCTCCTTGCGGACGGGCTCCATCATCCCCTCACGCCCGAGCGCCCAGATGTTGTTGACCACCCGGTTGTCTTTGCCGAAGTGCAGGCAGTAGGAACCGACCCTCGCGCGGTAGACGAGGTTGTTCTCGGCGAGGATGCCGGTTGTCGCCTGGTCGAAGTAGATGCCCCGGCCGCCGTAGGAGTAGGATTCGATGTCATGGAACACGTTGCCGCGGATGACGGTGCCCTCGGACGGGCCGAGCGTGTAGATGCCGCCCATGTCGCTGAGGATGCCGTGTCCGAGGTCGTGGACATGGTTGTCCTCAATCGTGTTGTGGTGGGCGTGACTGGGCGCGTAGCCCCACTGCCAACCGACGCTGATCCCGCTGTAGTAGAAGTCGTGGATGTCGTTGTGGCTGATGACGTTGCCCGGCGAGTGCAGGATCGCCACCCCGATGCCGGCCGGGTGAATCCGCCCGCCGTGGGCGATGAGGCAATCGCTGACGGTGATGTCACTCGCGACGCGCTCTTCGTCATCGGAATAGGCTTGTGAGCCGATCTTGATGCCGCCCGCGCCCATGTCGGTCATCGCGCAGTCGCTCACCGACCACTTCTTGCAGCCCTCGGCAAGATCGATGGCATACTCGCCGACATGGGTGATTTTACAGCTCTGAAGCGAGCAGTCGCGGGCACCCGTCGCGCGGATCGCGCCGCCGAGGTTCACCTCGGCTTGGGGGAAACTGTGGCCGCGCGCAGGCGCGTTCCAGTTGGTGTGAGCGAAGGTGATGCCTCGGAAGTGAACATCCTCCACCCACAGACCTGTCTCGATATCGCCCGCTAGGCCGACGAGATGCGGGAGACGGGGAGCGATCACGGTGGACGTCTCGGGCGATTCGCCTGGGAGGGGAATGTACGTCAACGTGCCGGCGGCCCGGTCGAGGTACCATTCGCCAGGCTCTGAGAGCGCGTCGGCCACATTCTCCAGGATGTATCGGTGTCCCGTCGGCAGCGCGGCCCACCATGACGTGTTGCAGGTGGGGGCTGTGAAAGTGACCACGCTCCGCTCTGGATCGACCTCCGCGACGTGCATCCGCGACATGCCCCAGAGATGGAACGGCAGGACCTCCACGTCGACAATCGCAGCCAAATCGGCGGGGATGTCGCCCGGTTGGAAGCGGAAGCGGTCGTGACCCACGCCCTGCGAGCCGACGGTTGGGGACGCGTCGCCCGCAATGTAGTAGTAGCCCTGTTTCGGCAATCGGGGCCGGTAGCGGCGCTGCCCGTTGACCCACAGCTGGCTGAAGTTCCACTTGCCGCTCCCAACTTCCGCGATCCGCGTTTGCCACCGGCCCTGACCATCGATCGCCCAGTCAGACAGCGCGACGCCGCCGCTGATGGTCGGCCGCTCGCCGTCGTAGGCGGCGTAGGTGGTCCCAGAATCCTCGGGCGCGAGCCGAAGCGGCTCATCGAGGAAGTACGTCCCGCCGGCGATGTTGACCGTCACGGCCGCGTCGGCTTCCCGCGCGGCAGTCTGGGCGCGATGGATCGTCGCGAAGGGCCCGTCGTCACCAGCCGCGTTCGGCGTCGCGAGCGCTCCGGACCAGGCGTCGTTGCCCGACGGCGCCACGTGGAATTCCGTACGCTGGGCTAGGGCGACGGACGCTATGGCAAGAAGAGCGATGGACATGGGGAGGGCTCCCGATCATGGTGTTTCGACCGTCAGGTCGAATGAATACGCGCGCTCCTCGCCCGCGGGGAGGGTGACCGTCTGGCCGTTCAGCATCGCGAAGAAGAGATGAAACGCATCGCCGGCATCGAGCAGGAACGGGTTCTGCGGCGGGGCGGGATCGCCGGTGATGGATGAGACAGTCAGCGTCCCGTCAGCGTGCTGTAGGGACATGGTCAGGTCGTCGAGGCTGTCGAGTTGCCCGGCCTGGAAGACGCGCTCGCCTCGCTGGTCGCCGACGTTCCCCGTCTGTCCGGCGGCGCTCCAGGACGTCACGCCTGCGAATGGGATTCGGTAGGCCACGAACGCCTCGGCATCGGCGCGTTCCACCGATGGCGTGATGCCCACAGTCACGCCAATGGTCGGCGAGTCATCCACCGTGAACGTGAGTCGGTAGACCGTGTTCGGCTCGATGATGTGGCCCGCATGGACGCCGTTCCACGCCGGCCGCCGCAAGTGGCCGGTGAAGGTGATCTCGGTGGCACCATCGCGTTCGCGGACGGAGAGCCGAGGCGTAGCCTCCCACTCGGTCGCGACATGCAGGCTCTTCTCGTATAGCCCCCAGTCCGTGTAGACCTCCGAAGACCTGGCGATCAGCGATCTCTCCCCGCCGGAAGGGCGCAGGTCGTAGATCGTGCCCCCGTGACGGCGCGAGAGCGCAAGCTCGTAGTGATCGTTGCGGGCCTTGACCCAGAGCGCGTCGACATCAACGAGGCTCGGCGCCTCTGCGGCACGCGCCACGAATCGCGCGAGGATCGGCGCGCCGAAGGGGTGCTCGGTGACGGTGAATGGTTCCGCGTCGGATCCGGTCTCGATCCAGATTTCTGCTTGCTCGCCGATGGAGGAGTCATCGACGATGCGCGCGCGCTTCACGGTGGATTCATCGGTAATGCGGACTTCCGTCGCCCGACCATCGGCCGACACCATCCCAAGGATCGCCGGACCGTCGCCGTCCCAGTACCCTTGCTCAAGCGGCCGCCAACAACGCCAGAGGGGGATCGTGGCGTCGACGTGGGTCTCGGTGTCGCGGTGCTTGCGGTGCCGGTCGATGAACCCATCCCGCAGCATGCCCTCGTCGGTTCGGACGAACCACTCGCTCACCGGCGCGAAGCGGATGACGTGGCGCTTGGTGCCGCCGTCGAGGTCGACGACCTCTCGCCCCGAGACCAGTGGTTCCGCATCCCGCCCCGGGCGGGCCGGTCCACGCTGCGGCGGCTGGATGTCGTCGCGCAACATGATGACGACAGGTCGATACGCGGAGATGGCCACCGGCCTGTCGAGCGCGACGAGGCGCAGGTTGGTGGCGTCGACCCCCGTGCTTGGTACCGTTCCGAGCGCCGAGAGGTCGAGCTTGCATCGAACGTCAGTCGCGCCGAAGTTGATTGCGACCACGGAACGCGAGTCGCTGCTCGACCGCGTGAATGCCAACACGTTTGGGTCGCTCGCGGTGACGCCGCGGTAATCGGCTGTACCGGAGCGGAGTTCCTCAAGGTCGTGTCGCACGCGGAGCCACTTCCTGAGTTCGGGCGCGAATCCAATCTCCTGCTCCTGGTGCAATAGCAGCACGCCGGGGATGAACGCGCAGAGCGCCGTCATCGCCTGAGACGGCCCGACCCCCCAGAAATCTTGCGCGGCGACGGTGTCGTGGTTCTCGAGAAATCGGACGAGAGATGCCTGCTGCCCTGGCGAGTGGGTCATCTGTTGAGCGGCGAGCCACTCGCGGGCCTGACGCACCCATCTGCCCGTATCGGGCTCGTTCGTGATCTCGCGGCAGACCATGTACAGCGGGTAGTCAAACAGCATGTCGCATGACTGGAAGAAGCCGGTCTGGCCCGCTTCGGGCATGAGAACGGCGTCGGGGTTTGCATCGCGGATGGCGGCGCGTATCAGCGCATTCTGGCGGATCCCGCCGGCCTGCATCGTTGCGTTTGCGCGCGCGCCGGTTCGAGGCTTCCAATTGGGCTTCTGGCCCCCGCCGCCGCAATCGAGCCGGAATCCGTCGGCGCCGAAATCACCCACCCACCATGAGGTCAGATCGACAATGTGGTCGTTCCAGTCCGGCTCGGTGAGGTCGGCACACTGAACCGTATCGCTCCATGCGAGCTGGATCTCGCCGGCCTCGTCGCGACTCCAGACGTGTTCGGGGAGCTTCGCGATGTCGGGGCTCTTCGGGTTGATCCCGTAGGTGACCAGGTCCATGAGCGTCCGCATGCCGAGTTCGTGGCCGGTGGCGATGAACGAGCGGAGTTGCTCCTCGGTTGTGACCGTCTCGTCCACCGTCCGGAACTCCGGCAGGAAGTAGACCCACGGCGGCTTGTTGGTGACGGGGAGTAACCAGATGCCATCAACGCCGAGATCGCGCAGGTATGGCAATTGCGCTTCGATGTCAGGCATGCGACTGCCGCGGTCCCCGCCATGCCAGGCTTCGAGTCGGCCCCATGGGTGGAGTTCCTCGATGACAGCGCCGTCTAGCCAGGCCGGGCGGTCCGCCGGCGGACCGGCGTTGGCGAGGTCGGCGATGGCGCCGGCCGATTCGCGGAGCGCCTCGCGGTCGCCGGATACGACGCCGAACCACTGGACGCCGATTTCCACGGAATCACGGGGTTGGAGGATGCCCATGGTGTCGAATCGGTGAGTCAGGGCGACGCTTCCATCGGCCTCATCCACGCGCGCCCACGCGTGGTCGAGAGTGCAGGTGTACGACCCCACGATACCAAGCTGACGGGCCTCGGAGTAGGCATGGGCGGCGCCCGTATCGGACCAGGTCCATCCCTGCTCGCGGGTCGAGCGGCCCTCGAGGGCATCGGCGATTCGGTGCTCAGCGAAGGCGTAGTTTCCGGGCAGACACCAGACGGCGTCATCGGCGAGAGCGATGCCGGGAGCGCGGAGTGCCACGCCCCAGAGCTTCTGCGGATTGTCGCCGGTCCATGTGAGCGTCAACGAGCGGCCCAGCCAGCCCTCGGGCGTGACGCGGTAGCGCATCGCCGCTTGCCAGTTCTCAGCCTCGCGGGGCACTGATACGAGCCAGTCATCGCCATCGCGCTGGGCTGTTGGAGGAGAGGCCCGCCAGACATCGGGCGACGGAAGCCCATCCGCCTCGATTGTGATGTCGGGCGCGGCATCGGAGAGCAGGTTCTCACCGTCCGCGGCCGCCAGCGCGATCCACTGCCCGTTCTCGGAGTCGAATCCAAGTTGCAGCGGCCCGCAGTCGAAGGTGAGGGTCTCGGCGGAGGCCATTGAGAGTCTCCCCATGGCGATGATTGAGAGCGCGATTCGAGTCGACATGCTGTCACTCCGGTTCTACGAGGTCGTCAGGCCGATACAGCAGGATGCTAAACGCGAGCATGAGACAGGCTGCGTAGTAGAGCGGGTAGCAGTAGTAGGCATTGGCGGCGTCATCGACGACGAAGTGCCATCGCGCGACGAAGATATCCGAGACGTAGAAAATGGCGCCCGCGATCAGGAGCATCGACCGTCCGCGGCCGCTCTGGATGGCTCCGGCCGCCCCGGCCATGAGCGTGATGAGGAGCATGTAGACCAGGACGGGCAAGAGCATCGCGTTTTCCACGTGCGGGAATAGCCAGATTCCTATCACGATGTCAAACAGGACGAATGCTCCGCTCGTGATGAGGAACCGGCCACGCGACAGTCCACGCGTCGTGAATGCCGCGATGAGACTGGCGAGGAAGTGATCCGGCCCCAGGTAGTCGCCCAGCCAGCAGAGCAATAGCCCGGCCAGCATCAGCCGTCCGTAGGTGGAGCGCAACGCGCCCCCTATGAGTCCTACTAACACGAAACCTGTCGAGGCGGCCATCAGCAGACGGTGAGTCGGCGCCGGGAGGCCCTGGGCCTGGCGGCTGAGCACTGCGGCGACGCACGCCAGAGCTAGCCCAGCGATGAACGCGCAGGCGTACTTGGCCGGCTTGCTGGGTCCACCCGTGCTGGGCCCCATCTCAGTTGATGCCCTCCGCGAAGTCGCTCGTCTCGGCCAGTTTCCAGGTCTGGCCGCCGTCTTTGCTCGTGATGACGGCCCGGTGGTGGTATCGGTCCGGGAACTCGCTCTGGTAGCTCGTATCGTTGGTCCAGTGGTTGTAGGACAGATACAGCCTGCCGCGCCGGTCAATGGTCAGCTTGTGGTAGTAGATCGAGTAACCCGCGACGGGCGGGACTACGAGCGGATGGGCCTCGCTCCACTTACGGTCTTTGGGTTTGCTCTGGTGCGAGAGCGCGGCATAGACGTTGCCGGGCATGTGCTCGTCGGCGTTGTAGCGCCACTGGCGGTAGGCGATGTGCAGCGTGTCATCTGGTCCACAAACCAGAGATATGTACGTCTGTCGCCCCTCGCCATCCGCATCGGTCTGGTCTGAAACATAGCCCGCGGAAAGCACCTCGACTGGATCCGTCCAGCCGCTGTAGGCGTCGTTGGGCTTCAGAGAGCGGCGGTAGTGGAACGGCTTGCCGTGCGCGCCGCTGACGACGTGGATGTACCCTTCGCTGTCCTGGACAACTGCCGGCACGTTGTGCACGTCATTGACCGGCGCGCCGTGGGCGAGCAGGACCTTCTCGCCAACCTCGCCGGTGGCGTGGTCGTAGGTTGCGATGTAAGTAGGCACTCCCGGCGCGTCGTCG